>JBBDSI010000034.1:2643-9115 GCA_040905005.1 Pseudohongiellaceae bacterium
TGGGCCGAATGGGCCGGCTGGGCCGAATGGAGAGCGCCATGAAACTGCAAATACCGCCCTTTCAGGATGCCTGCATACTCGTGGTCGGCGATGTCATGCTGGACCGCTATTGGCACGGCGCGGCCAGTCGCATCTCGCCCGAGGCGCCGGTGCCGGTGGTCAGGGTAGGCAACCGCGAGGATCGTCCCGGCGGCGCCGGCAACGTAGCCCTGAATATCGCCGCTCTCGGAAGCGCCGCGCGCCTGATCGGGGTGGTGGGGGACGACGATAACGGCGACGAGCTGCGCAGCCGGCTCACCGCGGCCGGTGTGTATTGCGATTTCCTGGTTTCCCCGGACAAGCCCACGATCACCAAGCTGCGCGTCATCAGCCAGCACCAGCAACTGATCCGGATCGATTTCGAGGAAGCCTTCGCGGCCGCCGATGTGGCCGACCTCGAATTCCGCGTCGCCAGGCAGTTGGACGGAATCCAGGCGCTGGTGCTGTCGGACTACGCCAAGGGCGCCCTGCAACAGGTCCCGAGCCTGATAGCCCTGGCCCGGGAACGGGGCATACCCGTCATCGTCGACCCCAAGGGCAACGACTTCGAACGTTATCGCGGCGCGACCCTGATTACGCCCAACCTCGCGGAGCTCGAGGCGGTCGTGGGACCCTGTGCGCATGAGGACGAGTTGGTGGCGCGCGGCCTGGAGCTCGTGGCCGAGCTGGAGTTTCAGGCTCTGCTGGTGACTCGCGGCGAACACGGCATGACACTGATCCGACCCGGCTCGCCAGAATTGCATCTGCCAGCACGCGCCCGGGAAGTCTTCGACGTCACGGGCGCCGGTGACACGGTGATTTCCGTGCTGGCCGCGGCACTCGCCGCCGGCCACGGACTCGCCGATGCCACGGCGCTGGCCAACCTGGCTGCGGGCCTGGTGGTGGGCAAGCTCGGCACGGCGGCGATCAGCGGCCCGGAGCTGCGGCGCGCGCTGCTCACGGAACAGGGCACCGGTCGCGGCATGATGAGCGCCGAGCAATTAGCCATCGTCGTGGAAGACGCGCGCGCCCATGGCGAGAAGATCGTCTTCACTAACGGCTGTTTCGACATTATTCACGCCGGCCACGTGGGTTATCTGGCGGAAGCCAGGAAGCTGGGCGATCGCCTCATCGTTGCCATCAATGACGACGACTCCGTGCGCAGGCTAAAGGGGCCGGGTCGTCCAATCAATCCCGTGGAGCGCAGGATGGCAGTGCTGGCGGGCCTGGAGGCGGTCGACTGGGTAGTGAGTTTCTCCGAAGACACCCCGGAACCCCTGCTCGAGTCACTCAGACCGGAGATACTGGTCAAGGGCGGTGACTACAAGGTGGAGCAGGTGGTTGGTGGCGAATACGTGCTCTCTTACGGGGGCGAGGTCAGAGTTCTGGAATTCCTGGACAACTGTTCTACCTCGGCGATCGTCGAGCGCATGCAGCGGATCGACGACTGAGCCCTGTGCTCAGGATTTTCTGCTCAATTCTGGCTTGGCGCGAGCGCCTGTGCATTGGACTCCAGGTGCCCGGGACTGAGGGTGCCAACGATCACGCTACTCACGCCGGGATAGCTCGCGGCGAAGCGCAGGTTGGCAACGGCGTCGCTGGCGTGGCCGCTGTTTAGTGCTTTCTTGATCAATACGCCCCTGTCCAGGTCTCGTGCGTGGTCGATAACCACGGCCTCTTCCCGCTGTTCCAGATTAAGCGTGACCATGACCACGTCCAGCAGCTCGGCCGCCCGGCGTCCGCCTGCCACGGTCTTGGTGGACATGCCGATGGCGCGGACGAGACCCTTGTCCCGTAGCTTCTCGAGGGTGGCCACGCAGTCGGATGACTCGAGTACGCGCAGGTCATTGCCATCGGAATGGATCAGCACGAGATCGAGATAATCGGTGTGCAAGTGGCGCAGGCTGCGCTCTACGCTGCGCTGAACATGCCCGGCATCGAAATGATACTGGGAGACGCCGTTTAAAAATTCCTCGCCCACCTTGCTGCAGATCACCCATTGCTCGCGCTCGCGCAGCAGCCGCCCGATGCGCTGTTCGCTGCTGCCATAGGCAGGCGCGGTGTCGAGCAGATTGATGCCGAGTTCCCGCGCTCGCGCCAGCAGCCGTTCGATCTCGACATCGCTAGGTAGGCTGAAACCCTGCGGGTACTTCACTTCCTGGTTGCGGCCGAACTTGACCGTGCCCAGGCCGAGGCAGGAGACGTCGATGCCGGTGGCGCCCAGAGTCCTCGTTTCCAGCATCAGGCCACCTCCCATCGCGGTGTGGCGAGGCTTGGTTCGGGCAGCGCGCTCCGCAATGTGTCTGCTTCGGTCTGCTCGCCAGGCGTGATTCCCGCCCGAGACAGTTCTGCCATGACCTTGTCCGCCAGTACCGGTGCCAGGGTAAGCTTGATGGGCCAGGCGACGATGGCGTTGTCCTCGCAAATGATGACGGCATCATCCGGACGGAACTGGTTGTTCATGCGCGGCTCCGCGCGGTCGATGCGCAGGGTCTTCCATTCGGCGTCGCCGAGATCCGCCCAGGGGAAGAGTTCGCCGAGCAATTCTCGCGCACGCCGAATCTGTTGCTCGCCTGTGCTGTCTACCCCGGTTTCGGCGAGCTCTCCGCCCAGGTACCAGACACAACGCCCGTCCGGTCCGGGATGCGCGGTAACGGTGAGTCGCGGCGACAGGCTGACATTGTCACCGATACAGTGTACGAATAGATCGGGCAACTTCGACCGGGTCAGGTAGACCATATGCAGGGGTCGCTCCTGGGTCTGTGGCTGGGTCAGGCCTGCGGCGGTGATGAGTTGACGATTACCTCTCCCGGCGGAGAAGATGAAGCGGCGCGCCGACAGGCGGACGGTCTCGTCACCACAGGCGACATCCACGGTTTCGAGAGTGCCGTCAGCCGCGCGCTGAAAGCGCAGGCTGCCCACATCGATACGAAACAGCGCGTGGCGTACCGGCGCGGCCAGTGCGGCGAGCAGGGAACAGGTATCCACGACGAAGTCGGGCAGTCGATAGAGCTGGCCGGCTACCGTGGCCTCCCTGAAGAACGCCGGATAGTCAGCCGGTGCCACCGCCTCGACGCGGCCCCGCAGGCCCTTGCTGCCGAAAAAGGCCTTCAGCCGGGACCGGATCCCCGCGTCAGACCACATATAGTATTCCTCGCTCAGCACCCCTACGGCGGAGAGGTCGGGGGCCAGTTCGCCACGCAGGGATTGCCGCCAGCGTCCGGGCATGGGTGCGATCGCCTGGGCGGCGCCGCTAAGCACACCGCCGAGGGAATACTTCAGACCACCGTGAATAATGCCCTGGGAAGCCAGTGACTGACCACTCCCGAGAGCGTCCGTCTCCAGCAGCACGGCGTTATAACCCTGCTGATGTAACTTATTCAGTAGCCACAGACCGGCAACGCCACCGCCAAAGACAACGATGTCAGTTGAATAGCGTAGTGTCATTGGATACCTTAGGGAGTCCTGGTTCGATGGGTGATCGGCCAGCCCGGGCAGAACGTGAAGCGAGTATAGCGACATCAGGCCGGATTTCCCAACGAGGCAGCAGGGACTGAGGTAATCAGGGGATCTCCATGCCATCAGAGGGTCTCCATTCATAAAAGGTCTCTAACTCAATAGAGGGTCTCCAACTCATTGAAGGGTCTCCGACTCATTGAAGGGTCTCCAACCAATAAAGAGTCCCCAACCCGAACTATTCAAGGATGACCTGCTGCGGACGCCGAACGACCCTAACAGCCAGTGCGTGTTCCCTCCAGGTGGTCGCTGTTCCGGAATCGACTAACGAGCGCAAACAGGCCTGTGCGTCTTCCGGTTCGCGCCACGCCAGGGTCCCGATTTTTGGGGATCTCGACGCGCTCGCTACGGTTATTCATGAATGGTTCGGGCCAAGCGACTACGGGAAAGCGCATGATCAGAGTTCTTTACAGCCTCGTCATGGTATTGGCGGCCCCGTTGCTGTATCTGCGTATTCTCTTTCGCTCACTGCGCGCTCCTGCCTACCGGCAGCGCATTGGCGAACGCTTCGCCCTGGGACTGCCGGCGCCTGGCGATGCGTCCCGGCCGCTAATCTGGGTGCACGCGGTGTCCGTCGGTGAGACCGTCGCCGCCGCGCCGCTGATCAATGCCCTGCTCGACGAACACGGCCACCGGGTGCTGGTGACGACGATGACACCAACCGGCTCAGAGCGGGTACGAACGCTCTTCGGTGACCGGGTGATCCATTGTTATTCACCTTATGACATACCCTTCCTGATCGAACGCTTTATCGATTGGCTCCAGCCCCGCCTGCTGATTCTGATGGAAACTGAAATGTGGCCGAATCTGTTGCACGGCTGTCACGATCGGGGCGTGCAGATCCTGTTGGCGAATGCACGCCTGTCGGCTCGTTCAGCGGCACAATACCGGCGCTTCCCCCGCACCACCCGGAGCATGCTCGCCTGCATCGACTGCATCGCCGCCCAGGCCGAGGCGGACGCGAACCGTTTCGTGGCGCTCGGCGCAGACCCCGAGCGGGTGCATGTGAGCGGTAGTCTCAAGTTCAACGTGACCATACCGGATGCGGAAACGGATCTGCCGGCCGTCCTCGAGTACATAAAAGCGTCGGGTCGCCCAGTTATAATCGCGGCGAGTACGCGAGATCGGGAAGAGCCGCGGGTGCTGGACGCCTTTCGCCGGGTGTTGGCCCGGAGGCCGGATGTCCTGTTGTTGTTGGTGCCACGACACCCGGAGCGCTTCGACGAGGTTACCAGGCTGTGTCGGGAGCAGGGATTCAAGCTGCAGCGTCGTAGTCGCGTGACGTCCCTCGACCAGGACGCCCAGATACTGCTCGGCGATTCAATGGGAGAGATGGATCTCTATTACGCCTGCGCCTCGATTGCATTCGTCGGTGGCAGCCTGGTGAACACCGGTTGTCAGAACGTACTGGAGCCGGCGGCGAGGGCGCTGCCGGTGCTGGTCGGCCCGTCCCAATTCAACTTTGCCACCATCTGTGCCGCGCTGGAAGAAGCCGGCGCTCTGCAGACCGTGGCCGATGCGAATGCGCTGGGCGACGCGCTACTGAGTCTGCTCGACGAACCGGAACGCGCCCGGCGCATGGGTGCGGCCGGCAAGGCACTGGTGGCCGCCAATCAGGACGCCCTGCCCGCCCACCGTCAGCTTATAGCTGACCTGCTTGATATTGCATAAATTTCTGGCGCGTGAGGTTTTCCGCGCCGTCAGCCGTCACCCGCACGTTGTCCTCGATGCGAATGCCGCCGCAGGCATAGAGCGAGTCAACAAGAGACCAGTTGATCGCCTTGCCCCGATCGCTGTTGCGTTCCGGTTCCAGCAATAAGGGAATAAAATAGCAGCCTGGCTCGATGGTGAAGACCATGTCGGGTTCCAGGATGCGGGTAGTGCGCAGCGCCGGAGAATGATCCGGTGGTGGCAGCAGGCGGCCTTCCACATCGGCCTGATGCCCGCCGACGTCGTGAACCTGGATGCCAAGCAGGTGTCCCACTCCGTGCGGCATGAACAGTTGCGGCAGGTGCTGCTCGAGCAACTGATCTGGCGTGCCGTGGCAGAGCCCGAGCTGCAGCAGTAGCTCGGCCACGCCCTTCAGCGCATCGTCGTGCAACGACGAGTAGGGCAGGCCAGGCCTGATGACGCCGACCAGCCGTTGCTGCAGGCGGTCCATGCCTTCCAACAGGTCGTGAAACAGAGTAGGCGCGGCCGTGGTGGCCGTCGTGCGGGTGATATCGGAGCCATAGCCAGCTACCCGCGCACCGGCATCAATTAGTAATACCTGGCTCTTTGCAACCGGTTCGGTGCGTTTGTTCTGGTAATGCAGTATCGCCGCCTTGTCGTTTACGGCGACAATATTGGTGTAGGGGCAGTCGTTCTCCTGCATGCGACAGGCCCCGAGATAGGCCATGTGGATATCGAACTCGCTGCCTCCGGCGAGAAACGATTCCTGTGCCGCCCGATGGCCCTCGAGCGCAAGGCGGTTGGCCGTGCGCAGGCGATCAAGCTCATAGGCGGATTTCACCGCCCGCTGATAATCGAGATGGCGCCACAACTTCTCGGGATTGACGCTCTCCTCCGCCAGCCCCAGATCCCTGGCAAGTCCAGGCGAATCACCGAGATAGCACAGACCGTCGGGAGACAGCTCGCCCGCCAGCTCATCGACGCTGCGCAGGCGGGTGATCGTCAGCGCATCGGCCCACCAGTCGGCGTTGTCGATGTGCTGGTCATGCCAGAAGTCGTCGGGGACTACCTGGAAGTAACGCGGCCGCTCGCCAGGTCGGATCAGCAGGAACTGGTCCGGCCGATTAACCGGCACCCACTGCAGGAAGTGGCCGAAGGCCTGAAACGGCACGCTGCGGTCGTCGCCGAAATAGTGCTGCTCGCGGCCGCTGTGCAGGAGCAGGCCGCTACAGGACGTCCGTGCCAACGCCTCGGCATAGACCGACTG
>JBBDSI010000034.1:9215-12222 GCA_040905005.1 Pseudohongiellaceae bacterium
GTGACACCCGTCACGCCGGACACTGGCGGTCGGGCCAATCCTGGACTACGCTGGATACAGTACAGGGCATTGTGGCGCCATCGGGTTCCTGCGAGGAGCGGGATAACGGCAGCGCCAGCGCCGACAGGATGTCGGCTTCGCCCTGACTGGATGTAGTGGTCCCGGCATGCTGCCGTGGCCGGGTCATGGATGACTACCGCCGATGCCGATTCCCGAACCTTATCCGCAGTCCGTTCACTGTCGTGACGTCGCTATGCTCTTGCGCGAGCCCGAACGCCGGGTGCGGCGTATTCTCAATAAAAACCGACGCTTTATCGCCTGGCTGGAGAAACGCCGCAATCGACCGCAGTCGGCGGCGTGCCTGGCACGACACGCTGCCGGTATCAGCATACCCCGGGCAGAGCAGTTTCGTGAGCTGGGGGAAACCGATGTTCGCTCGCGCATCATTGTCTGTTTTCACTACGGCGATTTTGTCTACGGCATGAATCGGCTCATGTGCCTGGAGGCGCCGCAGCGGCAACGGTTGTTGCTGTGTCAGCGGCGGAGTTCGGCAGCCTATTTCCACAATATGCGTCGGGCATTCGGTGAGCGCACTGCCGGGCCGGAGGATGAGATTCTGGTGCATGAGACTTCGCCGACGCAACTGGCGGCGCGCCTACGACGCGGCGGCACCAGCCTGCTCACGTTTTGCGACCTGCCCCTGGGGATGGGCGCGCGCGTGGGCGTGCGCCTGTTGCTACGCCGGGCCAGCCTCTCCCGCGGTGCCGCGACGCTGGCCGTTGCGGCCAGCGTCCCGCTGTTGCCAGTAATCTGCAGCCGCAGTCAGGGGTTCACCCGTGTACTCATCGGGCGTCAGCTCGAGCCGGTGCCACGCCTCGGTGAGTCGCGCTCGCAACTGATTGTCCGGCTCAGCCAGTCGCTCGCCCTGATTCTTGAACAGCGTGTTCAAGAGGCACCGGAGTATTGGCGCTACATCTCCTTGCTGCCCCATTACTTTGCATCCGCAAAGGCTGGAGACGTTGGAGAGCCGGCTGTAGGTTCGCCCGGCAATGCTGCCAACTGGCTACCCTTGCAGCCGCGGCAACGTCAAGGAGCTCAGCGGTGAGCGAGGGCCGATCGTTGTTTCGCCGGCAGGCACTGGATTTCCGCCAGCGTGCCGACACCCGCATCGCGCCGGTTCTCGCACGCGCACGCCTGTCCCTCTGGATGAGCTGGCTATTTGCGATCAACCTGGCGGCTTTGCTGGTGCTATTGCTGATGCTGGACTACCGCAGTACTGCTTCCGCGCCGGGTATTCTGCACGGTGACGGCCTGACGCAGGGGGTCACCGCGCCGCGTATCGCTACTATACGACAGATTCATGTTCGGGAGGGAACCCGAGTCGAGGCCGGGGATGTCCTGGCCACGCTGGTCAGCGAGGCATACGATCACGAGGGTGATCCGGAAGCAAAACGCCTCATCGCTCATCTTGAAGAACAACGGCAATTGCTGCACCGCGAGTCGGACATCGAGATGCTGCGCTATGCGCAGGCGCAGCGCCGGCGGCAACAACAACTGGCGGGGACGCGGCAGCAGCAGCGACAACTGACGCGACAAGTGTCGCTGCTGCAGGCGCAGACTGATCTCGTCGGCGACGATCTGGCCGCCCTGGGGAAACTGCGCGCGCAACGCGCCATCCCCCGCAGTGACTATCAGCGACGGCAGGTGGAACTGCTGGCCGCACAGCGGGAGCTGAGCGAGGTCGAGCGCCGGCGGCAGGAACTCACCCAGGCACTGTCCGACCTGGAGGGACAGCAGCAGCTGCTCGAAGCGGAACACGCCGCGGCGCTACTGTCGCTGGAGAAACAGCGTGCGGACATCGATCACCGATTGCGGGCGACCCGGCACGGCCATGTCACTACCCTGGTCGCCGGTCAGCCGGGGCTCGTGAGCACCATCGCCCTCGATGCAGGTGCGGTCGTGCGCGCCAATCAGACCGTTCTCTACCTGCGCTCGCCGGCACAAGCGATGATCGCCGAGGTCTGGGCGCCATCACGAGTAGCTGCGCGGCTGGCAACAGGCCAGTCGCTGATGCTGCGGCTCGATGCCTTCGACTATCGTCACTATGGCCGCCTTCCAGGCGTGATTCGCCATGTCAGCCGTACGCCACTGGATCCCCGTGAGCACCTGCTGCCCGTGAGCGGGACGGGGCAGGCCCTGTTCCGCATCGACGTGTCTCTGCCGGACACCGGGCTGTGGAAGGATGCGGATCTGCCGCCGGGCACGACCCTTGTTGCGGACTTCGTGCTGGAAGAAAAATCACTACTGGCCTATATCCTGGAGCCGGTACTGCGCCTGCGCGGTAAAGTGGTATGAGCGCACGCCTCGGACTACAACAGCTGCCCATGTTGTTCCAATCGGAGATCGGCGAATGCGGCCTGGCCTGCCTGGCCATGGTCGGCCACTATCATGGCAAGCAACTGGAAGTTCGCGAACTACGCAGCCGCTTTGCCGGCTCACTCAGCGGCGCCTCGGTGCGCTCCCTGGTGGAGATCGCCGCCCGCCTGCAGCTGCGCTGCCAGGCGCTGCGCCTGGAACCGGACGACCTTGGCTCGCTGGTACTGCCGGCGATCCTGCACTGGGATCTGGATCACTTCGTGGTACTGAAGAAGCTGGGCCGGCGCCGGGCTGTCATTCATGACCCGGCCGCGGGCGTGCGCGAGTACACGCTGAGCGAATTGGGCAATCATTTCTCCGGGGTCGCCCTGCAGTGCGCGCCGGAGAAGAATTTTCAGAAGCACGCGCCGGCAAGGCGCCTGACGCTCCGCGAATTGATCAGCGCCGGTCCGGACTTCCGCCACGGTATCGCGCAGATCCTGCTGTTATCGCTGTTGTTGCAAATGCTGACCCTGCTGGCGCCGCTGTATCTGCAGCTGGTGATCGACCAGGGGATTACGCGCGGCGATACCGATCTGCTCTTCCTGCTGGCTCTTCTCTTCGTGTTCCTGATCTTCGGTCGTACCCTGGT
>JBBDSI010000035.1:0-12172 GCA_040905005.1 Pseudohongiellaceae bacterium
CTTTTTGTTCTGCAGTCTGCACCGCTGCCGCGGGGGATGGGCGCGCGGCGTGGGAGCTGCCCGGCACACAGGTACGCAGGGCCTGATCGAACTGGACCAGGACGCGGTCGACGAGGTTGAGAGGGGCGCGTTCGCTCATTCAGCCATTCTCCCTGGCGATGGCGCGATACGCAATATCCTTGCGGTAGTAGACATTCTCCCAGGATATCTGGCCGGCCAGCTCATAGGCGGCGGCCTGGGCGGCGGCCACCGTCTCGCCCAGAGCGGTGGCGCAGAGCACACGGCCGCCGTTGGTCACCACCTCCCCATCCTGCTCGGCGGTGCCGGCGTGGAACAGTTTCTGATTGTCCCTGAGCGGGAGATCCAGGCCCTTGATGGGCGTACCCCGGGCGTATTCCGCCGGATAGCCGCCGGCGGCCAGCACCACACCGACCGCAGCGCGCGGGTCCCAGTCTGCTTCCACGCGGTCCAGCTTGCGCTCCAGCGCCGCCAGGCACAGGCGGGGCAGGTCCGACTGCAGGCGCAGCATCACCGGTTGCGCCTCCGGGTCGCCGAAACGGCAGTTGAATTCCACCACCGAGGGCTCGCCGTCGGCTGCAATCATCAGGCCGGCATAGAGAAAGCCGACGTATTCGTTGCCATCCTCGGCCATGCCCCTGACGGTGGGCAGGATGACCCTTTCCATGATGCGCGCGTGCACCGCCTCGGTCACCACCGGTGCCGGGGAATAGGCGCCCATGCCGCCGGTATTGGGGCCCTTGTCGCCGTCGTCGCGTGCCTTGTGATCCTGAGAGGTGGCCATGGGCAGGGCGTTCCTGCCGTCCACCAGGGCGATGAAGCTCGCCTCCTCGCCCTCGAGAAACTGCTCGATTACCACGCGATGCCCGGCGTCGCCGAAGCGGTTTTCCGCGAGCATGTCGGTGACCGCGGCCAGCGCCTCGTCCTGGTTCATCGCCACTACCACACCCTTGCCGGCGGCCAGGCCATCGGCCTTGATGACGATGGGGACAGTTTGCTGCTTGAGGTAGGCTGTGGCCGTCTCCAGGTCGGTGAAGGTGGCGAAGGCCGCGGTGGGAATGCCGTGGCGCTGCAGGAATTCCTTGGAGAACGCCTTGGAGCCTTCCAGTTGGGCGGCGGCGCGGGAGGGGCCGAAACAGGCGATCTGACGTTCGCTGAAGTAGTCGACTATGCCTTCCACCAGAGGCGCCTCAGGTCCCACAATAGTCAGTGCGACCGATTCGGCCTCGGCGAAATTGGCCAGGCCCTCGAAGTCCATGACATCGATGGCGACATTCTCCAGTTTCGGCTCGCGGGCCGTGCCGGCATTACCCGGTGCCACGAACACCTGCTCCACTTTCGGAGATTGTGCGCAGCGCCAGGCCAGGGAGTGTTCGCGGCCGCCGCTGCCGATTACCAGTATTTTCATGAGCGTCAGTGCCGGAAATGGCGCACGCCGGTGAAGACCATGGCCATGCCGTTTTCGTTGGCGGCGGCGATCACTTCCTCGTCGCGCATGGAGCCACCGGGCTGAATGACCGCCGTGATACCGGCCTCGGCGGCGGCATCGATGCCGTCACGGAAGGGGAAGAAGGCATCGGAGGCCATGACCGAGCCGTGCACCTCGAGGTTCTCATCGGCCGCCTTGATGCCGGCGATGCGCGCGCTGTAGACGCGGCTCATCTGCCCGGCGCCGATGCCGATGGTCTGGTTGTTCCTGCAATAGACAATGGCGTTGGACTTGACGAACTGGGCCACGTGCCAGGCGAACAGGAGATCGCGAACCTCATCGTCTGACGGTGCCCGCTCGCCGACGGTCTGCAACTCTTCGCGGGACAGCATGTGGATGTCCCTGTCCTGCACCAGCAGGCCGCCGTTGACGCGCTTGTAGTCCAGGTCCCGAGTGCGCGCGGTGGGCCACTGTCCGCAGCTCAGCACGCGCACGTTCTTCTTGCCGGCGGTGATCTCGAGGGCCTCTGCGCTGACCGATGGCGCGATGATGACCTCGGTAAACTGCTGCTCTGTGATACGGGCCGCGGTCTCCCGGTCCAGTTCGCGATTGAAGGCGATGATGCCGCCGAAGGCCGAGGTAGGGTCGGTCTTGAACGCGAGCTCGTAGGCCGCCAGTGCGCTGTCGGCGACGGCGACGCCGCAGGGGTTGGCGTGCTTGACGATGACACAGGCCGGTTCGGCGAAGCACTTGACGCATTCCAGCGCGGCGTCGGTGTCGGCGATGTTATTGTAGGACAGCTCCTTGCCCTGGTGCTGCACGGCGGTGCTGATGCTGGCCTCCGCCGGCTGCTTCTCGGTATAGAAGGCGGCGCCCTGGTGCGGATTCTCACCGTAACGCAGGGCCTGGCGCTTGTGAAACTGGGTGTTGAAGGTGCGCGGAAACGCCGTCGGCGCGCGGCCGTCGTCGGCCGACTGGCCGCCTTCCAGGCGTGCGCCCAGGTAGTTGGCGATGGCGCCGTCGTAGGCGGCGGTGTGCTCGAAGGTCTTCACCGCCAGGTCGAAGCGGGTGGTGTCGTCCAGCACCCTGTCGTTTTCTCGCAGTTGCCGGACGATACCCTCGTAGTCGTCCGGGTTGACCACCACGGCGACGAAGCGGTTGTTCTTGGCCGCGGCACGGAGCATGGTGGGCCCGCCGATGTCGATGTTCTCGATAGCCGTTGCCAGGTCACAGTCCGGTTTCGCCACGGTCTCCTCGAAGGGATAGAGATTCACCACCACCAGGTCGATGGGGGGAATGTCGTGCGCCTCCATGACCGGGCCGTCCACGTCGCGGCGCGCGAGAATGCCGCCGTGCACCCGCGGGTGCAGGGTCTTGACGCGCCCGTCCATCATCTCCGGAAAGCCGGTGTAGTCGGATATTTCGACGGCGGGAACGCCCTCGGAGTTGAGTAGCTTGTGGGTGCCGCCGGTGGAGAGGATTTCGATGCCCAACTCGTGCAATGCCCTGGCGAAAGTGACAATGCCTGTCTTGTCAGACACACTGATTAAAGCCCGCCTGACGGCGGCAGTGTTTGCTGAAGTCATAGTTATAGCTTGACTGAAGTGATGCGGGAAGTGGAGTGCCCGAGTTAGAGCATACCGTAGTGCTTTAGCTTGGTGCGAAGCGTACCACGGTTCATTCCCAGCATGATAGACGCCTTGCTCTGGTTGTTGCCGGTATAGTGCATGACGGCCTGCAGCAGCGGCTCCTCGACCTCGGTCATGACCATCTGGTGCAGGTCGGTGACGGGTTCATCCTCGAGTTGGGCGAAGTATCGGCTGAGGGCCTTCTCCACTTCGCCGCGCAGCGTGTTTTCCTTGCGCGCGCCGTTGCCGGGCAATTCGCTGATCTGAAGATGCGACAGCGTCGATGTCTCTTCCAGTTTGTTCATGCAGCGATCGCTCCTTCCTGTTCGGTGAGAGAGTAATAGAATTCGTCGAGCTGTTGTAATTGTTGCGACCCGTGCCCCAGGGTGTTGAAGTGGCGCAGGAACTCCCTGGCGCCCGGCAGGTTACCCACATAGCCGCCCACGTGTTTGCGCGCGATGCGGGGCCCCTGTACCTCGCCATAGAAGCGATGTAATTTTTTCAGGTGCTGGCGAATGAGGGCGAGCTGTTGTGGTAGTGGCGGTGGGCCGACGAGGCGTCCGCTATCCAGGAAGGCTTCGATCTCGCGAAACAGCCACGGACGGCCCTGGGCGGCACGGCCGATCATGAGGCCGTCGGCGCCTGTTGCCGCGAGCACGGCGGCGGCCTTGCGCGGCGAATCGATATCTCCGTTGGCGATGACCGGAATGCTGACGGCCTGCTTGATGGCGGCGATGGTGGCGTACTCGGCCTCGCCACGGAAACGATCCGCGCGCGTACGACCGTGCACGCTGAGCAGCCGCACGCCGCAATCCTCGGCGATGCGCGCCACTTCGACACCGTTGCGCGTCTCCGGGCACCAGCCGGTGCGGATCTTCAGAGTAACCGGTACCGGCACGGCGGCCACGACGGCGTCGAGGATACGCTTCACCAGGCGGGTGTCGCGCAGCAGGGCCGAGCCTGCGGCTTTCTGCAACACCTTCTTGGCCGGACACCCCATATTGATGTCAATCGCGTTGGCGCCGCAATCGACATTGAGACGCGCCGCCTCCGCCATCATATCGGGATCGGAACCGGCTATCTGCACCACCTGGGGGCCGTCGATGGCGGGTTGCACACGCTTGTGACGGTTGCGGGCGTTGTGCCACAGGTCGCTGTTACTGGTGAGCATTTCGCCGATGGTCAGGCCGGCGCCCTGGGCACTGCAGATTTCCCGAAACGGCGAGTCACTGACACCTACCATCGGCGCGAGGAACAGGTTGTTGCGCAGTCGATAAGGGCCGATCTGTCTCATGGGTCCGGGGCTGATTTGAAGTCGGCCGATAATAATAGCCGGGAGGCAGTGGCAGTTAAAGGGATTTGCCCGATTTAGCCCGTATTAATTCGGTCGGAAAATGATCTGCGTCACATGTCCGTGAAGCGACGCCGTCACGGACGGCGAAAGGCGAGGGTGTAATTCACCGCATCCGCGCCCGGATCGATGATTTCCAGGCTCACCTGCACCGGGTTCATGACCGGCATCAGCCCTCGCCGCGCCAGTACCGGATCGAGATACTCCGACGGCGCGAATTCCCGCAGTGCCATGATGCTGTTGCTGGCGGTATTGAAGGACAGCACCATGACCGGGAAGGGTTGCGGGAAGGGCGCGGTATTGCGGAACTCGACATTGACCGCCAGGGCATTGTCGATCGCGGGATGACTGCGCACAGTGAGGATATCGCTGCGGATGGCGCCGACGGCGGAATAGGTCGGCAAGTCGCATCCGGCCAGTGCGCACACCGAGGCGTAGAACGGGCGCAGGCGGGGTGACTGGCTGTAAGTCGGCATCTCCTGCCACAGATACTGCGCGGCCAACAGGGCGGCGAGCGCCAGTGCCAGCGCGGTCCACCCGGCTTGCCGGCGCCAGCGTCGGCTGCGGCCGGCGAGGAACTCCACCGGCGAGGAGAACTGCCTGAGGGCGGCCAGGTTTTCCTGAGGAATCGCGTCGAGGGCCTCCTCGTCCTCCAGCTCCGCCTGCAGGGCGCGGGCGCGGATCGCCGCGACGGACGGCCCGGCTTTGGCTGGGTCGTCAGTGTCTTCGGCCGCCGTCACCGCTTCTTCGGAGGCGTCCCGATGGTCATCCAGCTCGAGGTAGTCAGACTCCAGTCCCGTGTCTTGTGGCGGCGTCCCTGGGGTCTCAGTATCGAGTTCGCCGGCAATCGTGTCCTGAAAGTCCCGGACTTGAGTCTCTTCGTTGAAGTCGGCGAGGGGCTCATGTTGCGCCGTGGGCTCTGTATTATTCGCCGCGGGCGCTTCATCCGCCACAGGTGCTTCATTGGCCACAGGCGCTGCATTGGCTGCGTGTGTTGCATCGGCAGCGGGTGCTGCTGCGGTGTCGTCCCCGGACGCTTCGAGGCTGCCGGACCAGGACAGGGAGATTGCGGTGGGGTCGGGTCGTCCCTGCGCTGGCGGTTCGGCGCCCGCGCTGACCGTGAAATTGTAATGCAGGCTGAATGCTACGGGCGCCTCGACCGCGGCGGGCGGCGCGAGGGTATGAGCGGCGGTCGCCATGGCCGCCGTATCCAGCTCGGTTGCGCTATCGGCAGCAGCAGAGACTGCGCGCTGCCTCGTCGGTGTGGCGCCGGGCAGCCAGGGGGGAGCCGCAAGACCTTCCGGATCGAGGCGCAGCTCGAGCCACTGTGGCGCCGCGTCAGCGGGACGCGGCGATTCCGTTGTCCCGGACTCCGCGATGGCGAAGGCTGGCCAGCCCCGCCACTGTTCCTCGTTGCCATCTTCCGTCGCCTGTGGCTCAACCGGATGTTCCTCGTCGAGGATGTCGCTGACCGCGGCGAGAAATTCGTGGGTGTCGGGGTCGGCTTGGGGGTCGGATTGAGAGTCGGCCTGGGGGTCGGATTGAGAGCCGGCTTCGCGGGCGACGGCGTCGTCCGCCAGGTCAGGCATGGGGGAGACGAGCCCCGTCTCGCGCAGGGCGCCGCGCGTGAGGAAACTGGAGGGATCGAAGAAATCCACCGGAATGCTGCTGACGAATACCGATTCGGCTGGCTCGGCCTGTTCGTCGACGATGAAGTTGTCCGCGGCGCTGAAGACCGTCAGGCAGGCGCCACAACGCACCTTGCCGGCCGCCGCCTCCAGCACATGCTGGCTGGTATTGAAGGTGGACTCACAACTGGGACACTGGGTAACGCGAAAGGCCATGGTGCCTGCTATTAATTCCGGCGGAGGGCGCTGCCTGAGGGATTGTAGGTGAATGGTGGAGGGAGTTCACCTGCTGCGCACGCCGGTCAGGCAGGCCCAGTCCGCATCCACGACCGGCGTGTCGAAATCGATCCAGTCACGGTAGGCCCGGCTGACCTCGTCGATCTGGTCCGCCAGCAGGCCGGACAGTACCAGGGCACCACCGGGTCGCAGCAGGCTGGCGAAGCGCGGCGCCAGCTGCCTGAGTGGTTCCGCCAGGATGTTGGCCAGCAGGATATCCGCCTGCAGCCCCGGTACTTCTTCCGGCAGCCAGGCGCGCAGCGCCCCGGGGGCCAAATCGTTGCGGCGGGCGTTGTCGCGGGTGGCGAGGATGGCCTGGGGGTCGTTGTCGACGCCATGGACGCTGGCGGCTCCCAGCAGAACCGCGGCGATAGCGAGCACGCCGGAGCCACAGCCGTAGTCGATGACGGTCCTGCCGGTGAGTTCGGCCCGATCCAGCCAGCGCAGGCACATGGCCGTCGTGTTGTGGGTGCCGCTACCGAAGGCGAGCCCGGGATCGAGCATCAGCGTCACGGCCCCGGGAGTCGTCGGCGGCTCCTGCCAGCTCGGACAGATCCACAGGCGTCTGCCAAAGCGCATGGGATCGAAGCCGTCCATCCAGCTGCGCTCCCAGTCCTTGTCTTCGAGCATCTCCGGCGCCAGGGTGTCGGCATTGAGTACCGCGGGGTGATTGCGCAGCAGGAACAGCAGGGCATCGAGTGACTCGTCGGCGGGAAACAGGGCGAGGAGCACCACCGCATCCCATAAAGGTGTGCTACCTGGCTCTTCCTGAAAAACCGGCTGGTCTTCGGCGTCGAGATAGGTGACGGAGTGTGTGCCGTGTTCCTGCAGCATCGCTTCCAGCCCCGCCGCCTCGGCCGCACGGGTCTGGATTGTCAGTTGTTGCCACATGCGTGCTTGCGCTCAGAGATTGAGCTTGTGTTCCAGGTAGTGGATGTTGACGCCACCCTTCTGGAACTGGGCATCGCGCACGAGGTCCTTCTGCAGTGCCGTGTTGCTCTTGATGCCGTCGATCAGCAGCTCGTCGAGGGCGATCTGCATGCGCATCAGCGCCTGCTTGCGGGTCACGCCGTGGCTGATGAGCTTGGCCACCAGGGAGTCGTAGTAGGGTGGTACGGTGTAGCCGCTGTACAGGTGCGAATCGACGCGGATGCCGGGGCCGCCGGGGGCGTGGAACAGTCGCACCTGGCCCGGGCTGGGGATGAAGCGCTCGGGGTCCTCCGCGTTGATGCGACACTCGAAGGCGTGGCCGTGGAAGCGGACCTGGTCCTGGGTCAGGGACAGGCCCTCGCCGCTGGCGATGCGCAACTGTTCCTTGACGATATCGACGCCGGTGATCATCTCGGTGACCGGATGTTCCACCTGCACCCGCGTGTTCATCTCGATGAAGAAGAACTGCTCATCCTCGTAGAGAAATTCCAGCGTGCCGGCGCCCCGGTACTTCATGTTCTTGCAGGCCTGCACGCAGGTCTCGGCCACGCGGTTGCGGACCGCGTCGGGGATGCCCGGTGCCGGCGCCTCCTCCAGCACCTTCTGATGACGGCGCTGCAGGGAGCAGTCGCGGTCGCCCAGGTGGATGGCGTCGCCCTTGCCGTCGCCGAGCACCTGGATCTCCACGTGGCGGGGGTTTTCCAGGAATTTTTCCAGGTAGACGGTGCCGCTGCCGAAGAATGACTTGGCCTCGGACTGGGTGACATAGACGGCCTTGAGCAGCGCCGCCTCGTTGTGCACCACGCGCATGCCACGGCCACCGCCGCCGGCGGCGGCCTTGATGATCACCGGGTAGCCGATCTGCCTGGCCAGTTCCAGGGTGCGTTCATTGTTGTCGTCCAGCGGGCCGTTGGAGCCCGGCACCGTAGGCACGCCGGCCTCGCGCATCACCTCGATGGCGGAGACCTTGTCGCCCATCAGGCGGATGGTCTCGGCGTGGGGGCCGATGAAGATGAAGCCGCTGTTCTCCACCTGCTCGGCGAAGTCGGCGTTCTCGGACAGGAATCCGTAACCCGGGTGCACCGCGTCGGCATCGGTGACTTCCATGGCGCTGATGATGGCGGGAATGTTCAGGTAGCTCTCGGTGACGCTCGGTGGGCCGATGCAGACCGACTCGTCGGACAGGCGCACATGCATGAGGTCCCTGTCGGCGGTGGAATGCACGGCAACCGTCCTGATGCCCAGTTCCTTGCAGGCGCGCAGGACCCGCAAGGCGATCTCGCCGCGATTGGCTATGAGTACTTTATCTAGCATGGCCGCTTAAACGATGGCGATGAGCGGTTGATCGAACTCGACCGGTTCGCCGTCTTCCACGAGGATGGCCTCCACCACACCGGTGTGATCGGCCTCGATCTGGTTCATCATCTTCATGGCCTCGACGATGCAGACGACGTCACCAGCCTTGACGTGGGTGCCCACTTCCACGAAGGGCGGCGACGAGGGCGAGGACGCCCGATAGAAGGTGCCTACCATGGGCGAGTTGATGGCCTTGCCCCTGGTGACCGGCGCCGGGGAGCCACCCCTGTCGCCGCTCGCGCCGGCAGCGGCCGGCGCTGCCGGGGCGACAGCGACCGGTGCCTGCGCAACCGGCGCCTGGGCGGCAGAGGATATCCTGCTGATGCGGACGGACTCTTCACCCTCCTTGATCTCGATCTCGGCGACGTCCGAGGTTTCCAGCAGTTCGATGAGTTTTTTTACTTTCCTGATGTCCATGGTCGAATTCCGGGTCAGTGTTCAGACGCTGAGTCGTGTCAGTGCGGCCTGCAGTGCCAGTTCATAGCCCAGCGCGCCGAGGCCGACGATGCTGCCGACAGCGATGTCGGCAAAATAGGAATGCTGGCGAAACGATTCCCGTGCGTGCAGATTGGAAAGGTGCACCTCGATGCAGGGGACCTCGCTGGCCAGCACGGCATCGCGCAGGGCGATGCTGGTATGGGTGAAACCGCCGAAATTCACCAGCATGAAGGCGGTGCCATCGGTGCGCGCCTGGTGCAGGCGGTCGATCAGTTCGGCTTCCGAATTGCTCTGCAGGTGGGCGAAATCATGTCCGGCTGCGCGGCACTGGCCGGCCAGGCGGGCATTGATGTCCTCCAGGGTGTCGGCGCCGTAAATATGGGGCTCCCGCTGTCCCAGCAGATTCAGATTGGGCCCGTGCAGGGCCAAAATAGTCGCCATGGTGCATTCCTGCGGTTGCGCACTTTTACTGCAATTAGTGGTGAAAGAGTGATGCAAGCGCCGACCGTCAGGCCGGTTTGTCATTTTGGCGGCATTTTCTCAGATTTTTACCGACCTTTCACCCCTGTTAGAGGTAAATAGAGGTAAATAGAGGTAAAAACGCCTCAGGGCAGGGTGAAAGCCTGGCGTTGCGGCGGATAGCAGAAACCCCAGTCGGCGCAGCCCTGATATTCGATCCACAGCGCGGCGCCGGCGGGGAGTTCGGCCGGCAGCGCCAGGGTGGCGGTGGCCTGGTCGTAGTAGGCCTCGATGTCACCAAAGAACTGGTCGGTTTTGGCCAGGCCGGGGGGCAGGGTGAAGGCGACAGGCCGTGGGTCGGCCGTGTCATCGTGCTGCAGGCTGAAGGCGAAGGCGTGGCGGTACAGGTAGTGGCCGGGCGCCGGATTCCAGGTCACCTGCCATTGCCCCGGCTCGGCCTCGCTCACATACCAGGGGAAGGCGTCGGCCAGGGGCAGGGGTACCGGGCGTGAGCGGTCTTCATTGAGCGTGGGCAGCCCGCCCGGCTGGGCCGAGGCGGACAGTGCCAGCAGGCACAGGGCGAGGCTGACAAGCGTGTGTGAACGACGATGCATAGTTACAAGACCCCCGGTCGGGGCTGTTTTATTCGTAACGGTCGAACACCAGGCAGGCATTGGTGCCGCCGAAGCCGAAGCTGTTCGACATGATGCGCTTGAGCCTGACATTGTCCTGGCGCTCGAGGACGACGGGCAGGCCTGCGGCCGCCGGGTCGAGCTCCTCGATGTTGGCCGAGGCGCAGATGAAATCGTTCTCCATCATCAGCAGGCTGTAGATCGCCTCCTGGGCGCCGGCGGCACCCAGGGAGTGACCGGTCAGCGACTTGGTGGAATTGAGGGCCGGCACCTTGTCGCCGAATACCTCGCGGATGGCATTGAGCTCGGACACGTCACCGGCCGGGGTGCTGGTGCCGTGGGTATTGATGTAATCGACCGGTCCCTCCAGGTCCTGGGTCACCATGCGCATGGCGCGGGCGCCGCCCTCGCCGGATGGCGCCACCATGTCGTAGCCGTCGGAGGTGGCCGCGTAGCCGGTCAGCTCGGCGTAGATCTTGGCGCCACGCTTAAGGGCGTGATCCAGGGCCTCGATCACCAGCATGGCGCCGCCGCCGGCGATGACGAAGCCGTCGCGCTGCGCATCGAAGGCGCGCGAGGCCTTCTCCGGCGTGTCGTTGTAGCGGGTGGACAGGGCGCCCATGGCATCGAACATGTGTGAAAGCGACCAGTGCTCGGACTCGCCGCCGCCGGCGAAGACGCGATCCTGCTTGCCCATCTGGATCAGCTCCGCCGCATTGCCGATGCAGTGGGCGGAGGTGGCGCAGGCGGAGGAGATGGAATAGTTGACGCCGCGAATTTTGAAGGACGTGGCCAGGCAGGCGGACACGGAGCTGGCCATGGTGCGGGGTATCCGGTAGGGGCCCACGCGGCGTATGCCCTTCTCGCGCAGGATGTCGGTGGACTCGAGCTGGTCCTCCGGAGAGCCGCCGCCGGAGCCGGCGACGATGCCGACGCGTTCGTCGGAGATCTGCTCCTCGCTCAGGCCGGCATCCGTGATGGCCTCCTGCATGGCGATATAGCTATAGGCCGAGGCATCGCCCATGAAGCGCAGCAGCTTGCGGTCGATCAGCGCGGCAGTGTCGATGTCCACGCTGCCGCTGACCTGGCTGCGCATACCGACATCGGCATAGGCCTGGTTGTAGCGAATGCCGCTACGTCCGTTTTTCAGTGAATCGAGTACGGCGTCCTTGTTATTCCCCAGACAAGAGACGATACCGATTCCAGTCACAACCACGCGTCGCATAGGGTCCTCGGTGCTCAGAAGGTGATTTCGGGTGTGAACAAGCCTACTTTCAATGCCTTCGTGGTGTAAATCGTTTTGCCGTCAACCGCGACCTTGCCGTCGGCGATGCCCATCGTGAGCTTGCGACCGATGACGCGGCTGATGGATAGCTCATAGACCACCTTTTTGGCGTCTGGCAGTATCTCGCCGGAGAATTTTACCTCACCGGAGCCCAGGGCGCGTCCCTTGCCCGGATAACCGCTCCAGCCAAGGAAGAAGCCGACCAGTTGCCACAGTGCATCGAGACCCAGGCAGCCCGGCATCACCGGGTCGCCAGGAAAGTGGCATTCGAAGAACCATAGACCAGGCTTAATATCGAGCTCGGCGATGATCTGGCCACGGCCGTGTTCGCCGCCGTGATCGTTGATCTCGGTGATCCGGTCCAGCATGAGCATATTACCCACCGGCAACTTCGCGTTGCCCGGACCGAACAGCCGGCCGTACCCGCATTCCAGCAGCTCTTCCTTATTATATGAGCTCTGTGGAACGAAGCTTTCATTCCTTGGTTTCATGGTCCCCCGTCGCCCATCCCGGGCACTTCATCAAGGGCTGCGAGTTTATCGTGCCGAGGTCAAATAATCGAGCAAAATGGCCCGAATGCCGCAGCCGCGGGGTTTATCGCCGACAGGGAATATTTGCTACCATAGCGGGCTAGAATCAGGAAATCTGCACAAGGAACCCATCATGCTCTGTCCCGTCGTGCTGGCCGGAGGAAGCGGCTCGCGCCTGTGGCCGCTGTCACGGGCACAGCTTCCCAAGCAGT
>JBBDSI010000036.1:0-1988 GCA_040905005.1 Pseudohongiellaceae bacterium
GGTCGGTGGAGAGGTCTGCGCGCTGGCGGTGCCAGACCAGGCCAGCGCGAGGCTCATTAGAAAGAAGATTGCATAACGCACGATGAATTCCTTGTTCGACTGCTAAACCGCAAGCCCGTTCAGTGTGCCCTCAGCGTCTGCATTGATCAACAGGCCGGTGCCTCAGCCCTTGCCGGCTTGCCGGTTGCGCATTGGTGCCAGCGCCCGATCGGCGATGGAGGCCAGGGTGCTGAGGATCAGTAGCTGGCTGAGAATGACCGCGGCGCCGAGCAGCAGGCCGTCGTCCGGCAGCAGGCGACCAGTCGCGACGAGCAACAGCGGGCCGAAGTAGAGAATGCCGTTCCAGCGCCCGAGGAAGCTCATGCGCAGCTCGCGCTGGCGGTACAGCCAGTAGGAATCGACCACATACTGGCTGAAGGCCACGATGATGAGGACCGGTAGCAGGAAGCTGATCAGGCCCGCATAGGCCAGCGCGGCGAGGTTGATGGTCACCAACAGGAAGTCAGTGGCGTGGTCATACAGTTGGCCACGAGGCGAGGCCCGGCCGAGTGCCCGTGCGACCCTGCCGTCAAAATAATCGGTGGCGATGGCGATCAGCAACAGCAGCAGCACGAGCCAGGGCGGCAGGAATCCAGGGTCGGCCATGGCCAGCGCCAGCGGCGCGATAAGCAGCAGGCGCAGAGTCGTCAGCAGGTCAGCCAAACAGTTCCCTCTGCGCACGTCGCCAGAAGATGAGTCCGATCAGGGCGTTGAACAGGATGAAGAAATTGTGCTGTACGAAGCCGAAGGCGGCCATCTGCCCCTCATTGTCCGGAAACAGGATGACCCAGAAGGTAATGGCGGCCGCACGCATCGGCGTCGGCACGGCGGCGGCGAAGAAGATCACCGGCAGGTAGGGCAGCAGCATCAGGAGGGAGGCCTCTACGCCGAACAGGTTCAGGGCGGCGGTGTATACCACGACGGCGGCCAGCAGCGCGGGTGAGCGCAGCAGGAAGAAGGCGCCGTAGTGCCAGAGTTTCGCCTGGCGAAACGCGCTGAGGACGCGGCGCTCGCGGAAGGCGTTGCCTGGCATAATGGTGCCGTTGAAATACAATAGCCACAGGACCAGGAATACCGCGGCGCCCGCGCTGATCGCCGGCAGAATACTGAACACCGCCGGCAGCTCGTCGGCGCTGAAGATGAAGCCGATCGTCGCCCAGATCAGCAGGTAGAAGACCTCGCAGAACATGATGAACAGCATCACCGAGCCCACTTCCCATCCCGGCACCTTGTCGCGGCGATTCAAATAGTACGCCATGGCGCCTTTGCCCACCTGTTCATTGAAGATGGAGATGATGTAGGCACTGGCCCTGATGGGGAGGATGTCGCGATAGCGGATGTCGGCGAGAAACCAGTTCAGCGCCTTGGTGACCACCAGTGTGTCGATCAGGAAGTAGAACAGGGAATAGCCCATCATCAGCGCCAGCCAGGGCAGCCACTCCACCATGGCGAACACCTGCCCCATATAGGCGGTGAAACTGAGGCCCTCGCGCATGGCGGCGCCATTGAGGCGGTAATACAGGTAGGCGAAACAGGCGGCGGTAATCAGCAGGAAGATCACCCGCCCGAGCGGATTGGACTTGCGTGGGGCGACCGGCGCGACGGCGGCGTCATCGGGAGATTCACTCATGACGTGGTCTGGTCCTTTATTATTTTGTCGAGGGTGGTATCCAGCGGCGTGAGCCGGATACCCAGGCGCTGATCGGCATTCTCTGTCACTTTCTCGTCGCTGGTGATCACGTCGATGACGGTCGGTGAGATGCCTCCGCCCCTGAGTATACTGTTAAACGCGGCGCCTGCCTTGGCTAGCCACACGGGAATCGCCTCTATCTCGATTTCGTGTCCCATTTTCTGCGCGATCTTGGTGATCAGGTCACGATAGGACAGGCCCTCCGGACCCACGAGTTCATAAGTCTCGTTATCGCCCTCCCGCGGCTGCCGGCACAGCG
>JBBDSI010000037.1:0-1987 GCA_040905005.1 Pseudohongiellaceae bacterium
GCGGGATTACACAGGATGAGGTCGAGCGTACGGACGGGCGGTTGAGCTGCTATGTCGGTCGTGCCGTGAACGCTCCGGGTCAGTTTGCGACCTCTTTCCAGACAAATAATCGCGTCGCCAGGTAGAAGCCGATCACGAACCATACGGCGATGCCAATAAGGCTCGGCAGTATATCGAGCAGGCTGGCACCCTCGTTGGCGATCTCGCGCATGCCCGTGGCGACGAAGCTCAGGGGTAACACCGTGGCGATGGGCTGGATGAAAGCCGGCATGGATTCGATCGGATAGAACACGCCGGAGAGAAAGATCTGCGGGAAGATGACGATGTTGCCCACCGCCATCACCGCCTGCTGGGTCCTGGCGACGCTGCCCAGACAGAAGCCGAGGTTGAGGAACACGAATGTTCCCAGCAACACCACCAGATAGAAGGACGCGAAATTGCCGAGGATGCGCACATCGAGGATGAGCACCGCGAACAGAATCAGCACGGTAAGCTGAATCAGTACGATGGCGGTACGCGCCAGCACGATCGCGGCGATGAAATCCCGCGGCCGGATCGGCGTAACGAACAGGCGCTTGAGGATACCCTTACGCCGATATTCGACGATGTTGAAGCCGCTGCCGGCGATGGCGAGTTGCATGAGGGTGAACGCCATCAGGCCAGGCAGCAGAAAATCCAGGTAGCGTTGTGAGCGCGCCTGCACGTCTTCCACTGTCAGTTCGAACATCGGGCTGATCGAGCGGAACTCCCGCTCGATGGCCAGCAGCTTCTGCTCCAGCAGTGGGATGATCAGGCTGAGCTGCTGCACCTGGGCGGCATCCACCAGCACGCGCAGTTCTGTGCTGTCACTGTTGGCGGTGTCGACAGCGAAGCTGTCTGGCAGTACCAGGACCATAGTCTGGTCGCCGGCCTCCAGCGCTGCGCGCAGTTCCGGCTCCGCACCGGGTGTGACACTGAACAGCGGGTCGTCGCGTAACTGGGAAACGAACTGTCCGGCCACGCCAGAGTCCGAGTTGTTCACCACGCCGATAGCGATCGGCTCCTGTCCGGCGTTGCCGACGAAGCCGAACACGGTCATGAAGATGATGGGGAAGAACAGGCTGAAAAAGATCGACTGCCGGTCACGCAGGAAGATCTTCAGGAAGACGAAGGATAGATGCAGTTGCAGTCTTGTCAGCATGCTAGCGTCCCGTCCTGGCGGCAGACCGGGGCTCTGAAATCATGCGAAGTGGTCGGACAGAAGTGGTCGGACAGGACACGATTATTCCCTGAGATCGTGCCCGGTCAGGGCCAGGAAAACATCCTCGAGATTGCCGTGCAGCGGCGCCTGCGGCGGCTCGGGAGCATGTTGCAGAATCAATTCCTGGGGCGTACCCAGGGCCACGATGCGGCCGTGGTCCATGATGGCCAGTCGCTGACAGAGCACCTCCGCCTCTTCCATATTGTGCGTCGTCAGTACAATGGTCATGCCCGCGGTATTGAGCTGACGCACCAGGTCCCACAGATTGCGCTTGGCTTGCGGGTCCAGCCCGGTAGTAGGCTCGTCCAGGAACAGCACGCGTGGCTCATTGACCAGGGCACAGGCGATGGAGAAACGCTGTTTCTGGCCGCCGGACAGATTGGCCGGCTTGGCCTTTGCCTTCTCTGTCAGGTTGACCTTCGCCAATAGCGCATGGGGGTCGATCTCCCGATCATAGAGCGCCCCAAACAGAGTCAGCAACTCCACCAGTGACTGGCTATCGAAATACTCATTCGCCTGGAGCTGGACGCCGATCAGTTGCTTGATGCGATAGGGGTTGGACTGCACGTCGATGCCGGCGATCGTGGCGGAGCCGCCGTCGATATCATTCAGCCCCTCGAGCATCTCCAGCGTCGTTGTCTTGCCGGCGCCATTGGGGCCGAGGATGCCGAATACCTCGCCTGGACTGATCTGCAGGCTGACCCCATCGACGGCGGCGAACGACTCCTTCTTGTTGTCCGGCAGGGG
>JBBDSI010000038.1:0-1975 GCA_040905005.1 Pseudohongiellaceae bacterium
ACATACTGGTGCCCATCGTGGACCCAGGAACTCATGCCATAGCCGCTGCGTGACGGCGCCTCGATCTCGCCGAGGATCTCGCCAGTCTCCTTGTCGATGGCCCACAGCATGGGGGTGCCATCGGAGGCGGCGTCGGAGTAGATCAGCATGTTGGCGGTGGTCACCATGGGGATCAGGGCGCCGGTGCCGGTATTGCCGTACTCGGACTCCGGGACGCCGGCTTCCTCGAAGGCCCGCTTGTAGCGCTCGGGCGTCTCCCCGGTGGGGATCATCCACTTGTGCTCGCCGGTGTTCAGGTCGATCGCCGTGATGCGGCTGTAGGGCGGCTTCACGTACGGCAGGCCGTTGGGCATGCGCGGCGGCCGTGCGGTGGCGCCGGGCACGCCGTTGGCGTACATGGCCATGGTAGCGCCGGTGGTGTTCGGGAAGAACAGGTCGGACTCCTCGCCGGGAATTACCCGCAGGGCGAAGCAGACGCTGTGAGAGTTCACGAACACCACGCCGGACGTCGGATCGGCTACCGGCGGCCCGTTGATGTTGGCGCCGCCACTGCCACCGGGGCAGTTCATCGCCGCATACTTGCCGTCGGGATTGTTGTCATGAATCGGCGGGTTGAACAGGCCGCCCATGACGTAGTCTTCCAGGGCCCCGATGGCCATGTCACGCAACTCGGGCGTGAAATCGATCAGGTCATCCTCGCTGATGCCCTGGATGTCGAACGCCGCGGGCCGGGTCACGTGCGGCTGGGTCGGCGACAACTGCTCGCCGGGCACGATGGAGGCCGGTACCGGACGCTCCTCGATGGGCCACAGGGGCTCGCCGGTCAGGCGGTTGAAGGCATACAGCCAGGCCTGCTTGGTGGCCTGGGCCACGGCCGGAATCTGGCGGCCGTCCACTTCCACATCCAGCAGGATGGGCGCGGTGGGGGTGTCGAAGTTCCAGACGTCATGATGCACGAACTGATAGTGCCAACGGCGTTCGCCGGTGCGGGTATCCAGCGCGATCAGGCTGGTGCCGAACAGGTTGTCGCCGGGACGGAAGCCGCCGTAATAGTCGATCGTCGGCGGGTTGGTGGGGATGAATACAAGGTTGTTTTCCGGATCGGCGGACAGCGGCGCCCAGGAGGACACGTCACCGGTCCATTGCCAGGCATCGTTCTCCCAGGTCTCGTGACCGTATTCGCCGGGTCGCGGAATCACATTGAACTTCCACTTGAAGGCACCGGTGTCCTTGTCGTAGGCAAGAATGTCACCCGGCACGTTTTCGATGCGCGACTGGTGATAGCCCTGCTCGGCGGAGTTGCCGACCACGATGGTGTCGTTCACCACGATCGGCGGCGACGAAGAGGTGATGTAACCAACCTCGAGAGGAGTGCCCTCGTAGGGATCGTAGGGGTGACCGAGGTCTTTCAGCAGGTCGACCACGCCGGTCTTCGGGAAGCCGTCGATGGGCACCGGCTCACCCCAACCTTCCAGGGGAATGCCGGTCTTGGCGTCGAGGGCGGCCAGGAAGAAGCCGGGGGTGATGATGAAGACCACGCCCTCACCGTCGATATAGCCAAAACCCACACCCTTGCCATAGTCCTGGCGCATGGAGTACTCCAGGCGCGGCGTATCCGGAAGTCGGAACGACCACCGGGTCTCGCCGGACTTCGGGTCGATGGCGACCACGTGGCGGTTGTAGCCCGCCACGGTATAGAGCATGCCATCGATGTAGGAAGGCGTGGAGCGGCCGCTGGCGGCACCGAAACTGGCGCCGTCCCATTCCCAGGCCACTTCCAGCTCAGCGAAGTTCTCGGCGGTGATTTCAGCGGCCGGAGTAAAGCGGGTATGACCATAGTCATTACCCAGGGTGAACCACTCGATGGAGTCCTGGGCCAGCACGCCGGCTGGCAATAAAAGGGTTAACAGGGTAAGGATCGCTGCGACAGCTCTCCTCGGGTCAGGAAATTGCATTGACTTCTCCTCATTATTCG
>JBBDSI010000039.1:0-1480 GCA_040905005.1 Pseudohongiellaceae bacterium
CGGCGAGAAGAGTGCGAAAAAACCGGAGGATGATGCGAATTTGCCGGGCTAGCGATTGCCGCGTGTCGGACGGCGACCGCCACCGCGGCGGACTCCTCTCTTTCCCTTCTCTTTGTCCGACGCCTTGAAGTACGAGGGGCGGGTGAATGCCGGCGGTTCCGTCAGCGTGCCCTCTTCCGGGTGGATGCACTCCAGCTTGCCGCCCAGCTTCTCCTCGATAGCCGGCAACATGAACGAGTCGTCCTCGCAGGCGAAGCTGATTGAGGTGCCAATGGCGCCGGCGCGGCCGGTACGACCGATACGGTGCACGTAATCCTCGGGTTCCTCCGGCAAGGTAAAGTTGACCACGTGGGTCACATCATCGATATGCAGCCCGCGTCCGGCCACATCGGTGGCCACCAGCACCTGGGTCTTGCCGGTCTTGAAGTCCTCCAGCGTGCGGATGCGCTTGTTCTGGGGTATCTCGCCAGTCAGCAGTCCGCATTCGATCTCATTACGATACAGGCTATCCGCCAGCCGGCGGGCCTGATCGCGCCGGTTCGTGAAAACCATGACTTTCTTCGCCTCGGGGCGTGAGATCAGGTTGTAGAGCAGCTTGTACTTGTTCGCCATGGTCACCAGGTAGACGATCTGATCGACGGCATCCGCGGCGACCATTCCCGGCTCGACCTCTATGCGGATGGGATCGACGGCCCAGCGATCCGCCAGTTCCAGAATCTCCGGCGTGAAGGTCGCACTGAACAACAGCGTCTGCCGACATTCCTTGCGCGGAGTGCGGGACATGACCTGGCGCACTTGCGGAATGAAGCCCATGTCCAGCATGCGGTCGGCTTCGTCGAGTACCAGCAGTTCGATCAGCCCCAGGTAGAGATTGTCATTGGAGACGAAGTCCAGCAGCCGCCCGGGAGTAGCGACGACAATGTCTACCGGCTTGGCCTCGAGCGCGCGATGCTGCTTTTGGTAGTCCTCGCCGCCCACCAGGGTGACCGTATGCAGGTCAGAGAAACGGGTCAGGAGCTCCGCATCACTGCCGATCTGAATGGCAAGCTCCCGGGTCGGCGCCACTATCAGGGCGCGCGGCTCGGCGACGAAGCGCTCGCCTTCGATGGGATTCGATAGCAGGTCATTGATGATGGTGATCAGGAAGGCGGCTGTCTTGCCGGTACCCGTCTGCGCCTTGCCGGTGATGTCATTGCCGGCCAGGGTATAGACCAGGCTTTGCGCCTGGATCGGTGTACAGTATTCGAACCCCAGCTTTTTGATGGCATCACGCAAAGGCTGCTGCAGGTCGAACTCATCGAATGACTTGCCGGGGGTGGTATCAGTGGTATCCATTGCGTACTGTCTGGTCCTTATAAAACTCGGTCACTGTTTAATAGCGGGGCACACTTTAGTAGCGGGGCACACTAGCTCTGCGGGCAGGCATAATAACGGGATGCGCTGGCGGGTGCAATTAAACGAAGGTAGAAAGCAGGGTGGA
>JBBDSI010000039.1:1580-10561 GCA_040905005.1 Pseudohongiellaceae bacterium
GGTGGAGAGCAAGGTCGAGAGCAAGGCCGAATCATGCGCGCATCACCCCGGCCCCGGGCAATACCCGGTCAGCCACGCTCGCGCCGCGAGCACACGGGGCAAGCGGGATCACGGGGCAGGCGCATCTCTCGCCATTGCATACTGCCAGCATCGAGCAGCAGCAGCCTGCCGACCAGGGGCTGACCGATGCCGGCCAGTATCTTGATGGCCTCCATGGCCTGCACGCTGCCGATTATGCCCACGAGCGGCGCCATGACACCATTGGTCGCGCAGCTCGTGTCCATGTCGTCACCGCTGCCGTAGAGGCACTGATAGCAGGGACTTTCCGGAACGCGCGGATCAAAAACGGCGATCTGGCCCTCCATACGAATAGCGGCGCCCGAGACCAGCGGCCTGCCGTGGCGCACCGCGGCGCGATTGACGGCGAAGCGGGTAGTGAAGTTGTCACAGCAGTCCAGGACTGCGTCCACGCTGGACACGACAGTATCCAGCTCCGCGTCCAGCAGACGCTCCTGCAATGGCGTTACGCGGGCGTGGGGGTTCAGCGCCTTCAGGGTCTCTGCGGCGGAGTGTACCTTGGCTTTGCCGATGTCGGCCTGGGTGTGGGCTATCTGGCGTTGCAGGTTGGTCAGCTCCACCTCGTCGTCGTCGGCGATGATCAGATGGCCGACCCCGGCCGCCGCCAGGTACATCGCCGCGGGGCAGCCGAGACCGCCCATGCCGACGATAAGCACACTAGCATCCAACAGCTTCTGCTGACCCGCCACATCCATCTCCGGCAGCATGATCTGCCGGCTATAGCGCAGTAACTCCTCGTCATTCATTCGCGCATCCGATCTGGCCCGAACCATTGACCCACGATGACCCGGTCGTGACCCGAATAGTCCTGCAGGGCTTTAATATTGTCGTAACCCTGAGCCGCCAGCAGAGCCTGAAGCGCCGCCCGCTGATCGTGGCCGTGTTCCAACAAGAGCCAGGACGCTTTCTTTAACCGGGCCCCCGCCTGACCGATAATGGCCCGCAGGGCGTCGAGTCCGTCGGGTCCGGCCGCAAGTGCCCCGAGTGGCTCGAAGGGAAGCCCGTCTTCGCTCAGGTGCGGATCACCCGCGGCCACGTAGGGCGGGTTGGCGACAATGGCATCATAATAGCCGGATTGAGCGAGGCCGTCACACCAGGAACCCTCGATAAACTCGACGTTGTCCGCACCGAGGCGCTCGGCATTGCCACGCGCCACGGCCAGAGCCTCCGTACTGATATCGATCGCGTCAATCCGCCAGTGCGGGAAGCGCCGCCCCAGGGCGATGGCAATGACGCCGCTGCCGGTGCCAAGATCGGCCACGCGCAACGCCTCTTCGGCCCGCCCGCGGGTGAGGTCCACGGCTGTCTCCACCAGCAGCTCGGTCTCCGGTCGCGGTATCAACACCGCCGGTGTCACCGTCAGCTCGAAGTCCAGGAAGCCCCGCCGGCCCAGAATATAGGCCATGGGTTCGCCGTTCTGGCGGCGCTGCAGCAGGTCCTGGTAGCGCGTGAGTTCAGCGAGTCCCAGCTCGGCCTCGCCATGAGCCAGCAGCCACTCGCGACGCCGCTGCGTGACAGCGGCCAGCAACAGCTCCCCGTCCAGCCGCCAGCTTGCACTCGTGGCCTGCAGGCTGCACGCCTGGCCAAGCGCGGCGGCGACGGTCGCGGCCATCAGGCCTCGCCGGCCAGGCCGGCGAGCTGGTCGGCCTGATACTCGTTGATCAGCGGCTGGATCACCTCGCCCAGTTCGCCATTCATGATCTCCGCCAGATTATAGAGGGTCAGCTTGATGCGGTGGTCGGTGACGCGCCCCTGTGGATAGTTATAGGTGCGGACCTTCTCCGAGCGGTCGCCGCTGCCCACCAGCCTGCGGCGCGTGTCCGTCTCTTCCTGCGCCCGCTCGCTTTGCGCGCGGTCCAGCAGCTTGGCCTGCAGTAGCGACATGGCCCGCGCCCGATTCTTGTGCTGGGAGCGCTCGTCCTGGCACTCGACGACGATGCCCGACGGCAGATGCGTGAGCCGGATCGCCGAGTCAGTCTTGTTCACGTGCTGGCCGCCGGCACCGCTGGCGCGAAAGGTGTCGACGCGCAGGTCGTTCTTGTTGATCTCGATCGCATCCATTTCTTCCAGTTCCGGCATGATGGCCACGGTGCAGGCCGAGGTGTGAATGCGTCCCTGGGTCTCGGTCTCGGGCACACGCTGCACGCGGTGGGCGCCGGACTCGAATTTCAGCTTCTCGTAGACGTTGCGGCCCGCGATGCGCACGATAATCTCCTTGTAGCCGCCGTGCTCGCCATGGCGCTCGTTGACTATCTCCGTCTTCCAGCCCTGTAACTCCGCATAGCCGGCATACATCTTGTACAGGTCGCCGGAGAAAATGGCGGCCTCGTCGCCGCCGGTGCCGGCACGAATCTCCAGAAAGACGTTGCAGCTATCCTTCTCGTCCCTGGGCAGCAGCAATTTCTGTAAGCGAAGTTCCAGTTCCTCCAGCTCATCTTCGGTCCCGGCGATCTCGTCCTCGGCCATGGCACGAATCTCGGGATCGTTGTCTCGCTGCATCTCGCGCGCCTGATCGAGGTTATCCGCCACCTGACGGTAGCGGTTGAACTGCCTGACCAGCTCTTCCAGTTCGGCGTATTCCCTGGAATACTGGCGAAACTTCTCCTGATCCGCGATCACCTCCGGATCGCTGAGCAGGGCCTCGAGTTCCTCGAAACGCTCCTCGAGATTGCCCAGCTTGTTGCGTATGGATTCTTTCATTGTCTGTGTCTTTTGCTCAGTCCTGGTCCTGGTCCTGGTCCTGGTCAGGATCCAGTTCGAATAGTTCCCGGGTGAGTGTCACCAGGTCGTCGCGCCCCTCGGCGCTGGCCTTCTTCACCTGCACACTGGGCGAGTGAATGAGCTTGTTGGTGAGGGCGCGCGCCATGCTTTCCACTACCGCCTGCGGCGGCTCCCCCTTCTCCAGCGCCTTGATGGCGCGGGCCAGCTCCTTCTCGCGGATACTATCGGCCTTGCCGCGGAATGCCCGTAGCGTCGCCACGGCGTTGCGCGAGCGCATCTGCTTAATGTATTCCTCGACGCCGCGCTCGATGATCGAGCGCGCCTCGGACGCGGCCTGCTCGCGGCTCTTCTGGCTGTCCTCGATGACCTCGCTGATGTCATCCACCGTATACAGATAGGCGTCGTCCAGCTCCGCCACCTCGGCTTCGATGTCCCGCGGCACGGCCAGATCGATCAGCAGCATGGGCTTGTGACGCCGCTGCTTGAGCGCCCGCTCCACGGTGCCCTTGCCCACCAGCGGCAGTTGGCTGTTGGTGGAGGACACGACGATATCGGCCGCCACCAACTGCTCGGGAATCTCCGACAGCAACACGCCATGGCCGTCGACATGGGCGGCGATCTCCATGGCGTTGTCCAGAGTCCGGTTGGCCACGACGATGCGCCTGACTCCCTTGTCCGCCAGATGCCGGGCCACCAGCTCGATGGTGCGGCCGGCACCGATCAGCAGCACACTGAGACTGCTCAGGTGCGAGAAGATGCGCTCGGCCAGGGTGACGCCGGCATAAGCCACCGAGACCGGGTTCTGGCCGATGGCGGTGTCGGTGCGCACCTCCTTGGCGATAGAGAAGGCTTCCTGGAACGCCTTGCCCAGGCTGGCGCCGACGACGTTGAATTCCCGGGAGACGGCGTAGGCGGACTTGATCTGGCCGAGAATCTGCGGCTCGCCCAGCACCATGGAATCCAGGCCGCAGGCGACCTTCATCAGGTGACGCACCACGTCCTCGTCGCCAAAAAAATAGGTGCAGTCGGCGAGTTCCCCGACGCTGAGGTTGTGGTAGGAGGCCAGCCACTGCAGCACCGCCTCGCGGCGCCGCTCGAGCTCGCCAGCGCCGCTATCCGGCGCGGCCGCTGCGTCTCCCGGGTCCTGGTAATCGAGATACAGCTCGGTACGGTTGCAGGTGGAGACGATCACCACTTCCGCGACCGCCTCCAGTCCCCGCACCTGGGCCAGGGCTTCGCCGACGATCTCCGGCGGAAAGGCCACCTTCTCTCGCAGGCCGATATGCGCGGTCGTGTGATTGATACCTACCAGCAGCAGAGACATGAAACCCTTCGGGTGAGGACAAACAAAAAGCTCGATATGGTACTAAATATCGGCATATCGGCCTACCAGCAGATGCATACTGCTACAATGCCAATTTGGCTCGAGGATTCACCGACTCATGAGACACTCCGCCACCAGACTCTGTTGCCTGCTGCTGCTTCCGCTGTGGCTGGGCTGCGCGACCGCGCCGGACCAGGAACCGGCAGCGCCGGCGGTGAGTGCCACTTCCAAGCCGGAGACCGCGCCCGCCGCGGAACCCGAACCGGCCGCGGAAGAGATCGAATACGGCAATTTCACCGAGGATCAGCTCTATATGGCCCTCATGGCCGAGATTGGGGGCCAGCGCGGGCGGTTCGAGGAGGCCGGTGAGCAATACCGCGAGCTGGCGCTGTCCACCCGCGACCTCAATATCATTCGCCGGGCGGTGCAATTCGCCTCCGCCAACGAGGACACCCGCTCGCTGCTGGAACTTGGCCTGCTCTGGGCGGAAGTCTCCCCGGCGGATCCCCAGCCGCATCTGTTTCTCGCCTTCGAGTTCCTCGACAGCGGCAATTTCGACCAGGCCCTGTCGCACATGGCCCGAGTCATCGATCTCGGCGCCGAAGTCGACTTTACCGCCCTGGCGGCGCGCACCGGCCAGCTCAACCGCGACCAGCGCGGGCGTCTCATCGCCAGCCTGCGGCAATTGCGCAACGAATTCAGCGACCAGCCCAGCATTCACATGACGCTGGTGCAGCTATTGGCGCAGAACGGCGATTACCAGGCGGCGCTCGAGGAGCTGACGACACTGATCGGCGAGGGCGAACTGACGCCCATGCTGCTCCGCCTGGAGGCGCAGATCCTGCAGAACTCTGGCGACGGCGGCGGCGCCCTGCGCACACTGCGCGACGGCGTGCGCGAGTTCCCCAACGACCGCGCCATAGGCCTTAGCTATGCACGCATGCTGGTGCAGCGAGAAGACTACGCCGCCGCACGGGACCAATTCCGGGTACTGGTGGAGATAAATAGCGAAGACTGGGAGACCTGGTACTCCCTGGGCCTGCTGGAGATGGAGCTCGACAATTATGATGACGCGGAGGCTATTTTTGAACGACTGAGCAATGTGGACGAATACGCCGATCAGAGCCACTTCTACCTGGGCATGATCCACGAGGAACAGGACGATCGCGGCCAGGCTATCGAACACTACCGCCAGGTGCGCATCGGCACCAATAATTACCTCGCCGCGCAGCAGCAGGCGACGCGTCTGGCCATCGAACGGGGGGACCTGGCCGAGGCCCACTCCTGGCTGATCAGTCAGTCCCGCGGCCAGCCACGGCTGGAGATCCTGTTCACCACCATCGAATCCAACGCCCTGGTGCAGACCGGCCACGCCGACGCCGCGCGGGAACTGCTGGACACGGCGCTGAACAAGTACCCCAATGACGCCGACCTGCTGTTCGCCCGGGTACTGCTCAATGACAACCTCGGCAACCGGGACGCCTCCGAACGCGACCTGCAACAGATCATCCGCATGCAGCCGGAGAACGCCCAGGCGCTGAACCACCTGGGCTACATGCTGGCGGACCAGACCACCCGCTTTGAGGAGGCGCTGCAGCTGATCGAGCGGGCCATCGCCGTCGAGCCCGACGACCCGGCCATCATCGACAGCCTCGGCTGGGCCCAGTACAAGGTCGGGCAACTGGAAGAGGCACTACGCAACCTGCGCCGGGCCTATGCCGAGTTCCCCAATCACGAAGTCGCCTCGCACCTGGGCGAAGTGCTGTGGCAACTGGACCGGCAAGACGAGGCCATGGCGATCTGGGAGGAAGGCCTGGAGGCGGAGCCGGACAGCCCCATCATTCAGGAAGCGATGGATCGCCTGTTGCCTGATCGATGAAGACGCTGCTCCTGTTTCCTTTAATAGACTGGGCGCGCAATTCCCGCAACGCCGGGCGCCTGAGCATGTGCCTGCTGCTCATCTCCCTGGCCGCCTGCCGCGCCACGGCGCCGCCGGCGCAGGAGAACGCCAGCTGGGCGGCGCAGCGCGAGCGTCTGCAGGCGCTGGACAACTGGCAATTGCGCGGGCGCGTCAACGTGCTTTATGACGGCGAGTCGCACACGCCGCGCATCGACTGGCAGCAGCAGGGCGAGCAGTTCCGCATCCGCCTGTGGGGCACCTTCAATGCCGGAAACACCCTCATTACCGGGAGCCCGGGCCGAGTCACGCTGGAACAGGACAACGAGACCGTGACCGCGCCCACGCCGGAGGATCTGATCCTCGAACAGCTCGGTTATGAATTGCCGGTGTCGCACCTGGAATACTGGATCCGCGGCCTGCCGGCGCCGGCACCGGCGCCGCGCGCCGAGCTGGAATTCAGTGCCGACAATCATCTCAGCAGCCTGCGCCAGGATGGCTGGACCGTCACCTACCCGGACCCACGCCAGTACGGCGCGCTGATCCTGCCGCGGCGGGTGGATGTCACCCGGCCGCGCAATGACGTGCGCCTGCGCTTCGTCGGCCTGGACTGGACGCTGGCACAGACCACCGGGCCATGAGCGATCCCCCGCTGACCCTGCTGGCGCCGGCCAAGCTCAACCTGTTCCTGCACATCACCGGCCGCCGCCCGGATGGTTACCACGAGCTGCAGACTCTCTTTCAGTTGCTGGACTACGGCGACACCCTCGCCTTCCGCGCCGATGACAGCGGCGTACTGGCCCTGCACGTGGAGGAGGAATCGCGTTATCGCCGCGTGCCACTGGAGAATAACCTGGTGCTGGCCGCCGCCCGTCGGCTGCAAGCCCTGGCCCCGGCGAACCCCGGCGCCGATATCCGCCTGACCAAGCGCATTGCGCCGGGCGCCGGTCTCGGCGGCGGCAGCGCCGATGCCGCCATCACGCTGTTGGCGCTAAACGCGCTGTGGCGGCTACAGCTCGACACGCGGCAGCTCATGGCCATCGGCCTGGAGCTCGGCGCCGATGTGCCGGTGTTCGTGGCGGGTCGCTCCGCCTGGGCCGAGGGCGTCGGTGAGCGGCTCGAGCCGGTGGACCTGGACCCCGCGTATTACCTCGTGTTGGTGCCGCCGGTGGCAGTCTCCACAGCGCGGATTTTCGCGCAGGAAAATTTGACACGACAGGCATCTGCGATCACAATTGCCGACTTTCTGGCCGGCCGGGTCCGAAATGACTGTGAATCAGTGACTTGCGCACTTTATCCGGCTGTGAAAAAGACGCTGGAATGGCTCGGCCAGCACGCCCCGGCCAGGATGACCGGAACCGGCTCCGCCGTATTCGCCCGCTTCGAGGATGAGACAGAGGCCCACGAGGTCTTCGGGTGTCGCCCGCAGGGTCTTGACGGCTTCGTCGCCCGCGGGGTGAATGCACTGGAGTTCGATTTCCGTGACATTTAATATAGAAACTTAAAGTAGAGACTTGAAATAGACAGGGCTCGAAATCACGATCATTGGGGTGTCGCCAAGTGGTAAGGCACAAGGTTTTGATCCTTGCATTCGTTGGTTCGAATCCAGCCACCCCAGCCAATTTCCAGACCAGATAGACCACCAGGAACACGCGAGGAGCAACTCCCGCCAACAGGAAGGACACGTGGCAAACAATTTAATGGTCTTCAGTGGCAATGCCAATCCGGCGTTAGCGGATGCCATTGCCAGGAACATCGGCGTTCCCCTGGGCTACGCCAGCATCAGCAAATTCAGTGACGGGGAGATTTCGGTCGAGTTGAATGAAAACGTCCGCGGCAAGGACGTCTTCATCATCCAGCCCACCTGCGCCCCGACCAACGACAACCTGATGGAGTTGTTGTTGATGGCCGACGCGCTGCACCGCGCCTCGGCCAACCGGATCACCGCGGTGATCCCCTATTTCGGCTATGCCCGGCAGGACCGCCGGGTGCGCTCGGCCCGCGTGGCCATCAGCGCCAAGGTGGTAGCGGACATGATCGGTGCCGTGGGCGTCAACCGCGTGCTCACCGTCGACCTGCACGCCGAACAGATCCAGGGATTCTTCAACATCCCGGTGGACAACGTCTACGGCTCGCCGATTCTGACGGATGACATCGAACGGCAGAATTACAAGAACTTAATGGTCGTGTCGCCGGATATCGGCGGCGTGGTCAGGGCCCGGGCCGTGGCCAAGCAGCTGAATGTCGACCTGGCGATCATCGACAAGCGGCGCCCGGCGGCCAACGAGGCCCAGATCATGAACATCATCGGTGACGTCACCGATCGCACCTGTCTGATTCTCGACGACATGGTGGATACCGCCGGCACCCTGTGCAAGGCGGCGGACGCCCTGAAGGAACACGGCGCGAGCGAGGTAGTGGCCTATTGCACGCACGCGGTGCTGTCGGGCCCGGCGGTGGAGAACATCAACAACTCCAGCCTGGATGCGTTGGTGGTGGCGGATACGATACCGCTGCGCGGCGAGGCGATCGACTGCAAGAGCATCCGCGTGCTGAGTATGGCAAAGCTGCTGGCCGAGTCGATCCGCCGCGTCAGCAACGAAGAGTCAATCAGCGCGATGTTCGACAACACTTAGATTTAGAGGTCCGGGGTCTGATTTCAGAGGTCAGAGGTCAGAGGTCAGAGGTCAGACGGAGTTGGGACTCGTAAGAGAGCGCTCGGCGAGAGATGATGACTCGGAGTAAACAGGCTGCGCTGCCTGTATACTCCGGGACCGAACAAATTTTTGCGGGACAGTGGCCCAATCGGGTCACTGTCTTTTTTTAACCCTCCGGCAAACTGGTCGCAAGCGAGCCGGAGCAAACCAAGGAGACTGACAATGTCTGCTGCTGATTTTGAACTGAAGGCGAGCGTTCGGACTGACAAGGGGAAAGGTGCGAGCCGCCGCCTGCGTCGTCTGA
>JBBDSI010000039.1:10661-12037 GCA_040905005.1 Pseudohongiellaceae bacterium
GCGAGCGTTCGGACTGACAAGGGGAAAGGTGCGAGCCGCCGCCTGCGTCGTCTGAACAAAGAAATACCGGCCGTGCTGTACGGCGGTAACGAAGACCCGGTGTCGCTGCGCATCCTGCACGACGATATGTTCCACGCCACCGAGAACGAAGCCTTCTTCTCACACATCATCACCCTGAACATCGGTGGCGACAAGCAACAGTGTGTGATCAAGGATCTGCAGCGCCACCCGGCCAAGCCCTTCCTGCTGCACGCCGATTTCCTGCGCGTTCGTGCCGACCAGGAAATCAACGTGAACGTGCCGGTGCACTTCCTCAACGAGGAGAAGTGCAAGGGCGTCCGCCTCGAGGGCGGCAACCTGATCAGGAACCTCACCGAGATCGAGGTCAGCTGTCTGCCCAAGGACCTGCCGGAATACATCGAGATCGACGTGCTGGATCTGCAGATCGGCGATTCGATACATCTGTCCGAAGTGAAGCTGCCGGCCGGCGTGGAATCGGTGGACCTGTCCCACGGCGACGGCTACGACGAGACGGTTGTCCAGGTACAGGCGCCGCGCACTGAGGCCGAGGTCGACGAAGCCGACACCGCTGTGGAAGTGCCCGATGCCGAAGTCCCGACCGATCAGGATGAGGACGAGGGCGAGGAGTCTTCCGACAAGGAAGACTAGGAGTCCCCGGACACTTGCTCCCGCTGACACAGGCAGGGACGACCCGTGACGGATAATCCCATCGACTTGATTGTGGGCCTGGGTAACCCGGGCCCGCAACACGAGACCGACCGCCACAACGCCGGCGTCATCTTCCTGCACCACCTGGCGAAAGCCTACGGCGGGAGTCTGCGCGGCGAGAGCAAGTTCTTCGGCGAATTCGGCAGCGCCGACATCGACGGCCGCCAGGTGCGCCTGCTCTTCCCCACCACCTTCATGAACCGCAGCGGCAGGGCCGTCGCGGCCGTGTGCAACTTCTTCAAGATCGACCCGGCCAACATACTGGTAGCCTACGACGAGATCGACTTCGAGGTGGGCATCACAAGACTCAAGGAAGGCGGCGGCCACGGCGGCCACAACGGCATAAGAGACATCATCAACGCCCTCGGCAGCCCAGACTTCTACCGCCTGCGCATAGGCGTAGGCCACCCGGGCCACAAGTCCATGGTCAGCAACTATGTCCTCAGCCCCCCAAGCCGCACCGAGGCCGACGCCATCATGGAAAACATACAAGACGCCATCCGCGTCATGCCAAACGCCGCGCAAGGCAAATGGGAACAAGCCATGCACCAACTACACACCAAACCAACCCCCGACTCAAAGTAATGACTCAGAGCACTTACTCAGAGCACTTACTCAGAGCACTTACTCAGAGCACTTACTCAGAG
>JBBDSI010000040.1:0-11884 GCA_040905005.1 Pseudohongiellaceae bacterium
CGAGGCGGAGATCGCCGAGATCGAGCACGAGATGACGCTGTACCCGGACAAGAAGGCCGTGGGGCTGGAGGCATTGAAGATCGTGCAGAAGCATCAGGGCTGGGTCTCGGACGAGAGCCTGCTGGCGATCGCCAAGTACCTGGAGATGCCGGCGGCCGACCTGGAAGGGGTGGCCACGTTCTTCAACCTCGTGTATCGCCAACCGGTGGGCCGCCACGTGATGCTGTTCTGCAACAGCGTGAGTTGCTGGATCATGGACTGTGACAGGATCCGCGAGCACATCACGGACCGCCTCGGCATCGACTTTGGCGAGACCACCGACGACAACGAATTCACCATGATCCCGGTGCCGTGCCTGGGTGACTGCGACAGGGCGCCGGTGATGATGGTCGGCGAGGACCTGCATCGCAATCTTACCCTCGAAGACGTCGACAAGCTGATCGAGCACTACCGCAAACAGAAGGAATCGGATTGAACCGTGGTTGACAAGCCCCTGACAAAGAACATCGACCTGGCGCGCGGTCCCATGGACATCGCCGGCTACGAGGCCGCCGACGGCTATCAGAGCCTGCGCGCCATCGCCGCCGGCCTGAGCCCGGACGACGTGCTGCAACGGGTCAAGGACAGCGGCCTGAAGGGGCGCGGTGGCGCCGGCTTTCCCACCGGCCTGAAATGGAGCTTCGTGCCCCGCGGGGACGACGCGCCGAAACAGAAGTACCTGGTGGTCAATGCCGATGAGATGGAACCCGGCACCTTCAAGGATCGCCTGCTCATGGAGGGCGACCCGCACCTGCTCATCGAGGGCATGATCATCGCCGCCTATACCATCGGTGCCTCGGTGGGCTACATCTTCCTGCGCGGCGAATACGTCGCCTCGGAACGGGCACTGAACAAGGCCATCGCCGAGGCGAAGGAGAAGGGCTATCTCGGTCGTAACATCCTGGATAGCGGTTACGACCTGGAGATCATCCTCCATACCTCGGCCGGGCGTTACATCTGCGGCGAGGAGACGGCCCTGCTCAACGCCCTCGAGGGCAAGCGCGCCACCCCGCGCGCCAAGCCGCCGTTTCCCCAGGTCAGTGGCCTGTGGGGCAAGCCCACCATCGTCAATAATGTGGAGACCCTGTGCAACCTGCCAGGCATCCTGAACTACGGGGTGGAGTGGTATCACGGGCTGACCAGGGGCAAGGATCATGGGACCAAACTGTTCGGCGCCAGTGGTCGGGTCAAGAGCCCGGGCTGCTGGGAGCTGCCGCTGGGCACGCCTATTCGCGAGATACTCGAGGACAAGGCTGGCGGCATGTGCGATGGCTATCAGCTCAAGGCCTTCCTGCCCGGTGGCGCTTCGACTGACTTCATGCTGCCGGAACACCTGGATATCCCCTTCGACTACGACGACGTGGCCAAGGTCGGCAGCCGCCTCGCCACCGGCACCATGATCGTTCTCGATGACAGGACCTGCCCGGTGGGGATGATCGGCAACATGATGACCTTCTTCGCGCACGAGTCCTGCGGTTTCTGCACGCCGTGCCGGGACGGACTGCCCTGGGTGGACGCCATCTTTCGGGAACTGGAGGCAGGGAAGGGCAAGGAGAAGGATCTGCAGATCCTGCACGATCACGTGGAATACATGGGGCCAGGACGCACTTTTTGTGCCCTGGCGCCGGGAGCCACCGCGCCGCTGGGCAGTGGCCTGAAACATTTCGCCGAAGACTTCGCGCGCCATATCAAGGAACGCGCCTGTCCTTACCGGCACTGATGGATGATTGAACTGATGACGGGAGCTCACTGAGTCATGGCCAAGATCCTTGTTGATGGGGTGGAGTACGACGTCGACCCCGAAAACAACCTGCTGCAGGAATGCCTGTCGCAGGGCCTTGACCTGCCCTATTTCTGCTGGCATCCCTGCATGGGGTCGGTGGGTGCCTGCCGTCAGTGCGCGGTCAAACAGTACAGGGACGAGGAAGACGAGAAGGGCATGATCGTGATGGCCTGCATGACGCCTGCCGCCGACGGCAGTCGCATCTCCATCACCGATGCCCAGGCCAGGCTGATGCGCGAACAGGTCATCGAGAGCCTGATGATCAACCATCCTCACGACTGTCCCGTGTGTGAGGAGGGGGGCGAGTGTCACCTGCAGGACATGACGGTCATGTCCGGCCACAACTACCGGCGCTATGACAAGAAGAAGCGCACACACCAGAATCAGTACCTCGGCCCGTTCATCAACCACGAGATGAACCGCTGCATCGCCTGTTACCGCTGTGTGCGCTATTACGACGACTATGCCGGCGGCACCGACCTGTCGGCCCAGGCATCGCATCATCACGTCTATTTCGGGCGTTACGAGGAGGGTGTGCTGGAGAGTGAGTTCAGCGGCAACCTGGTGGAGGTGTGCCCCACGGGTGTCTTCACCGATCGCGTCTTCAGCGCCCACTACACGCGCAAGTGGGACCTGCAGTCCGCGCCCAGTGTCTGCACCGGTTGCGGAGTCGGGTGTAACACGACGCCCGGCGAGCGCTACGGCACGCTGCGCCGCATCGTCAATCGCTACAACAGCGACGTTAACGGCTATTTCCTCTGCGACCGTGGCCGCTTCGGCTTCGAGTATGTCAACAGCGGCGAACGCCTGAGTGAACCCCAGGTCCGCGTCAAGGGGCAGACAGAAGCCATGGCGCCGGAACACATTCCTTCCGTGCTACAGCAGTTTACCGGCGACGTCATCGGTATCGGTTCGCCCCGGGCCAGCAACGAGGGCAACTTCGCGCTGCAGCATCTGGTGGGCGAGGAAAATTTCTATGCCGGCGTCGCCGACGGCGAACACGCCATCAACCAGCTCATTCTGCAGCTCGCTCGCGACCCGGCGTTCCATAACCCCAGCATCCGCGAGATCGAGCAGGCCGACGCCATCATCATTCTCGGCGAGGATGTCACCAACGTGGCCCCGCGCGTGGCGCTGGCCCTGCGCCAGTCCGTGCGCAACGAGGCGCGCGCGCTGGCCGAGAAGAACAAGATTCCCCAGTGGCACGACGCCGCCGTGCGCGAACTGGCGCAGCATGATCGCAGCCCGCTCAGCATCCTCAGCAGTTACGCCACGCGCCTGGATGACATCGCCGAAGACAGCGTCATCGACGGTCCCGCCGGCCTGGTGCAGCTCGCCCACGCCATCGCCCATCGCCTCAACGACGAGGCGGCGGATGCGGAGGCCCTGGAGCCGGCGCATAGCGATGCCGCAGGAAAGATCGCCGCGCAGCTCAAGGGGGCCAGGCGTCCCCTGGTGATCGCCGGCAGCGCGTCGGGCTCGCTCGAGCTGCTGCAGGCGGCGAGCAACATCGCGCGCGCCTTGCAGTCCGGCCGCGACACGCCCGTGGACTTCTGCACCCTCGTGCCGGAAGCGAACACGCTGGGCCTGACGCTGTTGGCCCGGGAAGAGAACAGCCTCGGCGCGGCGCTCGAGCGCATCGCCGCGGGCAAGGCCAGCAAACTGATCGTGCTGGAGAACGACCTCTATCGCCGCGCCGCGCCCGCACAAGTCGATGCGGCGCTGGGAAAACTGGAGAGCCTCCTGGTGCTGGACCTGATGCCCACCGCCACCACAGAGAAGGCAGACTACGTGTTACCCGTCACCGCCTTCTCCGAGCAGGAGTCCACCACTGTCAATTACGAGGGCCGGGCGCAACTCAGCTTCCAGGTCCATCAGAGCGCGAGCACGGCGCGCCCGGCCTGGCTGTGGCTGACACCGGATAATATTAGCAGGGTCGACGATCTCATCGAACTCTGCTCGGCACAGCTCGCGCGTTTCGGCAAGCTCGATGACCTGTTGCCCGATGTCAGCCAGTTCGTCAGCGGCATGAAGGTGCCGCGCCAGTCCCATCGCTACAGCGGTCGTACCGCCATGCGTGCGAATATCAATGTGCACGAGGGCAGGCAGCCGCAGGACGACCAGTCGCTGCTGGCTTTTTCCATGGAGGGCGTATCGCCGCTGAAGAACGCCGCGATTCTCGGCCAGGCCTGGGCGCCGGGCTGGAATTCCAATCAGTCCATCAGCAAGTTCCAGGAAGAGGTGAATGGCGAACTGAAGCAGGGGCACACTGGCGAGTTGCTGATCGCTCGCGATGGTGAGCGCCTGAGTTACTTCCCGGCGCCGACAGCGAAGTCTGCCAGCGGCGACGGACTGGAGCTGGCGCTGGCCCACCAGATTTTCGGCAGCGACGAACTCAGTGCCCGCAGCGAGGCCATCCAGCAGCGCATGACCGGCGCCTACGTCAGCCTGGCACCCAGTGACGCCGAGCGCCTGTCCCTGAAGCAGGGCGACCGCGTCAGTCTGGACGGTAACGGCGGCCTCGCCACGGTGTGCATCCGCAAAAAGATGAAACCTGGCACCGCCGCCGTGTATTGCGGAGACAATGAGATCAACCCCCACGCCCTGGAGGCGCGGGTGAGCCTGAGCAAGGTCGACGGCGAGTCCCCGGTCCGGGCGCTGGACGGACTGATCGTCAGCGACCTCTACGAGGAGGCCTACTGATGGCGCTGGAAGTCGGCTCCAACCTGACCATCATTTTGATCATGAGCGTCGTGATCGGCACCGCGGCGATGCTGATCTGGGTGGAACGGCGCCTGCTCGGGCTGTGGCAGGAGCGCCTAGGGCCCAACCGCGTCGGCCCCTTCGGCATCTTCCAGGTCGTGGCCGACATGATCAAGATCTTCACCAAGGAGGACTGGGTACCGCCGTTCGCCGATCGCTTCAGCTTCGTGCTGGCGCCCAGCATCATTATGTTCGTGATCTTGCTGAGCTTCGCGGTGATCCCCTTCGCCCCGAACATCGGCATCGTCGATTCCAACATCGGCATCCTGTTCGTGCTGGCCATGGCCTCACTCGGCGCCTACAGCGTGATGCTGGGCGGCCTGTCCTCGGACAACAAGTACGCGCTGCTGGGGAGCCTGCGCGCCGCGGCACAGATGGTCAGCTACGAGGTGTTTATGGGCATCTCCCTGGCGGGCGTCATCGCCCTGTCCGGCAGCTTCAACCTGCGCGAGATCGTCGAGGCGCAGCAGGAAGGCGTGTGGTACGTCATCCCCCAGTTCATCGGCTTCGTCATCTTTCTCATCGCCGGCGTGGCCGAGAGCCACCGGCTGCCCTTCGATATCCCGGAGGCGGAGCAGGAAATCTGTGCCGGCTATCACACCGAGTACTCCGGCATGAAGTTCGGCATGTTCTTCGTCGGCGAGTACCTGGGGCTGGTGCTGATATCGTCGCTGATTACCGTGCTGTTCTTCGGCGGCTGGGACGGACCGTTGTTACCGCCGATCGTCTGGTTCGGCCTCAAGGCGGGCGCCTTCATCTGCTTCTTTATTCTCATGCGGGCGGCGCTCCCGCGGCCGCGCTACGACCAACTCATGCGCTACGGCTGGCTGTTCCTGCTGCCATTGTCGCTGCTCAATCTGCTGGTGACAGGTGTCATCATTCTGACGACGCAATAGACACCGGATTTTTATTATGTTCAGACTCATCAAAGATACTCTGACAAGCCAAGTCACCTCGCTGTGGCTCGTGTTCCGTCACCTGTGGGCGAAGAAGGACACGGTGGAGTATCCCGAAGAGGTGCCCTACATGTTCCCGCGCTGGCGCGGGCGCATCATCCTCAGCCGCGACCCGGACGGAGAAGAACGCTGCGTGGCCTGCAACCTCTGTGCGGTGGCCTGCCCGGTGGACTGTATCGCGCTGCAGAAGGGGGAGATGGAGGACGGCCGCTGGTATCCGGAGTGGTTCCGCATCAATTTCAGCCGTTGCATCATGTGTGGCTTCTGCGAGGAAGCCTGTCCCACGCACGCTATTCAGCTCACGCCCGACTTCGAGATGGCGGAGTACAAGCGCCAGGACATGGTGTGGGAGAAAAAAGATCTGCTCATCGACGGCCCCGGCAAGTATCACGATTACAACTTCTATCGTGTCGCCGGCATGAGCATCAGGGACAAGGACAAGGGCGAGGCCCTGAACGAGGAGAAACCGGTCAACGTGAGGAGCCTGCTGCCATGATCGTGCTGTTCTATCTCGCCGCCGCCATCGCCGTGATAGCGACCGTCGCGGTGATCCTGCAGACCAACATCGTGCATGCATTGATCTATCTGATCCTGTCGCTGCTGGCGATCGCGGTGGTCTTCTACGTCATGGGCGCGCCGTTCGCGGCGGTGCTGGAGGCGATCGTCTATGCCGGCGCCATCATGGTGCTGTTCCTCTTCGTCATCATGATGCTCAATCTCGGCCAGCACAGCCGCGACCAGGAAAGGAGCTGGCTGAATCCGCGCATCTGGATTGCGCCGGGCCTCATGGCCGGCCTGCTGCTGGTGCAGTTGCTCAGCGTGATCGGACAACTGGACCCGGGTAACGAGATCAGCCGGGTCGACGTCATGGCCGTCAGCGGCCTGCTGTTCGGGCCCTACGTGCTGGCGGTGGAGCTGGCGTCCATTCTCCTGTTGGCGGGCCTGGTATCGGCCTACCACCTGGCGAAGAAGTAGTCAGCGCAAAACGCTGAATGGACACGAGACAGTAAGGTAAAGATAAAAGGTAAAGAGACAGGGAATAATGGAAGAAACAATGACAACCATTCCCATTGAGCACGGACTGATCCTGGCCGGCATTCTGTTTTGCCTCGGCCTGGTCGGCGTGCTCACCCGGCGCAATATTATCTTCGTGCTCATGTCGCTCGAGATCATGCTCAATGCCGCCGGCCTCGCTTTCATCGTCGCCGGTGCGGCCTGGGGTCAGGCCGAGGGGCAGGTGATGTTCATCATGATTCTCACCCTGGCGGCGGCGGAAGTCGCGGTGGGGCTGGGCCTCATCATTCAGGTGTATCGACGCTACCATACCGTCGATATCAACGTACTCAGTCAGATGAAGGGATAGGGGCGAAGGAATGCTCGACATGCTCTGGTTAATGCCTACGCTTCCCGCCCTGGGATTTCTGATCCTGGTGCTGACCGCCGGCTCGCTGCCGAAGCGGGCGGTGGCGGTCATCGGCGCCGGTTCCGTGGGTCTGTCTTTCCTGGTGGCGGCGCTGGCGGCCGTGGCCTTCCTGAACTCCGGCGAAGACGCGGTCATACAGACTCTGTGGACCTGGATGGCGGTGGGCAATTTCACCCCGGGCTTCACCCTCTATCTCGATGGCCTGTCCCTGGTGATGATACTGATCATTACCGGCGTCGGTTTTCTGATTCATCTGTATTCCACCGGGTTCATGATCGACGACCCGAGCTACAGCCGCTTCTTCTCCTACATGAACCTGTTCGTGGCCGCCATGCTCATTCTGGTGTTGGCGGACAACCTGGTACTCCTATACCTCGGCTGGGAGGGTGTGGGCCTGTGCAGTTACCTGCTGATCGGCTTCTGGTATGACAAGCCGGAGAACGGCTATGCCGCGCGCAAGGCCTTCGTGGTCACCCGGGTGGGCGACACCTCCATGGCCATCGGCCTGTTTCTCCTGTTCGCGCAACTGGGCACGCTGAACATCCAGGACCTGCTGGTGGCCGCCGAGATGCAGTGGGCAGTCGGCTCCACGCTGCCGGTGGTCACCGCCTTACTGCTGCTCGGCGGCGCCGTCGGCAAGTCCGCACAGCTACCGCTACAGACCTGGCTGCCCGACGCCATGGCCGGCCCGACGCCGATCAGCGCCCTGATTCACGCCGCCACCATGGTCACCGCCGGTGTCTACCTCATCGCCCGAACCCATATCCTGTTCGAGCTGGCGCCTTCGGTACAGCTCCTGGTAGCCTGGATCGGCCTGATCACCCTGTTGATGGCCGGCTTCACGGCGCTCACCCAGCACGACATCAAGCGCATCCTGGCCTATTCCACCATCAGCCAGATCGGCTACATGTTCCTCGGTCTCGGGGTCGGCGCCTGGTCGGCGTCGATCTTTCACCTGATGACCCATGCCTTCTTCAAGGCGCTGCTGTTCCTCGCGGCCGGTACCGTGATCCTGAGCCTGCATCACGAGCACGACATCTTCAAAATGGGCGGCAAGCGCAAGCAATTGCCGGTGGCGTTCCTGTCCTTCCTCATCGGTTCCCTGGCGCTGGCCGCGTTCCCCTTTACGTCCGGCTTCTTCAGCAAGGACGAGATCCTGCTGGCGGCGCTGGAGATGGAGGGGCCGGGTGTGTGGTTATGGCTGGGCGGCGTGATCGGCGCCTTCTTCACCGGCATCTACAGCTTCCGCCTGGTGTTCGTGGTGTTCTTCGGCGAGAGCAAGGCGCATCACGACGACAAGGAGCAGGCGGGCTGGGTCATGGCGGGGCCGTTGTATCTGCTGATGCTGCTGTCACTGCTCGGCGGCTTCATCAGCATCCCGGTCGACAGCGTCTTCAGTCCCGGTGAGGCACCGGAGGAGCATCACGTCAGCGCCCTGATTCACGGCATCATGATTGCGGTGCCGCTTATTGGTATCGGACTCAGTTATCTGTTCTATGGGTCGAAGACACTGTCCGTGGAGAAGCTCATGGCCGGGTCCTTCGCCCAGGGTCTGCACCGCTTCTGGTTCAGTGGCTGGGGCATGGACGCGTTGTACCGCACCGTCTTCATCACACCCTTCCTGTGGCTGGCACGCATCAATCGCAATGACTTCGTGGATGCCTGCTATGCCGGCATCGTCCAGCTCACCCGCGCCGGCAACGCGCTCATCGTCAGGAGTCAGACCGGCATGCTGCGCTGGTACGCCCTGAGCCTGGCCGCCGGCCTGGTGCTCCTCGTTACCCTGGGGGTGTTGCTGTGATCCTGGTCCTGCTTATTGCCGTGATGTTCCTCGGCGGCCTGCTGGCCTGGCTGTCGGAGTTCCTCGACCCGCGTCTGCCCCGGGTCGTAGCCCTGATCACCGTGGTAGTCGACATGCTATTGATGCTGACGCTGCTGGGTGCCGACGGCGGCGCCTCGCCCTGGGTAGCCAGCGTGCAGGGCGACTGGATTCCGCGTTTCGGCATCTCCTTCTTCCTGGCCGCCGACGGGCTCAGCGTGCTGCTGCTGTTGCTCACCGCCTTCCTCGGCATCATCGCCGTCGGCAGCGCCTGGGGGGAGATCACCGAGCGCAGCGGCTTCTTCTATTTCAACCTCCTGTGGACCCTGGCCGGCGTACTGGGCGTGTTCACCGCCTTGGACCTGTTCCTGTTCTTCTTCTTCTGGGAAGTGATGCTGATCCCCATGTATTTGATCATCGCCATCTGGGGCCACGAGAACAAGAATTACGCGGCGATGAAGTTCTTCATCTTCACCCAGGTCAGCGGCCTGATCATGCTGGTGGCGATCGTGGCCCTGGCTTATTTCCACTACCTGCAGTTCGGCGCCATCAGCTTCAATTACGAGGACCTGCTGGGCGTGGAGCTGGACGCCGGCATCGCCTTCTGGCTGATGCTCGGTTTCTTCATCGGCTTCGCCACCAAGCTGCCCAGCGTGCCGCTGCATTCCTGGCTGCCCGATGCCCACTCCCAGGCGCCCACCGCCGGCAGCGTGATCCTGGCCGGGGTGCTGCTGAAGACCGGCGCCTATGGCCTGATCCGCTTCGCCGTGCCGCTGTTTCCGGATGCCTCGGCGGCCTTCGCCCCGGTCGCGATGACGCTCGCCGCCATCAGCATCCTCTACTGTGCCAAGGTGGCCTTCGCCCAGGACGACCTCAAGCGCCTGATCGCCTACACCAGCATCAGTCACATGGGCTTCGTCACCCTCGGCATTTATGCCTGGAACGAACTGGCGCTGCAGGGCGCGGTGATGACCATGCTGGCGCACGGCCTCAGCGCCGCCGCGCTGTTCATGCTCGCCGGCGGCCTGCAGCACCGCATCCATACCCGCAAGATGTCCGAGATGGGCGGCTTCTGGGGTCAGGTGCCACGCATGTCGGCGGTGGCGCTCTTCTTCACCATCGCGGCGGTGGGCATGCCCGGGCTGGGTAACTTCATCGGCGAGTTCCTGGCGCTGCTGGGTGCCTTCCAGGCCAACGTCACGCTGACCGTCGTGTCCGCGCTGGGGCTGATCTTCGCCGCGGTCTATTCCCTGTGGGTGATACAGCGTGTCTTTCACGGCGAGTTCCGCGGCGCGGGCGAACACGCGGCCGGGCTCACCGACCTGAGTCGTCGCGAGATGCTGTATTTCGCCGCGATGATGCTGGGCCTGTTATGGATGGGCATGTATCCGCAGTCGTTCCTGGCGCTGTCGGCGCCGGCGCTGCAGAATATGCTGGCTGGCTCCGGTGATTTTCTGGCTGCAACGGTAGCGGGGCTGCGATGAACATGAGTCTGTCTGATCTGATACCGCTGCTGCCGCTGCTGATCCTCACCGGCGCGGTGGTTATCGCGATGATTGCCATCGGCATTCGTCGCAGCCATACCGTGACCGCCGCCATCACCATCACCGGCCTGCTGGCCGCCGTTGTTGCCGCGGCCGTGCTGTTGCCGGATACCGACGTCCAGGTCACTCCGCTGTTGCTTGTCGACCGCTTCAGCCTGTTCTTCACCGTGGTGGTCTGCGCCACGGCCATGTTCATCGCGATCCTGGCCTTCCCCTATCTGTTTTCTCTGGACGATGACCGGGACGAGTATTACCTGCTGCTCGGCATGGCGACCCTGGGCGCCGTGGTCATGGTCAGCAGCAATCACTTCGTCAGCGTCGTGCTGGGGCTGGAAATCCTGAGCATGTCCCTGTACGGCATGGTGGCCTATCCCCTGCACAGCAAGGATGCGGCCAAGTATCCGCTGGAGGCGTCGGTGAAATACCTGGTGCTCTCGGCAGCGGCTTCGGCCTTCATTCTCTTCGGCATCGCCCTGATCTATGCCCAGACCGGCAGCCTGGCGTTTACCAGCCTGACGCAGAACGCCGCCGGCATCACCAGCCCGCTGCCCGAGACCTATACCGCCGTGGCGTTGCTCCTGTTCGTCTCCGGCGTCGCCTTCAAGTTATCCCTGGCCCCTTTTCACCTGTGGACGCCGGACGTCTACGAGGGAGCACCGCTGCCATCCACGGCCTTCCTGGCCACCGTCGGCAAGGCGGCCATGTTCGTCGTGTTGCTGCGCTATGTGGTCGTCTCCGATGCGCTGGCTTTCCAATCAGTCGTGGCGGTGTTCTCCCTGATCGCCATCGCCTCCATGCTGGCGGGCAACCTGCTGGCGCTGCTGCAGGATAATCTCAAGCGCATCCTGGCCTATTCCTCCATCGCCCACATGGGCTATGCGCTGGTGGCGCTGATCGCCGGCTATTTCAGTGGTGGGACCCTCGGCACCGAGGCGGTGAGTTTCTACCTGGTGGCCTACATGATCACGACCCTTGGCGCCTTCGGTGTGGCGTCGGTCGTCTCCAGCAGCGCCAGGGAGTTCGACGTCATCCACGATTACCGCGGCCTGTTCTGGCGCGCGCCCTGGCTGGCGGTCATCTTCACGGGCATGTTGCTGTCACTGGCGGGCATCCCGCTGACGGCGGGCTTCATCGGCAAGTTCTATGTCTTCTATGCCGGCGTCGAAGCCGGGCTGTGGCTGCTGCTGGCTGTCCTCGTCCTGGGAAGCGGCATCGGCCTGTACTATTATCTGCGCATCGTCTATCGCCTGCTGATGCCGGTCAAGGAACGCGATGCCTTCCGCGAGGCCGGCATCGAATCCCTCAGCGCCTACGGCGTACTCGCCGTGCTCTTCCTGCTGCTACTGCTGTTCGGCATCTATCCGGCGCCGCTCATGGCACTGCTCGAATCCGCGGCGGTCTTCCTCTGAGCCACTGACCCGCGGGGTCAGGCTGCCCTTGAGGTCTACGCCAGCTCCGGCAGTGAAGGATGGTTAGGTTTTGGATTGGCTAGTTAGTGCCCAGCGGCGGTGCCGGCAGGGGTTGTGCTCACCACGGTCCGCGCCGCTCCGCGGTTCC
>JBBDSI010000041.1:0-11876 GCA_040905005.1 Pseudohongiellaceae bacterium
CCTGCACGTCTGGGCGATGAGCACCGCTGAAAACGCGCTCACGGCCCACCTCGTCGTTGACGCGGATACCGTAGATCGGGATGCGCTGCTGCGCCAGGCCATGGACTGCCTGCATGAGCAGTTTGAACTTCGACATGTCGCGTTGCAGTGTGAGTCTCAGGCCTTCGCCAGCCATTGCCGAATGAACGAGGCGTGCTGAGGCATGGTATTACGAATTAGAAGGAAAATGGCCCTTCCCCGGATCGAGTGGGTAATTTATTCTACATTCCATGCGCGACACACAACTTTATACCCGGGTTCTCGGCATTGAGAAGCCTTGGAGGGTCACTTCGGTAAACGTTTCTCTGCCGGAAGATGAAGTGGAAGTAACCGTTGAACACGTTGGCAACAAGCTGCATTGCCCGAAGTGCGGTAAGCCATGTCCAGGCTACGACCTTAGGCAGCGCCGCTGGCGTCACCTGTCAGCTCATTTTCAAGGACAGCTAATTATCGCTATCTCTTCGGGTTTTGAGATTTAAGCATGACTGTGCAGGCCTGGATAACCATCGCACTGGCTCTTGGTGCGCTGATCACAATGAGCAGCGGTCGTCTGGCTCCTCACTATGTGATGCTCAGTGTCCTGATCATACTCTCCGCCAGCGGTATCCTCGAAGCGGATCAAGCTCTGGCCGGATTCAGTAATAGCGGCATGATTACTGTGGCGGCCATGTTTATCGTGGCTGCCGGCATACATCATTCCGGTGGTGTAGATCTGGTGGTGCAGAGGCTGCTGAAAAACCCCCGCTCGGTTCGCGGCGCTCTGGCTCGTTTTATAGTTCCGGTGGCCTTGATAAGCGGCTTTCTCAATAACACTCCTGTCGTTGCCACGTTGATACCGGCCATTCATGCATGGTCCCGCCGTATCCGTATTTCGCCGTCGAAGCTAATGATGCCGCTCAGTTATGCCGCTATTTTTGGCGGAACGCTGACGCTGATCGGTACCAGTACCAATCTGGTGGTGAATGGACTCTATCAGGAACTAACCGGCGAACCAGGATTTACATTGTTCAGTATCACCTGGGTGGGGCTACCGGTGGCGGTAGTGGGTCTGTCGATCATGATCCTGGCCTTCCCGCGAATTCTGCCTGATCGTGAAGATGTCAAAAAATTCGGGCCTTGGCGGGAATACACGGTGGAGGTAATGGTGGACCCGGCAGGCCCCTTGCCCGGCAAAACCGTAGATGAAGCCGGCCTGCGCAATCTCTATACATTGTATTTGGTAGAAATCGAGCGGGATGGCAGTGTGGTCTCCGCGGTGCCTTCCGAGGAGCGCCTGAAAGCGGATGATCGTCTCGTATTTGCCGGGGATATCGAGGCTGTATCCGACCTGCTTCGCATCAACGGTATCGTGCCGTCCACCCACGAGAACGAGCCCAGCCTCAGCATAGCTCGTACAGAAAGATGCCTGGTGGAGGCCGTACTGTCACCCTACTCGGACGTCCGCGGCATGACTATTCGTGATGCCCGGTTCCGGGACCGCTTCGGAGCGGTGGTCGTGGCGGTAGCCAGGGGCGGTCAACGGGTCAAGGGTAATCTCGGCAGTATTCGCCTTCAGCCTGGCGATGTTCTGTTGCTTGAGGCACGGCCAGCCTTCATCAGTCGTCAGCAGTACGTGAAGGATTTTCTGCTAATCAACGATCTTGGCACTGAAACGCCGCGCCATGACAAGGCCTTATTGGCATGGGGCATATTGATTCTCCTGGTGGGTAGCGCTGCGCTTGGCTTGACCAGCATGTTGAACGCCGCACTCATTGGCGCCGCGGCGATGTTGATCACGGGCTGCTGCTCTGTCGGGCAGGCGACGCACAGTCTGAATGCACCTGTACTGCTGACCATTGCCAGTGCATTCGCTTTGGGTGCCGCACTGGAAGTAACGGGAGCGGCCAGTTTTCTCGGTGAGCAAATAATCGCCGCGTCAGGTGACAATGCTCTGCTGATGCTCATTCTGACTTATATGGCTGTGTCTTTGCTGACGGAACTGATCACCAACAATGCTGCCGCAGTTGTCATGCTGCCCATCGTGCTTTCCCTGGCTAGAGCGGCTGGACTACCGCTGGAACCATTTGTCTTCACTGTGATGATGGCGGCTTCAGCCAGTTTCGCTACACCGCTTGGTTATCAAACCAATATGATGGTGTATGGTCCGGGAAACTATCGATTCGATGATTTTTTGAGGATCGGTATTCCAATGAATATTATCAGTGGCATTGTTTCCGTCGCAGTTATCTACCTGGCCTACCTCTGATTGCAATTGTAGCGATGGGTCAAAGGACTCGTGGTCGGAACATCGAGTTGATCCCCGAGGGCATCAGCAACCGTGAAGATTGCAGCCGTCAAAGCCGTACCCTACGTGGCCTGGAGCTCGCCCCATCCGCTGAGCTTTCGTCCGCGCCCGCGCACGGCCTTCCTGCTCTGCCTCGGTCTGGTGATCTTCGGCACCGGCGAGGCGTTGCTGATTCGGGCCGGTCTCGGCGTGAGTCCGTGGACGGTGCTTGCCCAGGGCGTCGCCGTCAATTCCGCGCTCGGGATCGGCGCCGCGACGTTCCTGGTCAGCGTGCTCGTCCTGTTGCTGTGGATTCCTATGCGGCAGATACCTGGACTCGGCACCCTGGCCAACGCCGTGTTGATTGCCGCGGCGATCGAGATCACGCTCCCCTGGCTGCCGGCGCTGGATGGGGTCATACTGCGCCTGCTGCAGACAGTCGCAGGCATCCTGCTGGTGGGTCTCGGTAGCGGCATCTACCTGGTGGCGCACCTCGGCGCGGGGCCGCGCGACGGATTGATGACCGGCCTACAAAGATTGTCCGGCCTACCGATAGCATGGGTAAGAACTGCCATCGAGGTGACTGTGGTTGTGATCGGCTGGTTGCTGGGCGGCACGGTGGGCATCGGCACGCTGATGTTCGCCCTGTTGATCGGGCCAGCGGTGGCGCTGGGCCTGGGTCTGGTTGAGTCGCTGTCGCAACCGGCCGCCAACGACGCCCGGCTGCCCTATGGACCCTCTGACTAACTCAGAGGGCACTTAAAGAGTGAATCATGTCCCCTTCAAGCGGCACGGATGAACAAGCGCGGCACGAGTCCTGGATGCGGCTGGCCCTGGAACAGGCGCAACTGGCGGCCGCCGCGGACGAGGTGCCGGTAGGCGCGGTGCTGGTCCGCGACGGGGTGCTGGTGGCGGCGGGCTATAATCAGCCCATCCGCGCCTGTGACCCGACGGCGCATGCGGAGATTGTGACCCTGCGCAATGCCGCACGGGCTGTCGGGAATTACCGGCTTCCGGGGTCGGTGCTATATGTTACTATCGAGCCCTGTACCATGTGCCTGGGCGCCGTCATTCATGCCCGCGTCGGAACCGTGGTATTCGCTGCCCGTGAACCCAGAGCAGGGGCGGTCGTCAGTCGGCAGCGCCTGGATGAGCAACAGTTTTACAATCACCAGCCTGCGGTCATCGAGGGCGTGCTCGCCACGGACTGCGCGGCGCTCATGCAGGCGTTCTTTGCCGGCAGGCGTACTTCACAGTAAGCCGTTCATGCATAGCCTGGGCCTGGCAATGACAGGATCACGATGGAGGGATTGTCTACACCAGTGCCACAGCTAACACCAATGCCACAGCGAGCCAGCATAACGAGAAGCAGGAAGCGGACCCTGCCGATGCCACCCGGATCACTATGTCGGTCCTGGCTGCTCGCTTTACTCCTGATAAGCCTGGCCGGCTGCACCACTTCCTCCGGCTACCAGGCCTATCCTGGCTCCACCCGTCCGGAATCGGAGATAGCCGTTGTCATCGGGCAGCAATACCTGCGCCAGGATTGGCTCAACCGCTACGTCGACGCGGTGCGCTTCTCCCATGTCGACGGCGCGGCCATCGAAGGCAGTGAGCGCTACCGCCGTGTCGAGTTAACGCCTGGTACTCACGACATCACCATCTATTTCTACTGGGACCTGGGCAGTCAGCGCGGCCTGGCCCAGGCCCTGGTCCAATATGCCTCGTCGCGACAGACACTGTCCCGCACCCTCAGCCTCAATGTCCGGGCCGGCGAACGCTACACGGTCCTGGCGCAACCGGTCTTCACGGAGGGCGAGCGGCGAGACATCACCACCATGGCCTATGTGGATTTCTGGGTCGAGGACGAAGACGGCAACGACGTGGTCAGCCGGGAACAGGGCCGCTATATCTCGATCCCGCAGTAGCAGCCAAGTCTACGCACACATAATGTCTGCATTCGCCAGGTGAATCCGCTATCATAGCGCCCGGCCAGGCGCGTCATCGCGATACCCTGAACAACGGGTATCATTGCCGGCCGGGACAGATCAAGGCAAGGACTCTCAATCGATGCAAGTGATGTACGGGACGGCGGCGCTCTCGCCGTTCAAAACTGCCAGGCTCTTGCAGACCCTGCAACGCAGTCACCCTTCCATCACCCTGCTTCGCGCCCGCTACATTTACTTTCTCGATTGCGCCCCCGGCTTCGATGCCGCCGCCTCCGCGCACCTGCGCTCATTGCTGGACAGTCACGATGCGGGGGCGACCGGGCTTACCGACGGTTCTCTCACGCGCCTCGTCGTGCCCCGCCCCGGTACTATCTCACCCTGGTCCAGCAAGGCGACCGACATACTGCACAACTGCGGCCTGCAACAGGTCCACCGCGTGGAGCGTGGGACCCTGTTCGAGATCGTCAGCGGGGAACCGCTGGTCGCTACCGATATCGAGGTCATCGATGCGGCGCTGCATGACCGCATGACGCAGACCGTTTTCGCCGAAGTACGGCAGGCGGATGTGCTGTTCGTCAGCCACAGCCCGGCGCCCTCGCGGTCGGTGCCGATCCTGGCCGAAGGCAGGGCGGCACTGACACAGGCCAATGCCGCCCTGGGGCTGGCGCTGGCCGAGGACGAGATCGACTATCTCTATACCCGCTTTACTGAACTCGGCCGCGACCCCAATGACGTCGAGCTGATGATGTTCGCCCAGGCCAACTCGGAGCACTGCCGGCACAAGATATTCAACGCCAGCTGGACCGTCGACGGCGCCGAGCAGCCACACTCGCTGTTCGGCATGATCCGCCATACCCACGAGCGTTCCCCGGAGAACGTGTTGTCGGCCTATGCCGATAACGCCGCCGTCATGCGTGGCCATGTCGGGGAGCGCTTCTTCCCGCATCCGCGCTCGAAGCACTACGGCTATGTGACCGAGCCGATCCACATCCTCATGAAAGTGGAGACCCACAATCACCCCACGGCCATCGCCCCGTATCCCGGTGCCGCCACCGGCTCCGGCGGTGAGATCCGCGACGAGGGGGCGACGGGCCTCGGAGCCAAGCCGAAGGCCGGTCTCACCGGCTTCACGGTCTCCAACCTGCAGCTACCGGACCTGCCGCAGCCCTGGGAGAAGCCTCTGGGCAAGCCGGCACACATCGCCTCGGCACTGGAGATCATGCTGGAAGCGCCCATCGGCGCAGCCGCCTTCAATAACGAGTTCGGCCGCCCGAACCTCTGCGGCTACTTCCGCAGTTTCGAGGCCGAGGTGGAGGATGGGGCCGGCCAGGTGGAGGTCCGCGGTTATCACAAGCCCATCATGCTCGCCGGCGGCATCGGCAATATTCGCGAACCCCATGTGCAGAAGGGCGGCATCGAGGTGGGCGCCAGGCTCATCGTGCTGGGCGGTCCGGCCATGCTCATCGGCCTGGGCGGTGGTGCCGCCTCGTCAGTGACCGCCGGCAGCGGCAGCGCGGAACTGGACTTCGCCTCGGTGCAGCGGGACAACGCCGAGATGGAGCGCCGCTGTCAGGAAGTGATCGATCGCTGCTGGCAACTGGGGGAGGAGAATCCGATCAGCTTCATCCACGACGTCGGCGCCGGTGGCCTGTCCAATGCGCTGCCGGAGCTGGTCAAGGACGGGGGCCGCGGCGGCCGCTTCCGGCTGCGCGACATCCCCAACGCCGAACCCGGCATGTCGCCGCTCGAAATCTGGTGCAACGAAGCGCAGGAGCGTTACGTGCTGGCGGTGGCCGAGGCAGACCTGGAGCGCTTCCGGGAGATCTGTGCCCGCGAGCGCTGCCCCTTCGCGGTAGTGGGCGAAACCACGGATGAGCAGCACCTGCACCTGGCGGACAGCCATTTCGACAATGCGCCCATCGATCTGCCCATGGACGTGCTGTTCGGCAAGCCGCCGAAGATGCACCGGGATGTGCGCAGTACTGGCATGTCGCTCAAGCCTGTCGCGACCGCTGATATCGACCTCGCAACGGCGGCGGAGCGCGTACTCGGTCTGCCTGCCGTCGCCAGCAAGAGTTTCCTCATCACCATCGGCGATCGCTCGATCACCGGACTGGTCTGCCGCGATCAGATGGTCGGCCCCTGGCAGGTGCCGGTGGCCGATTGCGCGGTCACCGCCAGCTCGTTCAACGGTTACACCGGCGAGGCCATGGCCATTGGTGAGCGGACGCCGCTGGCGCTGTTCGATGCGCCGGCCTCGGGGCGCATGGCCATCGCCGAGGCGGTCACCAACATCGCCTGTGCCGATATCGACGCGCTGGGCGACATCAAGCTGTCCGCCAACTGGATGGTGGCGGCCGGGCACGGCGGTGAAGACGCGAAACTCTATGCCACGGTCGAGGCGGTCGCCATGGAGCTCTGCCCCAGCCTCGGCATCTGCATCCCCGTGGGCAAGGACTCCATGTCCATGCGCACGGTCTGGCAGGATGGGGGAGAGCAGAAGAGCAATACGGCGCCCCTGTCGCTGATTGTCTCCGCCTTCGCGCCGGTCCGCGATATCCGCCGCTCTCTCACGCCGCAGCTACGCCTCGATAAAGGCGCCACGTCGCTCTTCCTGGTCGATCTCGGGCGCGGCAGGGATCGCCTCGGTGGATCGGCACTGGCGCAGGTCTTCGAGCGGCTGCCGGGCACGGTGCCGGATCTCGACAACCCGGCCGATCTGGTGAACTTCTTCGCTTTCATTCGCGCCTGTCGTGAGGACAATCTCCTCCTCGCCTATCACGATCGCTCCGACGGTGGTCTCTTCACCACGCTGGTGGAAATGGCCTTCGCCGGCAATTGCGGCCTGGACATCGTCCTGGACTCGCTGGCTACGGACGACGCGGTGGCAGCGTTGTTCTGCGAGGAACCGGGCGCGGTCTTCCAGGTCGGCGAGGCGGAACGGGAAGCCGTCATGGCGCTGGCTGCGCGCTTCGAGCTGACGGCCTGCCTGCATGAGATCGGCCAGCCCGGGCGCGGCCGCGAGGTGCGCATCAGCCGCCAGGGCCAAACACTGCTTGCGCGCGGCCGTGTAGAACTCATGCGCCTGTGGGCGGCGACCAGTCATCAGTTGCAGCGCCTGCGTGACAATGCCGATTGTGCCCAGGAGGAATACGACCGCTTGCTGGATGCCGAGGACCCGGGCCTGAATGTCGCGCTCACTTTCGCTGTCTCCGGGGACATCGCCCTGCCTTATGCCAACTTCGGCGTGACGCCGCGGGTAGCCGTGTTGCGTGAACAGGGAGTCAACGGCCAGGTGGAGATGGCGGCGGCGTTTCAGCGCGCCCACTTCGAGGCGATCGACATCCACATGACCGACCTGATCAACGGCGAGGCGCACCTCGATGAATTTCATGTCCTGGTCGCCTGCGGCGGTTTTTCCTACGGTGACGTGCTGGGAGCGGGTGGCGGCTGGGCCAAGTCGATCCTGTTCAATGACTACCTGCGCCGCATGTTTCAGGAGTTCTTCGAGCGTGATAACACGCTGACGCTGGGCGTCTGCAACGGCTGCCAGATGGTGTCGCTGCTGAAGGAGCTGATCCCCGGCGCCGGGCACTGGCCGCGCTTCGTGCGCAATCGCTCGGAGCAGTTCGAGGCCAGGCTGTCGCTGGTGACGGTCGAGAAGACTCCCTCGAAATTCTTTGTCGGCACGACCGGCTCGCGCTTTCCGCTAGCGGTCGCCCATGGCGAGGGCAGGGCGCTGTTCGACAGTGAGGACGACCGCAGGCAACTGGAAGCCGCAGGCTGTGTCGCGTTACGCTACGTCGACAACTACGCTGAGGTGACCGAACACTATCCGGAAAACCCGAACGGCTCACCGGGGGGCATCACCGGCATCACGACGCCCGATGGTCGCGCGACCATCATGATGCCGCATCCCGAGCGCGTGTTTCGTGCCAGCCAGCATTCCTGGCATCCCGATGACTGGGATGAGGACGCGCCCGCCATGCGCCTGTTCCGCAATGCCCGGAGCTGGTATAAATAGCGGGCCTCTTTCCGCTAGCCTGCACCCGGCGCCAGTGTCGCCCGCCAGGCACTACCAGAAATTCAAGCTACCAGAAAATCAAACCACCCATTGCGACGAGGAGCCCCTTGAGGTTATGAGTGAACTGAAGAAAATTGAAGTCTATGTGCCGGAGTCACACCTCGACGGGGTGAAGTCGGCGATGTTTGCCGCCGGTGGCGGCCGCGTCGGCAACTATGACAGTTGTGCCTGGCAGACGTCCGGGCAGGGACAATACCGCCCGCTGGAGGGGAGTGCGCCCTATCACGGACAGGAGGGAAAGGTGGAGACCGCCAGCGAATACAAGGTGGAGATGGTGTGCGAAGCCGCCGCGCTGGCAGCGGTGGTTGCCGCCATGAAGGCCGCCCACCCCTATGAGGAGGTGGCGTTCTCCGTCATCGCCATGGAATCGTTTCCATAGTTTTGGCAATGGTCGTGACGAGAGGCGACGGCGCGGGCTCGACGCGACAGCGTCGCCTCTGACACGCCCAGGGCGCAGGCCGCCTTCTTCTGGTTGCCGCCGTAGTAACCCAGCACGTGTTCGACCACCGAACCCTCCAGTTCCTTCATCGTCTGTTTCAGGTTCATTGAACGCGGGGACGGGTCATCGCCGATACTCACACAATCGGTAATCCGGGCGAGCAGCTGCTTGTGGAATCTGCGCTCCCGGGTGAAGGGCATGATGGTGAGCAGGCGGAACAGCCGTGTTTTCTCCTCGGCAAAGACCATTAGGCCGAGCATGATGGACAGGGACAGGGACATGAAGATGGCGCCGTTGATGTTGACGCCTGCGGCCATCAGTCCGACTACCGAGCCGGCCATCAGTACCGGCGTGGCGGCGCTGACCAGGACGACCAGGCTCTTCTGCCTGGCCAGGTTGCTGCGGCCGTTAGCCATGCCATAGACCAGCAGGGACACGGCCAGGGCCAGGCCACCGAACAGATAGGCCGGGAAGAGCCAGTAGTATGCACCGGCGATGCGGGTGAGGGTAAAGCCGCTCATCGGCTCCACGCCCGCGATGATGGCGCGGTTGAAGATCAGGTTGAGAATCAATGCCGCCAGCAGCAGGTTCAGTCCCAGCTTGATGCGGGAGGTGTGCCGGTCGAAGCCGGATACGGACAGGGCGACGTTGACGAATCCGTGGACGGTGAAGATGACGCAGCAGTAGTAGGCCAGCAGGATCAGCAGCGAAGTGCCCGTCGCGAACTCGGCCCTGATGGAGAGCATCTCGAACACATTGAGGAAGAATACCGCGAGGAAAAAGATCCCCAGATCGATATTCTCGCGACTGAGCGACCGGTGGTAACGCAGAAAGATACCAATCTTGATGCTGATGGCCAGCACCGAAGGGATAATCAGAAGTTCCATGGCGATGCGCTCTCTCTATTGCTTTGCATTAGTTATGTCGGAAAGCTCTTACATCGTTCCGACGCGCTGTCTCAATTCACGCTTCTGTCGGCAACCAGGCCGCTGTCACGGACTGCTGATTTCCCTCGTTGCGGCGCCCCTTTACGCGGGGCGTCTCTTCTTTAGCGCCTATAGCAGCAACTATAGCAGCAACTATATCACCAGGCCGATCTGGCTAATGGACAGCCCACTGCCGGCGCCGAGGATCAGTATCCTGTCTCCCTCTCTCGGCTGGGCCGTCTCCAGGGTGACCGGGATCGTAGCGCTAGTGAGATTACCATAGCTCTGGAATATAGTGGGAGCCTTTTTCAGGTCAATTCCCGCCAATTTCGCCATTCTGTGATGGGGTTTGCTTCCTACCTGGTGACAAATCAGGTGATCGACGTCTTCCGGCTGCCAATTCAGGTCGCTGTAGGTCTCCTTGATGAGCGATTGGTGCATGCGGATCATCACCGCGGAGATCTTGTCCATGATCATCTGGCCACAGCGCTTGCCGGTGTGGTCGAACTTGTAGAAGCACAGCTCGGCATAACGCCCGCGGCTGTGGAAGCGGTAGGTCTTGATGCCCGAGTGGGCGGAGGCGCGCTGCAGGATCACGGCGCCGCCGGCGTCGCCAGTGGTGAATCCCCCGATTTTCCCGTGAAAATTCTCCAGCGTAGGATTCTCCTGGATGTCCTTGATGACGTCACCGATCAGGTGGCTGGGCACCTCGCCGGTCACCACCAGCACATTCTCGGCGGCGCCGGTGGCGATCATGGCGTCTCCGACGGACATGCCGTTGGAGAACCCGTGACAGGCGTTGGTCACATCCAGGCAGGTGGCGTTGACACAGCCAAGCTCGCGCTGAACACGATGCGAGGTGGCCGGCTCGATCCAGTCCCGGTCGATGCCGCAGTAGAGCACCATGCCGATGTCTTTCGGGTCCATGCCGCACTTTTCCAGTGCCCTGCGACCGGCGCGGATTGCCAGGTCGGACGGCTTGTCGTCGGGGGCGGCGAAGCGGCGCGAATGAATGCCCGTCAGGTCTTCGATGAAGGTGTTGGGAATGCCGAACTTCTTTTCCGACTCCACTGCATCGAGCAGGTCTTTTGAGGACACCACCTGATCGGGTAAATAGGTGCCAATAGCTGCAATTCTTGAATGGCCTGTCATGTACATAGCTGATTCCTTGTCTAGAGAGAGGTCGATCCTGGTTGAGTATTTTTCCATTATCCACAGGTCGAAAGGAAAAAGGGAAGTCCTTTCCTGAATCACTTTGCAGTAATGAAAGCCTGAGAAAGCAGGTGTTTCACAATTGCAATCGGCGCGAATCGCTGGTTCTAAAAGGAAGCAGGGAAAGTCGCGAAAAAGCAGTGAGTAGAGTACGTAGATCACTGTAGGAAAAATTCCTACAAAAGGGGGCAGGGGTATTCAGCTGTGCAAAGGGCAGGGCTGGCCGGATAGCGGCCCTGCGCTCAGTATGGAATGAGTGGTTCAGTCGCCGTGGGTGACGGCGCTGTGGCTGATCAGGCGGGTGCTGATGCGCCGGTTGGCATCGTGATGCACGTCGAACATGCGCACGGGGAAGTGCTGCCGGCGCAGATCCTCGAAATAGTGCTCCAGGGTACTGCGCACGACCGGGAAGGCGAGGTCGTCCCAGGGGACTTCTTTTTCGCTAAAAAGGGCCACCGCCTCCGATTCCAGCCCGGCGCAGAAGTCGAGGCTCAACAACTGCGCGCGGAAGAATATGTACATCTGGTTGATGCGCGGCAGGTTGAACAGCGTATACAGACTGTCGTCCGCTACGTGGATGGAGGCTCCGGCTTCTTCCCGGGTCTCGCGGATGGCGCCGTGCAGACTGGACTCACCGTTCTCCATGAAGCCGGCGGGCAGAGTCCACAGGCCGGCGCGGGGCTCGATGGCGCGCTTGCACAGCAGTACCTTGTCCTCCCAGCAGGGCAGCGTGCCGACGACATTTTTGGGGTTCTGATAGAAGATACTGTCGCAGGCTTCGCAGATGTGGCGCTGTTTGTCATCGCCTTCAGGGACGCGAAGCACTAGCGGGGCAGCACAGTGGTGGCAATACTTCATTCTGGCCGGCGCCCACGATGGGGCGGTTAGTCATTTCGAGCGCCAGTTTACTGTGTTTGAAGGGGGATTGGAAAACCACCTGCCAAGCAGTGTAGCGCCCTAGCCC
>JBBDSI010000042.1:0-5627 GCA_040905005.1 Pseudohongiellaceae bacterium
GGCACGCCGAAGCTCGTGGCCATGGCCACCCAGTCGATGGTCGGATTGCTGATATCGAACAGGCTCGCTGCGATCTCGCCCGGCTTCTCTACGCCGATCTTGGCGTATTCGTGGTTGAGAATATTGTAGGTGTTGTTGGCGAAGATCACCGTGGTGACATTCAGGCCCTCCCGAGCCTGGGTCCACAGGCTCTGGATGGTATAGGCCGCACCGCCATCGCCGAGGAGCGCCAGTACGGGGCGGTCCGGACAGGCGAGCGCCGCGCCGGTGGCACAGGGGCCGCCCTGGCCGATGGCGCCGCCGGTGAGACTCAGCCAGGTATTGGTGTTAGCTCCCTGGCAGAAGGGATAGGCGGAATTGCCGCCGCCGGAGTCGGTACAGACGATCACTTCTTCCGGGAGCGTGGCCGCGATCGCCTGGATGATGCTCTTGTTATTGAGCTCTCCCTCCGGGGCATCGATTGCCTGCTTCTCGAAGCGGGTGACGCCGGACTTCCCGGCACCGAGCCGCTCGCTCAGGCGTGCCAGCGCATCGATTGCGTCGTCTTCCCTGAAACAGAGGCGGTGCACCTGGCAGCCCGGCGGCAGGAGTTGACTCGGCACACCCTGGTAGGCGAAGAAACTCGCTGGCACCTCTCCGCCCACGAGGATCAGGTGTTCGACGCCGTCGAGCGCGGCCAGAATCTGCTCCGGGAAATAGGGCAGGCGGTTGATGGCCACGCGGCCCGGCCCGCCGTCGACTCGCCCCGGAAAGGTGCCATTGAACAGCTTGCAACCGGTCTTGCCGGCAATACGGCTGGCGGCTTCCATGGCCGCCTGTTCGGTGGCGTGGTGTTCCAGTAAAAAGGCGCACCTGGCGCCATTTTTGAGTACGGCGGCGATCGCCGCCATTGTCTGCTCGTCGACCTGGCTGCGTCCCGGCAGGGGATTGGGTCGGACCTTGCCTTGCGCAGGTCCCCAGGCCGCGTCGGCGCCCATGATCAGGGTGGCGATCTGGCCGCGCGAGCCGGATGACTGGCGCAGCGTGGCGGTATAGGCATCGGCCGCGTCCTGGGCGAGGCTGGCCGCGGTGGAGGTGGACTTGATCCAGCAGGAATAGTTCTGTGCCAGGGTATCGATGTCGGAGGTCAGGGGCGCGTCATAGCCGACGTGGTAATTCGGGTGATTGCCGACGATGTTGATGATCGGGGAATTGGCGCGACGGGCGTTGTGCAGATTGGCGATGCCGTTGGCCAGGCCCGGGCCCAGATGCAACAGGGTCGCCGCCGGCTTGCCGGTCATGCGGCCGATGCCGTCCGCGGCGCCGGTGCACACGCCTTCGAACAGCGCCAGCACCGACTTGACCCGGGGCACCGCATCCAGCGCCTGTACCAGGTGCATCTCCGAGGTTCCGGGATTGGCGATACAGAATTCGACGCCGCAGTCGGCCAACGTCTCGATCAGTGCGGTGGCTCCGTTCATGCCCGGGGTTGTGTTATCGTTCACCTGACAGTCTCCTGGCGCTGCTTGTGTCGCGGCCGGCGCCGCATACCATTGCGAATGCTGGTTATCATAGCATCTGCGTCGTTAAAGACTAATTCATGACCCATGCCCACGAAAACCCGCCAGTGTGATTTCGCCGCCCATATCGTCGACCTGCTGCAGGGCATGGGGCCGGTCTACGGCAAGCGCATGTTCGGCGGGCATGGCATCTTTCTCGACGGCCTCATGTTTGGCCTTATCGCCGACAATGTATTGTACCTGAAGGTCGATGACGACTCGCGCCCGGACTACGAGGCGCTGGATCTCGCTCCGTTTACCTACCACAAGCAGGGCAAGCCGTTCCGACTGAACTACTACCAGGCGCCGGAAGAGGCCATGGAGGATGTCGAGGTGATGCTGAGCTGGGGCAACGGGGCGTTCGCGGTCGCCCTGCGGGCTGCTTCGAGACAGCGCCGCCCCCGCATTCCTTGATCGATGATGATTCTTTGCTACTATGCAGCTTTGCCGTCCGCCCCATAACAGGTCTCTGCCGGGATCAACACAACAGGCGCCGGCCAGGTCACAGTGCTTCATGCGTATTGTCAGGAACAGACTGGTTCGATTGACCAGGAGTCATTTGCTGCCAGTCTGGTTCCTGGCCGTCGGCGCCCTGCTGATTGCCTCTGCGGTGCCGGCCCAGAGCCTTGATCCCGAACTGGCTGGCTACGAATACCCGCCGGATCTCGACGCCGTTCACTTCTATCTGATCACGGTCGATGTGGGCGAGGATGTCTACGACAACTTCGGTCACACAGCCCTGCGGGTGCTGGATGAGAACACCAATACCGATACCGTGTTCAACTGGGGCGTGTTCGATATCAGCACTAGTCCTGTCGCTTTTTCCTACAATTTTTTCAAGGGCATCATGCGTTACCGCCTGGCCACCAATACACCGGCCAGGGAGTTCGCCATGTACCGGGGGCAGCAACGTAGCGTCTGGCAGGACCGGATCAACCTGACCAATCCCCAGAAAGCGATCCTGTATCGTCGACTGATGTGGAACCTCGAGCCCGAGAACCTGAGCTACGACTATCAGTATTTTTTCGATAATTGCACGACGCGGGTGCGGGACTATCTGGATGAGGCGCTCTCAGGCCGTGTACGAGACTTTTATACAGGGGTTACCTCGCACACTTTCCGGGAACAGATTCGCGCGCACTACGAGTCCATCGCCCTCGTGGGCCTTTCCCTCGATGTACTCATGAACAGCAATGTCGACCGTCCGGTGACGGAGTGGGAGAACATGTACCTGCCGCTCGAACTGCGTGAACAACTGGCGCTGATCCCGTCGGATGTAGCCGAGGGTGGGGAGCGGCTGATGCTGTTGTCTGATCCCCAGTTGGTGATGGAGTTCACTCCGCCGACAACGCAGGCCAGCGGCTATCAGCTGGCCTCGGTGGCCCTGCTGGCGCCGGGCCTTTTCCTGTTGCTGATGCTCAAGCGTATTCCGAGGTCCTATTTCGCTACCCATTCCCGCTTCGGCCTGAAACTCGCACCACTGAGTTACCGGCTGCTAGGCATCCTCGGACTGATCACGGCCCTGTTCAGTGGAATTTACGGCTGCCTCATGCTGGGCAGCTGGTTCGTCTCCGATCACCTGGACCTGCACCACAACGTCAATCTGCTGCTCTTCTGGCCTACCGACATTCTCGGCATTGTGGTGGCACTCAGGTGGCTGCTGTTGCGCAAGCCCTGGCCGCTGACGCACAACAACGCGCCGTTCATCAATTACTACATCCTGGCTCATGTCGCGGCCATGCTGCTCTATGGGGTCGTCGCGGTTGCCGGGCTCGTCGATCAGTCCATCGGTGACATCGCGCTGTATGTAGTGCCCGGATTCTTCCTCTATACGGTGCTGATGTGGATCGTCGGGTTCGAGCCGGTCAAGCCTAAGCACATGTTCTTCTGAAGCCTGCCGCTGGCTTCACCGTCACGCAGGCGCTAGCCCGGGCTAAATGCCAGACATGAAAAAGCCGGGCGCCAGGCCCGGCTTGTTCAGTCAGAGACGATCGTGGAACCCGATCTACATATCGACGATTTCCACCCGGCGATTACGCTGGTACGCCGCTTCCGTGGTGCCGCGGTCCGCGGGTCGTTCCTCGCCGTAACTGACGGTCTCGACCTGATTGCGGGCGGCGCCGTTGACGATCAGGAAATTCAGGACGCCGTTGGCCCGACGCTCACCGAGAGCCAGGTTGTATTCCCGCGTACCGCGCTCGTCGGCATGGCCCTCCAGGCGGATGCGCTTGCTGGGGTTGGCTGCCAGGTCGCGCGCGTGAAAGGTGAGCACTTCCCGGTCGGCCGGGCGAAACTCGGCGACATCGAAGTCGAAATAGAAGACGCGGGTAGCGAGTGCGGAACGCATCATGCGTTCCTCGGCGGCGGCAGCGCGGGCGCGCGCGGCCTCTGCCTGCTCACGGGCGAGGCGGGCCTGACGCGCGGATTCGGACTCAGCCTGAGTAGTTGGTTCGGGAGTCGGCTCGGCTTCCTCGCCAGTGGAGGAACAGGCGGCCAATCCGGTGAGGATCAGAATCATCAAGGCCAATTTTGTTAGATGGGTTATTTTCATGGCAGCTCCTGCTTGGTCGTCGTTGCACTCGGTAAGAAATTGTCTAGAGATACAGTACCCTAAATCGAGAGTGAAGAATAACCCATTCTTGAGTCCAAATCCATTGACTCGTGTCAAAACAGGGGCGGTGTCAGTCCGTGTTAATGTGGCTGCCATGCCCGTGGGCTCTGAGCTGCACGGGTCAGGGAGGAAACCGAGCAGCCGTTCTATTTGTCTTATCAAGCGGGTCGGGAGATGCTACTCTGCGCTCTTTTTCGAACCCGGGTTACCCAGGTGGCGCCGCCGGGATAGTGCAACCGGCCGGAAAGCCGTGGCTTCCCGAATTCATAGCCGCAAGCAGGAGAGATGTCGTGAATGCAGATTTCACCGCCGAAGAACTGGCGTTTCAACAGGAGGTCCAGGGCTTTCTGCGCGATGAGTTTCCCGCCGACCTCAAGGCCAAGGTCGATGCCAATGTTCGCCTGAGCAAGGACGACTTCGTTCGCTGGCAGAAGATTCTCTACAAGAAAGGCTGGGCCGCGCCTACCTGGCCGGAGGAGTACGGCGGCACCGGCTGGACCCATACCCAGCGTCATATCTTCGCCACCGAGATGGGGCTCTACGGGGCGCCGGAACCGGTGCCCTTCGGCATGAAGATGGTGGCGCCGGTGATCATGGCCTACGGCACCGAGGAGCAGAAAAAGCGCTTCCTGCCGGATATCCTGGCCAGCAACGTCTGGTGGTGTCAGGGCTATTCCGAGCCCAATGCCGGCTCCGACCTGGCCTCCCTGAAGACCGCCGCAGTCCGGGACGGGGATGACTACGTGGTGAACGGGGTCAAGACCTGGAACACCTACGGCCAGTACGCCGACTGGATCTTCTGCCTGGTGCGCACCGATACCACCGTGAAGAAGCAGGAGGGCATCAGCTTCCTGCTGATCGACATGAAAACGCCGGGCATCTCCCTCAAACCCATCGTTCTGCTGGACGGCCATGCCGAGGTGAACGAGATATTCTTCGACGACGTGCGGGTGCCGGCGGAAAACCTCATCGGCGAGGAAAACAAGGGCTGGACCTACGCCAAGGTGCTGTTGACCCACGAGCGCACCAACATCGCCGGCGTCCCGCGCAGCAAGCGCAAGCTCAACGCGCTGAAGGACGCTGCGGCGACGACCGACGACGGCCGCGGCGGCTGCATGCTGGACAATGCCGCTTTCGGGCGCAAGCTGGCCGCCGCGGAGATCGAGCTGCAGGCTCTGGAATACGCGGAGCTGCGCACCCTCGCCGCGCTGAGCGTCGGCAAGGCCCCGGGTCCGGAATCATCCATTCTCAAGATCGTCGGCACGGACCTGTCCCAGCACCTGGACGAACTGTACGTCGAGTTGGCCGGTTATCACGGCCTGTCCTTCGTCCCAGAGCAATTCGAGGACGGTTTCGAGGGCGAGCCCGTGGGGCAGGGTCAGCTGGCGAGCGCCGCGCTGACCTACTTCAACAACCGCAAGTTGTCCATTTTCGGCGGCTCCAACGAGATTCAGCGCAACATCATCTGCAAGGCCGTG
>JBBDSI010000042.1:5727-11850 GCA_040905005.1 Pseudohongiellaceae bacterium
GTCCATTTTCGGCGGCTCCAACGAGATTCAGCGCAACATCATCTGCAAGGCCGTGTTGGGCCTGTAGTGGCGGCCGGGATCGCCATCGCAGCACAAGCAAGAGCCATCAGCTAATGAAGAGCCATCAGCTCATAAAGAGCCATCAGCTCATAAAGAGCCATCAGCTCATAAAGAGCCATCAGCTAATAAAGAGCCATCAGCTCAATAGCAAGTGAGGATAAGAAGTGGATTTCTCCTATACCGAAGTACAACGGATGTTACAGGACCAGGTACAGCGTTTCGTCCAGAAAAGCTACGATTTCGAGACGCGTGGCAAAATCATCGCCAGCGAAACCGGCTACAGCAAGGAAAACTGGGACCTCTTCGCCGAGCTGGGTTGGCTCGCCGTGCCCTTCAGCGAGGAAGATGGTGGCCTGGGTGGCGCCTCCGTGGACCTGATCGTCATTATGGAAGAGTTCGGCAAGGCCAACCTGGTTGAGCCTTACCTGGCCACGGCAGTTTTGAGCGGCAGGCTGATCGCGGCGCTGACCGGGGGTGAGCGTAAGGAAGAACTGCTGGGCGGCATCATCGGCGGTGAACAGCAGCTCGCCTGTGCCTATGCCGAAGAGAACAGCCGCTACAACCTCGGCCGCGTAAGCACCACGGCCGTGACCGACGGCGATGACGTCGTCATTAACGGCAAGAAGGTGGCCGTGCTCAACGCCGGCAATGCCGACCGGCTCCTGGTCGTGGCCCGCGAGTCCGGCGAGGAGACCGACCGTGAAGGTGTTTCCGTGTTTCTGGTGGATGCCGCTAGCGACGGCATCAGTCAGCGCGCCTTTCCTACCATCGACGGCAGGCGCGCCGCCGAGGTCGAATTCAGCGAGGTTCGCATTCCCGCAAGCGCCCGCCTGGGCGAGGCCGGGGCGGCCCTGCCGGCGCTGGAATCGATGATCGATCTGGCCACGGTGGCCAGTAGCGCCGAAGCCGTCGGCGCGCTGGAGATGCTGTTGCAGAAGACCGTGGAGTACAGCAAGACCCGCACCCAGTTCGGCGTGCCCATCGGCACTTTCCAGGCGTTGCAGCACCGCATGGCCGATATGTTCATAGAATGTCAGCTGGCGCGTTCCATCGTGATCATGGCCGCCATGCAGCTCGACAGCAACGAGAGCGCCGCGGTCAAGGCGCGGGCAGTCTCCGCCGCCAAGAGCCGCGTCGGCAAGGCAATCCGGCGGGTGGGACAGGAGGCGATCCAGATTCACGGCGGCATCGGCACCACCGAGGAGCTGGACGTGGGTCATTTCTTCAAGCGGGTGACCGCCATCGATTTGCTGTTCGGTGACGGGGACTATCACACTGATCGCTACGCGGCGCTGAGCTGAGCCGGCGAGACAGCGGGTCATGAGTGAACTGGTCTTCGTGCGCCACGGACAGGCGTCCTTCGGCAAGGCATCCTACGACAAGCTCAGCGAGCGGGGCATCGAGCAGGTGCGCATCCTGCGGCGGCACTGGGAGGCACTGGGCGAGACGTTCGATCAACTCTACAGCGGCACCCTGCTAAGACAGACAGAGACTGCCACGGAACTGCTACCGCTCGTCGCAGACGCTCCGGAGGGGCCTGTGCAGTTGCCCGCCCTGAACGAATACAACGGCGACCCACTCATTCGCATCTATCTGCGCGATCACTCCATGGCGGAGGGATTCGATGAGAATATCGCCTGGCCCATCACCGAGGAGCGGCTGTTTCAGCAACTGTTCGAGGCCGCCACCGCCAGGTGGATCAGGAATGAGCTGAGGCCCGCTGCGGCCGACGCTCATTTCGAACACTGGTCCGACTTCCGGGCGCGTGTCCACGGCGCGGTCGACGAGCTCATGGCGCGGCATCGCGGCGGCAGCCGGGTCCTCGTCTCCACGTCCGGCGGCGTCATAGCGATGGCCCTGCAAAGAGTATTACAATTCCCGGACGAACAGGTGATTGCCACCAACTGGATGGTGCACAACAGTTCCGTGACCCGGGTGAAATATGGGAATGGGCGGGTGTCCCTGACCCAGTTCAATAGCCTGTCCCACCTGGAGCGGCCCGAGGTGTCCCACCTGATCACCTACCGCTAACGATGAAGGCTCAGTGTTTTGGCAAAAAAAGAAGAATTGATCGATAGAGCCGGGGCTATCCGGCAGGGGGAGGAACTGGACCTGGATGCGCTGCGGCAGCATCTGGAGCCGGTGCTGGGCAGCAAGGCGGCCGCGTTGGAGGTGAAGCAGTTTCCGGGCGGTCATTCCAACCTGACCTACCTGCTCAGCAGCGGTAGCGAACGCTGGGTGCTGCGCCGGCCGCCCTTCGGCAGCAAGGTCAAGTCGGCCCACGACATGTCGCGGGAATACCGTATCCTCTCGGCACTGAAGGACGTGTTCCCCTACGGGCCGGTACCGATCCATTTCTGTGCTGACCACGGCGTCATCGGCTGTGACTTCTACCTCATGAACTATATCGAGGGCCTGGTCATCCGGCGGGAATATCCGCCGGGGCTGGACCTCAGTCCGGCGCAGACCCGCCAGCAGCTGTTCAACTTCTTCGATGTCCTCGGGCAGTTGCACTCCGTCGACCTCAAGGCCGCCGGCCTGGACACCTTCGGCCGGCCCGAGGGCTATGTGCAGCGCCAGGTGGAGGGATGGTGTCGGCGCTGGCGGGATGCGGTGACGCCGGATACGGTCAATTGCGACGAGGTCATGCAGTGGCTGAACGACAACATGCCACCCGAGAGCGGCAAGCCCAGCGTCATCCACAACGACTACAAGCTGGACAACGTCATCTTCGATGTCGACGATCCACTGCAGGTTATCGGCGTCCTGGACTGGGAGATGTCCACGGTGGGCGATCCGTTAATGGACCTGGGCTGCACCCTGGGCTATTGGGTACAGACCTCCGATCCAGACTTTTTTCGTGAGTCGCGCACCATGCCTTCGGACGTGGCGGGCGCCCCGACCCGCGCCGAGATCATCGACCGCTTCCAGGCGCAAACCGGACTGTCGGTAGAAAACTTTCCCTTCTATTTCTGTTTCGGCCTGTTCCGGCTGACGGTGATAGGCCAGCAGATCTACTACCGCTACTACCACGGCCTCACCCGGGACGAGCGTTTCGCCGGCTTCCTGAACAAGGCCTTCGCCCTGCAGCGGATGTGCGAGTTGATCATCCGGGGTGAGATAGACAACTAAGGAGACAATGGCCAGGTAATCGCCCTCGATGGCGGCCGTCATCTCGGCGCGGGATCAGACTGATCGGCGCATCAGGCCGCGTTTGCGTTTAATTCTGCCGGCGGCAGTGTTACTTTAGCGCACCCACAAGAGAGGTAGCCGAACGGCTTTAACGATGGGCAACGGCGCCAGGAAGAGCAAGGAAACCCGCTAGTGAGCAAACCCAGACCCCACGGATTACCACGGATCGTCATCGCCGGCATGGCCTTCGTGAGCGGTGCCAGCATCATGACCATCGAGATGCTGGGCGCGCGCATCCTGTCGCCGTATTTCGGCGGCAGCCTCTCCGTCTGGGGCAGTATCATCACCATCTTCATGCTGGCGCTGTCGGCGGGCTATCTGATCGGCGGCCGGCTCTCGACGCGTCATCCCAATGCCGTGACCTATGCGTCGTTCTTCATCGCCGCGGCGGTGTTCTCATTGCCTATTATCCTGTTGGCCGATGCCATCATGGAACCCATCTTCCTGACCATTCTCGACCCCCGCTATGGCTCGCTCGTCGCATCGGTCCTGTTGTTTTTCATTCCCACGGCCATCCTCGGCATGATCTCCCCCTATTCGGTAAGGCTCCTGGTGGAGACCTATGAGCACAGCGGCCACATGGCAGGCCTGTTGTTCTTCGTCTCGACCATGGGCAGCGCAGCCGGCACCCTGGGCACAACGTTCTATTTCGTCCTGTGGTGGGAAGTCAACGAGATACTGTGGGGCGCTATCGCGGCGCTGATACTGGCGGGGAGTATCATCCTTCTTATTAACAGCCTCAATGCAGGACGCTTGGTGAAAAAGGCGAGACCTTATGAGAAACGTGCCTAAACTGGGACTCCTGTGCCTCCTGTGTGGTCTCATCGCAGTCAGCGCCGGGGCCCGGGCAGAAACTATACACGAGGAAAAATCCCAGTATCGAGACATCACGGTCACCCAGGTCGGTAATCGCCGCTGTCTGCTCTTCAACGTCCACCGCGGCGACCGCAACCAGACCTGCATGCTGGTCAACGATCCCCTGCGACTCGTGTTCGACTATACCCGCATGAGCTTCGCCGGATTGCTGCTCAATCCGGATCCGCAGCGCGTACTCGTGATCGGGCAGGGCGGGGGCTCCATCCCCATGGCTTTGGCCGACCTCTTTCCCGATGCCGTGATCGATGTCGTCGAAGTGGACGAGGCCGTCGTCCGGGTGGCGGAGGAGTTCTTCTTTTTCGAGGAAACGGAGAACATGCGGGTGTACGTCGATGACGGGCGCCCCTTTATCAAGCGCGCCGGCCTGCGTGGCGAGACTTACGATCTCATCGTCCTGGATGCCTTCAGCGGCGACTACATTCCCGAGCACATGCTGACCCTGGAGTTCCTGGAGGAAGTGAAGGCGATCATGGCGGAGGACTCGGTGCTGGTGGCCAACACGTTTTCCACCAGCAGGCTGTATGATCACGAGTCGGTCACCTATCAGCGTGCTTTCAAGGAATTCTTCAACTTCAAACTGCCTTCTACCGGCAACCGCATAATCATCGCGCAACTCGAAACCTTACCGCCCCGGGGCGATCTCGTGAGCGAGGCCAGGATCCTGGCCGATAGTGTGGAGAAGTACGGTGTGCCACTGCTGGACTATCCACGACGCCTGTCCACGGCGGTGGACTGGGACACGGGCAGGCGCATACTGACCGACCAGTATTCCCCTGGTAATCTGTTACAGGGCAACTGATTCTAAACAACTGAATCGAAGAGGAAGACAAACCATGAAAAAAACACTGCACAGCCTGCTTCTGTTGCTTGCCTTCGCTGTGTCCTCGCTGGCCGGCGCCGATGTCAACATCCATGTCGATCGGGTCTATGGACACAAGGACGGCATGGCCCTGGTTTATGATGTGCTCATTCCCGATAACGCCAATGGCGCCGCGGTGGTGTACATGGTTAGCGGCGGCTGGTATTCGCGCTGGTCGCCGCCGGCGACGCGTGAGCGTCAGTTCGCCGACCTCCTGGCTGCGGGCTTCACCGTGATTCCTGTCCATCACGGCAGTGCCCCGCGTTATCACGTGCCCGACGCCTATACCGATGTCAGCCGCGCCATTCGCCACATCAAGCTGCACGCGGCTACCTATGGCATCGACCCGGAGCGCCTCGGTGTGACCGGCGGCAGTGCCGGGGGGCATCTGTCACTGATGCTGGGCCTGGCTTCCAAGGCCGGCGATCCCGCTGCGCAGGATCCGGTGCTGCGCCAGGACAATCATGTGGCCGCGGTAGTGGCCTACTACCCGCCGGTGGATCTGCGCTCAATCGTCGGTCCCAACGAGCGCTTTCCCGCTCTGAACTTCGCGGCCGAGCAGGCTCCCTCGATTTCGCCCATCCTGCATGCCGACGCCGGCGACCCACCGACTCTGCTGATTCACGGCGACGCCGACGAACTGGTCGACATCAGCAACTCAGAGATCATGTTCGCGGAGTTCGAGCGCCAGGGCGTGCAGGCGGACTTCATCACCATTCCGGGCGCCGAACACGGCTTCCGCGGCGACGATGCACGACAGGCCGCCGTGGCTCGCCTGGCCTGGTTCGAGCAGCATCTGGCCACGGTACACAGCGACTAGTTAAAGCGTCCTTCAGCGACTTTCAGATTCAGAGCCCCGCCGCCAGACGCGTGCCCTGATCGATCGCACGCTTGGCATCCAGCTCCACCGCCACATCGGCACCGCCGATGAGGTGGTGGGGTTTCTCGAGGCCCGTGAGCAGCTCCCGCAGGGGCTCCTGCCCCGCGCAGATCACCACGTTGTCCACCGCCAGCACGCGCGGCGCGTTGTCTACCGTCAGGTGCAGGCCCTGCTCGTCGATGCGTTCATAAGCGCAGCCGCCGAGCATGGTGACACCACGGTTCAGCAGGCCGAGCCGGTGGATCCAGCCGGTAGT
>JBBDSI010000043.1:0-11844 GCA_040905005.1 Pseudohongiellaceae bacterium
ACCTCGGATCCAGTACGCGTGCGCATACTCCTGTGACTGCAACTCGAAGAGTAAAGCCCTCCTGGCCTACTCCCAGGATCCATCGTCCTGGCGGCAGGCGGTACCGTGGATGGTCTCGTTGCGGCCGTCGATTACTGCCTGCATCTCATAGTCACGACACGGGCCGGAGGCTGATTGATAGGTGTTGGTGGGCTGCAAGTCATAACGATAGCCGGTGTCGGGGTTGACCCAGGCTGTACTCTGGCCGATCTCGTTGTTTTCCAGCACCTGTCCGGTCTGGCGCAGGTCATCCTCATCCATTCGACTACCGACTTCGCCGCCGATAAAGGCGCCAAGCACGGCTCCGCCGACGGTGGCAGCGGTCCGCCCCGAGCCTCCGCCCACCTGGCTACCTGCCGCGGCGCCGGCAACGCCGCCGAGTACCTGTCCTGTCTGTTCATTGGTCGAGCAGCTGATGGCCAATGTGCTACTGGCAAGCAGCGCGGCTGCTGCGAAGGTTTTGATCTGGTTCATATTGAATGCTCCGGCTGGTCAATTGCCAGCATGGGTGAATGAACTTCATTAAAAACCATGCAGCAAATAAGTTCGGTTGGCTGCCACACCAACGAGCCTCGCTTTGCCTGTTCGTGGGCCTGAAACAGACCCGCCTGGCCATGCTGCTGGCAGTGATGACAAGCGCGGCTGCCAAGCGCTGCAGCAAGGCAATCATGAGCGTTGAGCCGATCCAGCCGCTGCTGTTCGGTAGTGGCGGACAGAGCGCCCAGTCCAAACCAGCACGATCAGGCATTTGTAACGGAAACCGGGGTAGTGCTGAGAGGCGGACGATGATTTCGTCGACGTCAGCGATCAGTGACGGGGGCAGAGCGTACGGGTCAATTTCAGGTAAAGGGGCTGGAATACCCTTTTATCCTGCCCAGGCTAGTGGTTTTACCTGATCTATCCTAGTGGTTTTACCCGATACCTTTTACACGCAATAAATATAATCTGTACTGACTCGTCACATTACAGGGCGAGATATGTAAATTGATCGGGATATGTCCGCGTGAGGGAAGATACAAACTCCTTTAAAAACACTCACTTTCTGCATGCAAACCACCGGTTTGCAGAGCCCACACCGGCTCGGGAGAAAGTCAGACTGTTGAAATTTGTCTGTGACTTCGGCTCAGGGGGCACGGAAGGTCAGGTATTCAATCTGGTAAAAGGGTTGGACTCGACGCGCTTCGAGCTTGAATTTGCTTCTCTGAACAAGCAAGGACCGTTCGTCGAGGAATACGCCAGGCAAGGTATCGCCTCACGTGAGTTTCCCATCACCTCGTTTCTCTCCGCGGCGGCTCTTATGCAGATGATGAGGTTCGTAAGGCATTTGCGCAATAGCCAGATCGAGATCATGCACGCCTATAATTTCTACGCGCTGGTTTTTGCCATTCCGGCCGCGAAACTCGCGGGAGTACCAGTAGTCATCGCGTCAATACGGGATCGCGGTGTTTATCTGACAAGGAGACAAAAATTATTGCAGAAGATGGTCTGCCGCATGGCCGACAGAATCCTGGTCAACGCGGAGTCGATACGGGGCTGTTTGCTGGATCAAGGGTATCAGCAGCACAAAATTACCGTGATCAGGAATGGCATAGACCATTCCCGGTACGAAGCGGTCAGCGGTACTGATTCTTCCGGAAGTGCCATCAGGGGCGATTGGGGAATCAAAGAGGACGCTCCCCTGGTAGTGATGCTTGCCCGGCTGAATCAGCAGAAGGGTGTGGTTGATTTCATGCAGGCGGCTGCACTTGTTAATCGTGAGCACCCGCAAGCCAGGTTTTTGATAATCGGCAAGCCTTCGCTAGCGAGCATGGAAGCAGGCGAGGGTCGCCTCAGTCAGTATCAACAGTGGCTTGATCTGCGTGAGACGCTGCAGCTCGAAGACTTCCTGTACTTTTGTGGACATCGCAGCGATGTGCCACAGATTCTGTCACAGGCCGCAGTCTCGGTGCTGCCTTCACACGATGAGGGGCTCTCCAACACCCTGCTCGAGTCAATGGCGGCGGGGGCGCCGATAGTTGCTACCCGTGTTGGTGGTACGCCGGAGTTAGTGGAAGACGGCGTCAGTGGCATCCTGGTTCCTCCCCATTCTCCCCAACATCTGGCGGAAGGAATCAGCAGGATACTGGGCAACAAGGCGCTGGCGCGCCAGCTCAGCGAGGTGGCCCGGCGTAAGGCCAGGGAGGATTTCTCGCTTGAGGCCATGGTGAGAAATACCAGTGAAACCTATACAGCGCAGTTAGGCAGGAGAGAGGTTCTATCATAAATGATTGCTGAGAGATTCAGGCAAAAGGTGAGTGATGAGACCGTCTGGTATGCAAGGGATCTGCAGGCCCGAAGCAACTGGCTGTATGTGCTGAGTCCAGCCCAACAGCAAGAGCTGCTGCGCGCGCTTGAAGTCGCCAAAGGCAACGGATGCACGATCGAGACAATAGGCAGGGAGGACTTTCCGTTGCCCGCGTTCGGGCCGGACCTGGACGAGATCGGCCGCAAAATAGATCAGGGAGTTGGTTTCGCTGTGTTACGGGGCATGCCCCTGGCAGGCTTGCCACTGGAGGACATCGAACTGCTGTACGCCGGCCTGACTTCCCGTCTGGGTGACAAGATCAACCAGGATACCAGAGGCACCCTGATTGACCGTGTCTATGACCAGAAGAAAAATTATGACGACATCAGTGTCCGCGGCTATACCACCCGCGCGAAGTTAACGCCGCACTGCGACACAGGAGACCTGGTCTGCCTGTTGTGTGTTCGACCGGCGCAACAGGGAGGGATCAACAATATCTCTTGCTCCATGGCGATCCATAACGAGCTGCTTGAGTCATGGCCCGACTATCTCGAGCCCTTGTATCGTGGCTTTCACTACAACATTCGGGGCAACGGCCCGGTGGGCAAGTATGAGGACATCACTGCGCACCGTGTTCCGGTGTTCAGTTACCACCAGGGCATGTTGAGCTGCAGGTACAACCAGAAGGCGATTTTGACAGCCCAGGAGCTGCCGTTCTCAGAACCCCTGTCTGAGCTTGAGCAGCAGGCTGTGAACAAGGTGGCGGAACTGGCCATGCGCGATGACATTCGCTTCGATGTGCATCTGGAAGCCGGGGATCTCGCCTTTCTCAACAACAATACAGTGCTTCATAACAGAGACCACTTTATCGATCACGAGGACGAGTCGCGAAAACGGCTGCTGCTGCGGCAGTGGATCAACCTGCATGAAGCCAGAGAGCTGGCGTCCGACTTCGCCGACCATTACAACACGGGACCGAGGAAGGGGCCGGCCATTCACTGGGGGTCAGGTAAGAATACTGAGGCGAACGAGGTGTTCTCCCGCGGCCCCGCCAGCGTACCCGAGACAGACGCTGTTACCGCAGGCCAATAACGGCATAACGCTACACAGAATTTCAGGAGTGAGCATGACAGCGAACAGCACGCCCAAGTCGGCACAAATGAACGCCGGGCCTGGCTTTCGTATCAGGCTGGATATCGAACGACCTCCACAGGAGCTTGTCGAGCAGTTTCGGCAGTTCGACACGCCGGATATCTCGGACATGCTCAACAGAATGTATGCCATGAACAATGGTATCTATGACATCTCCGACGCTGGCTCTATCTGCGGTCCGGCCTGCACGGTCAAGGTTTTCCCGGGCGACAACCTGATGGTACACAAGGTCCTGGACGTAGCGAAGCCAGGCGATGTAGTGGTCGTCGATGCGGGGGGCAGTAAGAGCAACGCCGTGCTCGGAGACCTGATCTGTACCAAGGCGAAGCATCGCGGTATCGCCGCCTTTGTCATCGACGGACTGGTACGTGACTTGCCGGATATAACCGCCGACGGCTTTCCGGTATTCGCCTGCGGGGAGACTCCGATAGGACCTCTGCATCGAGGGCCTGGCGAAATCAACTTTCCTGTCTCCTGTGGAGGAGTGGTAGTCAACCCGGGCGACATCATCGTCGGCGACAAGGCTGGCATCGTGGTGATCAGGAAAGAGTTTGCCCAGGAGACCCTGCAGCGGCTCAACGAACAGAAGTTGACGCTGGACCCCTACGTGGCCAGCGTTAAAAAAGGAGATTTTTCAAACGAATGGGTGGACAGATATCTCAATGATGCGAACTGCACTATTACCACTGGTTAACAAACCGTCCCTGTGGTATCGCCAGGAAATGCTGTCGGCCAGGCGTGTGCTCGAACTCGTACGCGCCAGGATGCCCTCCGAGAGGCGCGCCCTCGAGCGGCGCTTCGAAGCGCTCAGGTCACACTTCTTTTACGACTACTGGATGCGGGTGGCTCGGGATATCGGCGCGGATTTCGAAGATATCGGCGATGGCTTCTATCGACTGACCAGAGGCGGCAAGAGGACCTTTGTACGCAAGGGCGAAGTGATGCTCGACGATCATTTGACCTTGCGTATCGCCGGCAATAAACCGCTGGTAAACCGACTATTGCAGGAGCGGGGCTACCCGGTGCCAGAGTATCTGGAATACGACCTGGGGGACATCGATAAGGCCTTGAGTTTCATGCGCGCGTGCGGCGGCAACTGTGTAGTTAAGCCGGCCAGTGGGGCCGCGGGTGGTCGTGGCGTCAGCACCAGGATCAACAGCAGATCCCGCTTGCTGCAGGCCTCCTGCAATGCCGCTGCCTATTCATCCAATGCCGCACTGATGATAGAAAAGCAACACTCTGGTAGTAACTATCGCCTGTTGTATCTCAACGGGCAGCTTATCGATGCCATCCGCCGTGAGTCGCCAACCCTGACCGGTGATGGCCGCAGTAATATACGAACGCTTGTGGAGAAGGAGAATACGAGGCGCCTGCGCGAGGGTAACAGCGCCCTGTCACCCCTGACTCTGGACCTGGATGCCCGCTATACGTTGGCCGAGCAGGGCATGTCCAGCCGTCACGTGCCGGCCGCAGAGACTAGCGTGCAGATTAAGACGGTAAGTAATCAGTATTCGAGAAAAGAGAACTGGACGGTGAAGGAGTCCATTCACCCGTCTATTGTCGACTTCGGTCGTGATATCTCGCGCGTCCTGGGTGTGACTCTTTCGGGGGTAGACCTGATGTTAAAGGATCACACCGTACCGCTCCATGAGAGCCATTGCCGGCTCAATGAAATCAATACCACGCCGGGGCTGCACCACCACGCCCTGGTCTCCAATAGGGCAGCCGAAGTAGGAATAGGCTCCATCATACTAAACTATATATTCAATACAGTCGGAGTGAGATGAATCTCTCGAGAACGCAGAATCTCGGAGCGCCGCCCGTGCTCGTGCTCGGGGGAGAAGAGAATGCGATTAGCATTGCCCGTAGCTTCGGTAGGCGAAACATCCGGGTATTTATATGCGCTGCCGAGGGCTGCTTTGCTTTCAAATCACGCTATTGCACTGATGCCTTTGTTATTCCCGAAGGCGGGAGCCAGAAGAATTACTGGGATCAGGTCCTGCTCGAACAGGAGAGCCCGGAGCTCACAGGCGCTGTCATATTCCCGGGCAATGATGAGGCAGTCGAATATCTGGCGGAGAGGCGGCCCTTGTTGGCGCAGCGCTATATCGTCGATGACGCGCTCCCCGAAATAAGCACCGCGATGTTGAGCAAACTGGCGACTCTCGAGCTGGCGCAAAAGTCCGGTTGCCCAACGCCGGCGTTCTACCGTGTTGAGTCACTACAGGATCTGGCAAGCCTGGAAGACGAAATCAGTTTTCCCATCATGGTAAAGCCTGTGCATTCGCACCGGTTTCACGAGCACTATCCGGACAGGAAGTATCTGGTAGCGCGTAACAAGGCCGAGCTGCAGGAGAAAGTGCGGGACCTGCTTGGTCGAGACCTGAAGCTGATCGTCACCGAGATCATTCCCGGGCCCGATCGTCTGCAAAGCGCGTATTTCTGCTACATGACCCGGGGTGGAAGAATTCTGTTTGACTACACCCACCAGATTTTTCGCCGCTTTCCCAAGAACTCCGGTGCCGCATGCCTGACGATAAGCAAGCGGCTCTCGGCGACGCAAGAGATGGGCAAGCGATTTTTTAAGGGCATAGGCTTTACCGGGCTCGGACATGTCGAGTTCAAGTATGACGAACGTGACGGCCAGTTGAAGATCATCGAATGCAATCCGCGAACCTCTGCTGCCCAGGCCGTGGTGAGCAAGAGCGGATTGGATATGCCCTGGCTAATCTACAATTATCTGCTGACAGGCGAGACGCCCGCCCAAACCGACTTCCGGGAGGGAGTGCGGCGCTGGTGGGTAATTCTCGACATCCTGGCGTTCCTCGAGTTGCGCAGGCTGGGAGAGATTAACCTCGTGGACTGGATACGCAGCATCAGGGGTCCGCCGCTGGTGTTCCCCTATTTTTGCCTGGATGATCCGAAGCCCTTTTTTCACAGGGCCTTTAAACATCTATCACACGCTACCGGAAAGAGAGCAGGATTCCATGGAAGACGGAAAAAGAGTATTGCATCACACGCTGATCGAGTGGACGCGAAAGCTTCTGGAAACAGCAGGCTTTGACAACGCGCAGGGAGCCCGCTTTGTCGAGGCGCTGATATGGAGCGACCTGGTGGGGCGTTCGACTCATGGCGTGTGGCGGTTACCCGCCTATCTTGCCCGCCTGGAAGCGAAGCTGATCAAGTGCCCCTGCAATCCCACCCTCTCCTCGGACCGTCAGGCTGTGGCGGTCATGGATGGCGACCAGGGCCTTGGTCATTTTGTGGGATATGAAGCCATGAGCTGTGCCATCGGCAAAGCCGAAAAGTTTGGTATCGGCGCGGTGGGTGTCCATAACAGCAATCACTTCGGCACCGGAGCCTACTTCGTCCAACTTGCCGCGGAACGCAATATGCTGGGTCTGGCCTTCAGCAATTCAGTTGCGAAGGTGGCGGCGCATGGTGGCACCAAACCTGTATTCGGTACCAATCCCATTGCCTTCGGAGCGCCGGGGCGCGACGGAAAACACATGCTGCTCGATATGTCGACGTCTGCGGTCTGTGGTTCGCAGGTGCTGAAATACGCCGAGGCAGGACTGCCCCTGCCTGAGGGGATCGCCGTGGATGCAATGGGCGACACGATTACCGATGCGCGTGAGCTGGATAACGGTACACTCCTGCCTTTCGGCGGTGCCAAGGGCTACGGCATTGCGCTAATGATCGAGATCCTGTCGGCGGCACTCACAGGCGCTGCGTTCTCGACCAAAGTCAATTCGATGTTTAATAATTTCAGCGGGTCCGGCAGGAACGGTCATTTCTTTATTGCCATCGACCTGTGCCAGATGATCAGCCCGAAGGCTTTCTCTGAACGTCTCGAAATGCTTTTCAGCATGATCCGTGGTAGCGGCAATGCCGCCGGGGATGTCCATATTCCCGGGGAAACGCGGTGGGCGCTATACCGGGAAAATATGACGAGGGGCATACCCCTCGATGCGCCCACCCTGGCCGCACTGGAAAGGCTCGCGCTACGCCATGGGATTGCAGCGCTTGCGCAATCAGGCAGTCCCAGTCCAGTTGTCATGGATCAGTCCCGAGCCGCCAGTCAGGCTGTAGCGCGGGCGCATTGATTTGCAAGCAGATAATCTTATGACCAATCGGTCAGACACAGCGATATTCCGACCGGCCCTGGTGCTGATGGCGGGCAGAGGCCTGGGCTTTCTGGCGGCGTTCGTCATTCCCATGATACTGGCCAGGCTGTTCACCGTGGAGGAGTTTGGCACCTACAAGCAGTTGTTCCTCATCTATGGGACCCTGTTTGGCATCGCGCAGGTGGGGATGGCGGAGAGTTTGTTCTACTTTCTGCCAAACGAGAGACAGCACGGAGGCAAGTATGTAGCCAACACACTGCTCGTGCTTGGCGGCGTGGGCCTGCTGGCATTTGGCGGGTTGTGGGTGCTGGAGGGCTATATTGCCAGGCTGCTGAACAATCCGGACCTGGTGGGTTATATCCCGTTCATTGGGGCGTACCTGTTCTTCATGCTGATGGCTGTCTCGCTGGAGACAGTCATGATCGTAAAGAAGCAACACATGGCAGCCTCCTTTACTTATGCTCTTTCGGATCTGGTGCGTGCGCTGCTCTACATTGCACCGGTTCTGATCTTCCCAGAGCTGCATTGGTTGCTGTTGGGCGCTTTGGGTTTCGCAGTAATCCGCTGTGTAGCGAACTTGATCTATGTGGCGCGTGAATTCGGCGGCGGGCTTAGGCAGGACACTCCCTTACTGCGCAAGCACCTCGGTTATGCCCTGCCATTCGGCCTCGCGGGCCTGATAGAAATCCTGCAGGCAAACTTCCATCTCTATGTCGTTTCCTACAATTTCGACGTCGCCACTTTCGCCATCTATGCGGTCGGCTGTCTGCAGATACCGCTGGTCGAATACCTCACCAGCTCGACAGCCAATGTCATGATGACCAGCATGCGCGAGAAGCTGCTGGCCCAAGACAAGGCGGGGGCGTGCGCGATCTGGCGGGACACCACGCGTAAGCTGGCTCTGATTGTGTTCCCCCTGATCGCGGCGATGATTATCCTGGCCCATGCCCTGATCATTCTGTTCTTCACGGCGACCTATGAGGAGAGCGTGCCGATCTTCATGCTGTGGTCATTCGGGATGCTTGCCTCCGTGCTGCTCACGAGTGGGGCGCTGCGGGTCCTGGCCGAGACCCGCTTCCTCATTATCCAGAACCTGATTCAGCTCTCACTGACGGCGATCTTCATTTTCTGGTTCATCAATCTCTTCGGCATCATTGGCGCCGTTCTGGCAATGATACTAGCCAAAGTGCTGACTCGGATCGTGTCCCTGTTCAGGATCAAGGCCGTGCTCGACGTCGGCTGGTCCATGCTTCTGCCCTGGAAAAGCCTGTATCTAAGTCTGCTTCTGGCGACACTCGCGGTCGTCCCGGCGTTATTTGTGGAGTCGTTACTGAGTCTGCCCGGCTTGCCCGGCATAGCGGTGACGGGTCTTGTCTATGGTCTTTCGTACTTTTGCCTGCTGTTACTTTTCGGACCCATGTATGACGATGAAAAGGAAATGCTGGTGGATTGGGTCCAGAAGCCCTTTGCCTGGGTTTACAGGACTATGCGGTTACAGCGAGGTTAGGATATGTGTGGAATTGTCGGTGTCTTCGGAATACAGGGGCAAGCGGTTGGCTTCGAGGAAGTTCAGGCGATGTGTGATGTCATCATTCATCGAGGTCCCAATGACGAGGGCTATTTTCTTGATGGCAACATCGGCATGGGCATGCGCCGGCTTAGTGTCATCGACCTTGAAACCGGGCAGCAGCCGGTGAGTAACGAAGACGGCAGCGTGCAGGTCGTGATGAATGGCGAGATCTATAACTACCGGGAGCTTCGCCAGGACCTGAAGGCACGAGGCCACACGTTCTCAACATCGGGTGATACAGAAGTCATCGTGCATCTGTACGAGGAATACGGTATGGAGTGCGTGCAGAAGCTGCGCGGCATGTTTGCGTTCTCGCTCTGGGACAGCAAGCGGCGAAGACTGATGCTCGTGCGTGACCGCCTGGGGAAAAAGCCTCTGTATTACGGTGAATTCCAGGGGCGGTTGGTCTACGGATCGGAGATCAAGTCGCTCCTGCAATTGCCCTACGTCGATCGTCAGCTCAACTGGTCCTCAGTGGGTCATCTGTTTTCTTTCCTGACCACGCCACCGACCGAGAGCATCGTTGAAGGAATTAAAAAACTCGAGCCTGGCCACATGCTGACCATAGAAGCCGGTCAGGCGCCGACTCTCAGGTGCTACTGGGATGTGCATTTCGAGCCGGATTACGGCAGGAGCGAGCAGGATTACGTGGAGGAACTTCGCGAGATTCTGCAGGAGTCCGTGCGTATACGCATGCGCAGCGACGTGCCGTTTGGCGCCTTTCTCAGCGGCGGCATAGACTCCAGCGCGGTGGTGGCAATGATGACGCGGGAGGCTTCCGCGCCGGTGAAGACCTTCTCGATCGGCTTCACTGAGAAGGCGTTCAACGAGGCGCCCTATGCGCGGCAGGTTGCTCAGGCCCTGGGCACCGAACATCATGAGCTTATCCTGAAGCCCGACGTGCTCGATATACTCGATGACCTGATCTGGCATCTGGATGAGCCATTCGGCGACTCCTCGGCAATCCCGACCTACATGGTTTCCAAGATGGCGGCTGAACACGTGACGGTGGCGCTGTCCGGCGATGGCGGCGATGAAATATTCGCCGGCTATGACAAATACCTGAAGGAGCAGAACGAGCGGGGGCGCGATCGCATTCCTCGACCCGTGCGCAAGATGCTGGGTGTGATAGGCGGCAGCATGAAGGAGGGGATGAAGGGGCGAAATTTCCTCAGGCACATCGCCCTGGAGGGCAACGAACGTTACCTGGATTCCGGCAACCTGTTTGACAGGGATGGACAGCGCGGCCTCTTCCAGGGGGAGGCGGCCGAGAGAATACTTGCGGCCGATCTGCTCAGCTACAAGCGCGACTGCCTGGACAGGGAGAGCGGCCACTGGCTGTCGGCGGTGCAGTACGCTGACATCAAGAACTATCTGCCTCTCGATATCATGACCAAGGTCGATCGCATGAGCATGGCCCACTCGCTCGAGGCGCGCTCTCCCTTGCTCGACCACAAGCTGGTGGAGTTCGCCGCCACGATCCCCCCGGAGATGAAGCTGCATAATGGCAGCACTAAACACATACTCAAGCAGGCCATGCGGGGCATGCTACCCGATTCGATCATCGACCGACGCAAACAGGGTTTCGCCGTGCCGCTGGGAGCCTGGTTCCGTGGGGAAATGAATGCCTTCGTGCGCGACCTGCTGTTCTCCACGGCAAGCCGCTCGCGAAATATTTTCAATGCCAGCTACATAGAACGCCTGCTTGGCCTCCATGAGCGTGGACGCGGTGCCGATCTGCAATTGTGGACGATGATCTCCTTCGAGCTGTGGTGCCGCACCTTCCTGGATCAGCCGGTCGTGCGCAAAAGAGCCACCCCGCGACAGTACGGCAGCTACTATACCGGGAGCGCGGAGGTGATCCGCCGCCAGACCGCAGCGGCTGGTTAGCCCGCGCTGGCTTGTCGGATACCCTTTTTAGGTGCCCTTTTCGTGAGACCAGGCGTGCACAGTAGCTTGTGCATGAGCAGTCCGGGCCAGGACACAGCACGGAAAACCGGCGTTAGCCCAGCATTCCAGAGGCTATATCTCGTCGTCTTTGGGATTCCTGCTTTGGTTATCCCGCCTAATTATGGGCGGTAACGCACCGATACTATACGACCGTCCGCCTACCATGGGTCTGCCTTGCCGCCCTTTCTGGGCGGGGGCTGAGCGTTCTTTCGCTCGAACCATAGCTACTATCAAGGGTGCTGGTCTGGCCAGTACAAGGAGATCGATATGTTCAAGAAACCCACACTATGCCTGGCGCTAGCCTTGCTTCCCGCTTTTGCTTTCGCGCAAAGCGGCGTCGACGGCGCTTCGGCCGGCGAGCGCGAATTCACTCTCTCTGGCACCGGAGCCAGCGACCGCAGCTTTGATTCCGGCAGTTTCGGCATTTCCGCCGACTACGGCTGGTATCGCAGCGACGCCCTGCTACTGGGCATTCGCCAGAGCGTCAACTATGCCAGCATTGATGGCACCTTCATCACTGATGATTTCTGGAATGGTGCTACCCGGGGCTATTTTGACTACCATTTTGGTGATGGCGCATGGCGCCCCTTCCTCGGCAGCAGCCTCGGCTACGCCTACGGCGACGGGGTGGACGACACGGCCTTCGCCGGCCTGGAAACAGGCATGAAGGTTTACGTGCGTCCCAACACCTTCGTACAGTTGCGGGCTGAATACCTGTGGTT
>JBBDSI010000044.1:0-1927 GCA_040905005.1 Pseudohongiellaceae bacterium
GCCAACTGCTCAGAAGGTGCCGCGAATCTTGATGGCGTATTTCTCGCCGGCGTGGCTGCAGGAATCCTCGATCTCGCTGAGGGTGCCGGTGGCGATGGTGCCGTTCTCGTAACGTGAGCGCAGGCGGCAGCGATAGGATTCGTGGAAGTTGGTCGCCTCGAAGCGATAGGTCAGGCCGCCCCAGCCCTGCATCTCGAAGAAGGCGATGATGAAGGGGTCGGAGTCATATTCTTCGGTCTTGTCGACATCCCAGGCGATGCGTCCCCCCTCGATAGTGTCGTTGAAATTGAGACCGTAATTGATGCTGCGCGAGGTGACGTCGTGCCGGAAACCCAGGCGGTAACTGCCGCGGCCCTGTTGGCTGAGGCGACGGTCGATACCCAGGAACGGATCGGTGACGCTGGAGTCCTCGACCTCGACGCGCGCGGTGAGCAGCAGGTTTGGCAGGTTGAAGCTGGCCATGCGCAGGCTGCCGTCGACGGCGACGCCGTAGCGTTCGCCATCACCGATGTTGCCATTGGCGGACTGGATGCCGCCGTCGGCAGTGATGACCGGGATCCGGTCGATGACGTCCTCCAGGTCATGGTAATACAGGTTGGAGTTGAGCACGCCGTTGTCGTTGGCGAAACGGTATTCCAGGTTCAGGTCGTAGCGCCAGGACTGCTCCTGGCGCAGATCTGGGTTGCCGGCCACTTCGTTCTGCTCATCGTCGCCGCTGTCTACGTTGGCGGTGAAATCGTTGAAGCTGAGCTGGGACACGCCCTTCTCGATGGTGGCACGGAGCTGCAGCGCAGGGGTCAGGTCAAACCGATAATCCACTTTCGGGCGGACGAAGTCGAAGTCCCGGCTCTTGCTCACGTCGCCGGACTGGCTGATCTCGGACCGCTCGAAGATCAGCGTGCTCTCCAGGGACATGCGCGGGTTGATCTGCCAGTTGTGTACGGCGAAGCCTTCGTAGCGAATCTCCTCCACCGTGGCGTCGGAGTCGGTGATTGGCGTCAGGCCGCCGAATGCAGGGGACGTGGTACCGCCGGTCAGCAGGCCGAGTTGCAGCGTCGAGTCCAGGATGGTCTGGGCCCGCTCCAGACCCACTTCCAGAGCCTGGGATGCACTCAGGTCCATGGCGTAGGAGGAGCGCACGATGCGTTCCTGGTAACGGTTGAAATTGGCCAGGTACAGGTCCTTGGTGCGGGTGTCGGGTTCCACCATAAAGCGTTCGCGCAGGCTGTCGTCTTCCCTGCGGTTGACGATGACCAGGGTCTTCCAGCGCTGGCCGCCGGCGAAGGTGTGTTCGTAGTCGCCGCCGACTTCCCAGAAGTCACCGCTGTGTTCGGTGTTGTCGAATTCCACGTCCAGCGTCGCTGGCGAGACCTGGAAGTCGGTGATGAAGCGGTCGTCGAAGAAGGGGCGGTCGTTGTCCTCGACCTGGGCATTGAAGTGGACGAGGTCGCGATCGCTGATCTGCCAGCCGAGATTGGTGCTCAAGATAAGGGGTTGTGAGTCGGTCGTGGTGTTGCGCACGATAGTCTCGTTGATGCTGCCGTCTGGAAGCGTGCTGGTCTCGAAACCGGTGCGGTATTCCCAGCGCGGTTCAGATTCGGCGCTGACCATGTAGTCGAAATTGCCGCGGGAACCGCTCAGGGAGATCTTGCCGCCCGGGACGATCTCGCCGTCATGATAATGGTCGGTGTTGAGCTCGTAGGCCACGGCGGAGCGGGACTCCGATTCCAGCAGCACGATATTGATCACCTGGTTACCGCCGCGCACGTCCAGGTCGCCGGAGGTGCCGCGAATGATCTCGATATACTGCACCTGCTCGGCGGGTATGCGGCTGAGCTGACTGTTGCCCTCGTTGCCCTTGCCGGTGATGCGGCGGCCGTTGATCAGGATCTGGTCTCCGCCCAGCCCGAGGCCGCGGCGATTGCCG
>JBBDSI010000045.1:0-11730 GCA_040905005.1 Pseudohongiellaceae bacterium
AAAAAATCGATCCGGAAAAAATCAACCCAAAAAATGTGCTCAGCCACCGTTATTTCCCCTGTATATCATACACTTGGCGCCCTCTCCGAGCGAAACATCTACCCACAGATTTTGCGGAGGAGCCTTCTTTTTTCGAGACGGTTAATTGTTACGCGATTCGAAATGGTAGAGCACCCACTCCTCCTGTCGATGCCGGGCCCCGGAAGCAATATTGACCCAGGTGGTCTCGACCGGCTCTACGCACTGATAAATGCGGAAGGAATCGGTGTCTTCGATTATCAGGTTGCGTACAGAGGGGTTTAGCGTGTAGTTGGAGATCTCAGCCAGTTTCCAGTTTTCAGCCAGCGTGCGTGTGATGCATTCATCACCCTGCAGGAGATCGACATAGGCCATTTGCTCTTCGGCATAGCCTCCGGCGGGGACGTCAACGTCCAGGTGTAATGAGACCCTGTCAGCACCTTCACCTTCCTTGAGAAAGGTGATGGACTCCAGGCGAATGGCTTCAGCAGTCTGATTGTGCGCCAGCATTCTGATGCTGTCGTTGGTATCCCCGCCCCAGGCGGCGGAGTAGAAGGCAAACTTGATGTCTGACTCTTCCCGGATCTCGGCCGCGGAAAGCGCCCCGCAAAACAACAGGCTCAGTATCGGGACTCTGTTCATGAAAGAACCCTCTGGTTAATTCTAGCGGGGCTCGCCGCGAGTCGCCAGGCTATTTTGGCGTCCTCAAGGGCTGTAATTTCGCCGCGGATCACAGATAATCCATTTACTATTATCACTGGACAAAGGTGGCGCCAGCACGCGTCTCGCATTCTAAACGTTGACCGCACTCAATCACATCAAGCACATCATCTGCGTCGCCTCGGGCAAGGGCGGCGTCGGCAAGTCGACTACGGCGGTAAACCTCAGCGTCGCCCTGGCCGCGCTGGGGCATCGTGTGGGCCTCCTGGACGCCGATATCTACGGTCCCAGCATCCCACTGATGATGGGCGTTGCGCAGGCCCGACCGGAAATACGCGACAAGAAATACATCGTGCCGGTTCAGGCGCACGGTGTCGAGTGCATTTCCATGGGGTTCCTGGTAGAGCCCGGCACCGCCATGGTCTGGCGTGCCCCGATGATCATCTCTGCCTTCACCCAGATCCTGAAAGACACCGCCTGGTCGGAACTGGACTTTCTTATCGTGGACATGCCGCCCGGAACTGGCGATATTCAACTTAGCCTGGCCCAGTCCGTGAAGCTTTCGGGCGCGGTAGTGGTGACGACCCCCCAGGACGTCGCCTTACTGGACGCACGCAAGGGCATCGAGATGTTCAACAAGGTGGGCGTGCCCCTGCTCGGCGTCGTCGAGAACATGAGTGTACACATCTGCTCCAACTGTGGGCACGAGGAATCGATATTTGGCTCCCGCGGCGGCGACAGGCTGTCGTCTGAATACGGTGTCGAGGTCATTGGGCGCCTGCCACTCGACCTGCAGATTCGGGAGCGCACCGACAGCGGGGCGCCTGTGGTAGCATCTGAGCCAGCGAGCCCTGCGGCCGCAGCGTATCTGGACCTGGCGCGTAATATGCTGGCCCAATTGCCTGGGACGGACCGCGTCTCAGGTGGAGGTCCGAGCATCAGCGTGAGCGATGACTGAAGGGCAGTGGCGGCAGAACAATAAAGACTAACAATGGGAGCCGGGTGTGGACGCAGTCAATAATTTTCTGATTTTTATCGATGGTTATCTCGGCAGCGCGATCTGGTTTCCTTTCCTGCTGTTGGCGACGGGAATCTTCTTCACGTTCTACCTGGGCTTTCCCCAGATTCGCTATTTTCGTCACGCTATCAATGTCACTCGAGGCAAGTTCGACAAGGCGGGCGCGCCGGGAGATACCTCGCACTTTCAGGCGCTGACCACGGCGCTCTCGGGCACGGTAGGTACGGGAAACATCGGTGGCGTCGCCCTGGCGTTGCATCTTGGTGGCCCGGCCGCGCTGTTCTGGATGTGGATGACGGCTTTCTTCGGCATGACCAGTAAGTTTGTCGAGGTGACGTTGTCACACAAGTATCGGGAGAAAATCGAAGACGGCACGATGGCCGGCGGCCCGATGTATTACATGGAGAAGGGGCTTAACCTCAAGTGGCTGGCTGTGATCTTTGCCGTCGCGACCGTGTTGAGTTCGTTTGGTACCGGTAATCTGCCGCAGATCAACAGTATCGCTTCGGGGCTGCAGAGCACTTTCAATCTGAATCCGCTGATCACCGCCAGTGTGCTTTCGGTTCTGTTGGCGCTGGTAATCATCGGCGGCATTACCCGCATCGCGCACGTCGCCGCAGCGATCGTTCCCTCGATGGCCCTGCTGTATTTGATTGGCGCGTTCGCCGTGATCATCCCTAACGTCGAGAACATCATCCCCTCTTTTGCTGCGATCTTCAGCGATGCGTTTACCGGCTCGGCCGCGACCGGAGGCTTTCTCGGCGCGACCTTCGCCTACGCATTCGATCGTGGCGTCAATCGGGGCCTGTATTCCAATGAGGCGGGACAGGGTTCGGCCCCGATCGCACATGCCGCGGCGCGCACGGATGAGCCTGCCGACGAAGGCATGGTCTCGATCCTGGAGCCGTTCATCGACACTATCGTGATCTGCACGATCACCGGTCTGGTGATCCTGTCGTCCGGCGTCTGGATGCAAAAATTCGATAACGAGTTTCAGCGTGCCGATACGCGCTTCGTGGCCGGGGCTCTCAGCGAAGATTCTCCCGCCGACGTGGAAGAGCTCTTTGCCTATCTCAACGGTAACTCCAGCAATGCGGTGTCGTATTCGGGTCAGGTGGATCTGGTCGACGGCGTGGCGCAAAACGCCAATGCATTCACTCTGCTGCATGCGCGCTCGTTCGCCGAGAATGTGACCTACCTGCGGGACGGGCAACCGGTCAACGGGGGTGTCAGTGTGATCGATGGGCGGCTCGAGGATGCGAGCATCGTAGTACGGGGGGAGTCACTTCTGCATTCAGTGCCGCTGACGACCCAGGCATTCACACAGGGGCTGTTCGGCAGCTACGGGCAGTACATCGTTGCCATAGGCCTGATGCTCTTCGCCTTCTCCACAGCCATTGCCTGGTCCTACTATGGAGACCGGGCCATGACCTACCTGCTCGGTGCGAAGTCGGTGCTGCCTTATCGCATCGTCTACGTGCTGGCGTTTTTCTATGCCGCGCTAGCCGATACGACTATCGTGTGGAATGTCTCGCTCATCACCATCGTGCTCATGACCGCGCCCAATCTCCTGGGCATCCTGCTGATGCGCAAGGAGATGAAGGCGACGGTCCATGAGTACTGGGAGAAGACGGAGCACGGCAAACACGGCACCTGATGCTCTTTACCCGCTCCGCTGGAGGCCCCGCCCTTAGGTCCCTAGCCCCTATAGCCCCTAGGCCGCTTGTGGCGCCACTGACGGCAAGGCCTGCTCCGGCAGGCGGATATTCGCAACGATCTCCTGAACATCCTCGGGGGGCTCCGGTGTGAACTTCGCGACCGTCATGGCGAAGGCCAGGTTCACCAGGGTGCCCACGGTGCCGATTCCTTCCGGCGAGATACCGAACAGCCAGTTCTCGGCGTTGTCGGCGGCCGGGTTGATGAAGCGGAAGTAGATGATGTACCCGGCCGTAAACGTGAAGCCGGCGATCATGCCGGCAATGGCGCCCTCGCGATTCATGCGTTTGCGGAAGATACCCAAAACTATGACGGGAAAGAACGAAGCGGCTGCCAGGCCAAAGGCGAACGCGACCACCTGGGCTACGTAGGCGGGCGGATTGATGCCGAAATAGCCGGCAATCAGCACGGCAACGAATATCGCGCCGCGCGCGTAGCGCAACTCCTGTTTCTCTGAAATGTCTGGCATGAAGCTGCGTTTGAGCAAGTCATGCGCGACAGCCGTCGATATCACCAGCAACAGGCCCGCGGCCGTCGAGAGCGCCGCGGCAAGAGCGCCGGCCGCCACCAGTGCCACCACCCAGTTCGGCAGCCCGGCGATCTCCGGATTCGCCAGCACCATGATGTCGCGGTTTACCTCCAGTTCATTCTCCTCCGGATTGCCGACATAACGAATACGCCCGTCGTTGTTCTTGTCATCGAAGGAAATGAGGTTAGTGGTCTCCCAGGTGGTGAACCATTCCGGGACGTCCTCGTACGCCGCATCGTTCACCGTGTTCAAGAGGTTCATGCGGGCAAAGGCGGAGACGGCGGGTGCCGTGGTGTAGAGAATCGCGATGAAGATTAGTGCGTAACCTGCCGAACGGCGGGCGTCGCGTACGTTGGGTACGGTAAAGAAGCGGATGATGACATGGGGCAGGCCGGCAGTGCCGAACATTAGTGCCGCCGTGATGAAGAAAACGTCCTGAGTGCTGCGTTGCCCTTCCGTATAGGTTGCAAAGCCGAGCTCCTCGCTCAATCCGTCCAGTCGGTCCAGCAGATAGCCGCCACCGAAGGCCTCGGTGAGTTCCGAGCCGAAACCGACCTGGGGAATGGGCTGGCCTGTCATCAGGATCGAGATGAAAATCGCCGGTACCATGAAGGCAAAGATGAGCACGCAATACTGGGCGACCTGGGTGTAGGTTATCCCTTTCATGCCGCCGAGCACGGCATAGAAGAACACGATGGTCATGCCGATAATCACCCCGGTGGTGATGTCGACTTCGAGGAAGCGGGAGAATACGATGCCCGCGCCCTGCATCTGGCCACAGACATAGACGAAGGAGATGCAGATCGCGCAGAAGACGGCGATCAGTCGTGCCGTCCGCGAGTAATAACGATCACCGATGAAATCCGGTACCGTGAATTTACCGAACTTGCGCAGGTAGGGCGCGAGCAGGAGCGCCAGGAGCACATAACCGCCAGTCCAGCCCATGAGATAGAAGGTGCCATCCCGGCCGATGAACGAAATGAGGCCGGCCATGGAAATGAACGATGCCGCGGACATCCAGTCCGCCGCCGTAGCCATGCCATTGGCCAGGGGAGGCACGCCGCCGCCGGCGACGTAAAAGTCGCTGGTGGAACCGGCCCGCGACCAGACGGCGATGCCGATGTAGAGGCCGAAGGTGAGAAAGACGAACAGGAAAGTCCAAATTTGTACGCTCATTGTTCGTCCTCCGTGCCCTTATCCTGTTGCGCCTCGGAGGTGCTGGAGTTATAGCGCTCATCCAGCTTGTCCATGAGATAAATGTAGGCGTAGATCAGGATGACGAAGACCAGGATAGAACCCTGCTGGGCAATCCAGAAACCGAGTTTGAAACCACCGAAACGGATGCTGTCCAGTGCGTCTACGAATAGAATTCCGCCCCCGAAGGAGGCCAGGAACCAGATCGCTAGCAGGGAGCTGACTATTTTGAGATTGGCTTTCCAGTAGGCGTGCGCGTTGTCGTTGTTGGACATTTGTATTCTCGCAAGATGCTATTTTTATATAAGTGCATCTTCGGCTTCCGCTCACTGCCGGCAGCGATCGGGTCCAAATAACTGCCCAGATGGTCGGCGAAGTTCGAAGGCGAGCCGATGTTATCACTTAATTTTTGAGGCGTATAGCTGGCCACCTGCATCGGGCTAATGTAAATGTGCCTGCAGATAGGCGGCCAGTTTCTGTTCTATCCGCGGTCTCTCCTCATCCGTGGCCCTGGCGTGGGCCAGGGCGAATTGCCGCAGTCGTTGGCGATCCAGCAGCGGATGGCGGGACAGCAGTGCGTCGACGGCCGTGCCATCCCCGGCAAGAATCGCCTTGCCGATTGCGTCGCTGTCTGCGCCGCCCGTCTTCGGCGTTACGTCGGGGCGAATTGTGCCTTGCAGCAAGTCCTCCAGTGTTCTGGAGATGCTTTCGTGGTCGACATCGCGCATCAACTTGCCGATGAATTGCAATTGGCGCTTCCTGGCGCCATGGCTATTAGGAAGGCGTTGAAACTCAGCCAGTGCAGCCAGTAATTCTTCGGGAAGCTGCAACCGCTTCAGTTTCTGGATGGGTAGCCTGGCGAGTCTTTCGCCCAGGGCCTGCTGGGCGTGTGCCTCGCGCTTTCTCTGGGACTTGCTTGGCTGTTCCTGTGGATCCAGATCGTCAATCATGAATAGTCCAGGCTATAGATAGAAAGCCTGGGCCAGGCCCAGGAAGGCGAAGAATCCAACCGAGTCGGTAACGGTTGTCAGTGCCACGGAACCGGCCAGAGCGGGATCGATACGCATCTTCTTCAGGAATAATGGCAGGAAGGCGCCGACAAGTGCTGCCGTCATCAGGTTGATCATCATGGCAGCGGCGATGATACCGCTGATCAGGAGATCGCCGTACCAGACGAAGGCGATGACCGAGATAGTGATCGCCCAGAGCAACCCGTTGAGGCCCGCGACCCCGAGCTCACGCACCAGCAGCCAGCGGCTGTTGGACGCGCTGATATGGCCGAGTGCCAGGCTGCGTATCACCAGTGTGAGCGTCTGCGTGCCGGCCACGCCGCCCATATTGGCGACGATGGGCATGAGCACGGCCAGTGCCACGACCTGATCCAGCGTGTCCTGAAACAGGTAAATCACCAGCGACGCCAGTACCGCTGTCATGAGATTGACTCCCAGCCAGACTGCGCGGCGACGTGCGGTCTTCATGACCGGAGCGAAAGTGTCGTCTTCCTCATCCAGGCCAGCCATGCTCATCAGCGAGTGTTCGGTACTGTCGCGGATCACGTCCACGACATCGTCGATGGTGATGCGGCCCAGCAGCTTGCCGGAGTCATCGACCACCGGAGCCGAGACCCAGTCCTGCTGCTCGAAGAGTTGGGCTACCTGCGCCGCGTCCATGTCTACCGGCAGGGCCTGGATGTCTTCCCGCATGATGTCCTGGACCTCTGTATTCGGATCGGAAACGAGCAGGGTGCGCAGTGGTATGATGCCGAGAAACTTGTCATCCCGATCGACCACCAGGATGTTGTCGGTCATCTCCGGCAGGCTTTCATGGCGGCGCAGATAGCGCAGGACGAGTTCCACGGTATGATTGCGCCGCACGGTGATCGTGTCGGTATTCATCAGGCCGCCGGCAGTGTCCTCGTCGTAGGACAGGATGGACTCGACCCTGTCGCGGTCATGTTTGTCCATCGCCTGCAGGACTTCAGCGGCGACCTGCTGTGGCAGGTGCTGCAGGATGTCGGCCAGATCGTCGTCGGCAAGGCCCTCAGTCAGCTCCGCCACCTGCTGCGGATTGAGCCCGCGCAGTATATCGTTCTGCAGGTCCTCATTGAGGTATTGAATGACCTCGCCCTCGGCATCCTTGTCGACCAACTGCCAGAGGATGCTACGGGTACGGGGCGGTGAAGATTCCAACAGGTGTGCGATGCCCGCGGTCGGCAGCGTCTTGATCATCTGCCGAACCTGGTAGAGTGAGCCGCTATCGATAGCCTGGGTCAGTTCCAGGACGGGATCGCTGTTGCTCGCTTGTTCCTGAGTATCTGACATGCCTGCAACTATCCTGTGCTCGCCGGTAGGGCAAGCGTGCATGGATGGGAAAGGGCCAGAGCCCTCTGATTAATTCAGACCTGTTCGCCGAAGCGGTCGTTGATCAGCTCCAGGATGGCGGTCAGTGCTTCATCCTCATCTTCGCCGCTGACTTCGATGTTGAGCTCGGTACCTTTGACCGCCGCCAGCATCATCAGTGAGAGTATGCTCTTGCCGTCGACCATCTTCTTGTGGCCGATCCTGACCTGGGAGGCAAACGACGCAGCCAGTTTTGACAACTTGGTCGCGGCCCGGGCATGTAGCCCCGCCTTGTTGATTACTGTGACTGTTGCGGTTTTCATAGTGGCATGCGCTCTGAATTAATCAGAGGGTGCTTTTACTCAAGTTATTGCCCAAGTTATTGCCCAAGTTCGCGATGGCGCACCAGAACATTTTTTCCCGGAGCGGAAAAACGCTCTCCCAGTTTTTCGCACAGGTAGACCGACCGATGTTGTCCTCCCGTGCATCCGAGAGCGATCGTCATATAACTGCGATTGTTGCTGGCGAATCGTGGCAGCCACTTCTCCAGCCATTTGGCGATGTCCTCGTACATTTCGATCACCTCGGCCTGTGTATCCAGAAACGAAATGACACTCCCGTCCAATCCGGTCAGCGCACGCAAGGACGTGACCCAGTAGGGGTTAGGCAGGCAGCGGACATCGTAAACGATATCCGCATCGACGGGTACACCGTTCTTGAATCCGAACGACTGAAAGAGCAGCGCCATTTTGCTATCGCTGCTGTCGAACACGCGTGTTTTCACGGTGTCGCGCAGCGTGTGCAGGGACATGTTGCTGGTGTCGATTGTCAGGCTGGCAAGCACCGAAATCGCCTCGAGGAGTTCCGACTCCTTGTCAATTGCCTCGCGCAGGCCGATCTTCTCATTGGAGAGCGGATGTTTGCGCCGGCTTTCACTGAAGCGCTTGAGTAGAGTCTGGCTGTTGGCATCCAGAAAGATCAGTTCCGTGGCCAACTCCCGTTGCTGCAATACGCGGATGATGTCCGGCGCCTTTTCCAGATCGGACGAGATGTTCCGGGCATCGATGCTGACCGCAACATTGGGGATGCCGGCCGCGTCTGTCGTGATGCGTTCAGCCAGGGAAGGCAGCAGGCTCGCGGGCAGGTTGTCTATGCAGTAGTAACCGCGATCCTCGAGAATGTGCAACACAGTACTCTTGCCAGACCCTGATCGTCCGCTGATAATGGTGAGTTTCATGATTCCGTTACTGGCTCTCTGTCGCGGTTTCTTAATAAGTTACGGCGATATTATAAAGATCTTCATTGTTCTGTGTCTGACGCAAGGTGAAACAGAAGTCTTCGTCGCTGAACATCTCGGCCAGGCCTGCGAGTGTCCGCACATGTTCATCGGTCTTCTTTTCCGGCACGATCAGCACAAACAGGATGTCCACTGGATTGCCGTCCACAGCGTCGAAATCGATCGCTTCTTCCAGCGTCACCAGCATGCCGACGATGTCGCGGCACGTCGAGACGCGACAGTGTGGAATCGCGATGCCGTTGCCGAGGCCAGTACTGCCAAGCTGTTCCCTCGCCATCAACGCATTGAAAATCTCTGTGGATTCCATCCCCTGACACTCCTTCGCCAGCAACTCACTGACGATGGTCAGAATACGTTTCTTGCTCACTCCCGCGAGGCGACTATGGCATCGCTCCGGGGTCAAAATATCTTCCAATTGCATTACTGCCTGATTCCCATTGTGTGGATGATGAGGGGTGTTTGCTGAGCTGTGAGTTCCTGAGTCTTTCATTCCACCAGTCTCTTGCGTTCGTTCGAGGGTGGTATCGAGAGGGATTCCCGGTACTTGGCGATTGTGCGCCTGGCTACGTTGATGCCTTTTGCCTCCAGCAACTGGGTGATTTTGCTGTCACTTAGCGGCTTGCGAACGTTCTCGGCGGCTATCAGTTTCCTGATTAGCGCACGAATTGCGGTGGAAGAGCACTCACCGCCGCCTTTGGTAGACACGTGGCTGGAGAAGAAGTATTTCAATTCGAAAATACCGCGCGGAGTATGCATGTACTTCTGGGTAGTGACGCGGGATATGGTCGACTCGTGCATACTGACTGCCTCGGCGATGTCATGTAGCACCAATGGCTTCATGGCCTCCTCTCCATGTTCGAGGAAGTCGCGCTGATGTTCGACGATGCGCGTGGCCACTTTCATCAGAGTTTCATTGCGACTCTGCAGGCTCTTGATGAACCAGCGCGCCTCCTGAAGATTGTCGCGCAGATAGCTGTTCTCGGCGCTACTGTCCGCACGTTTGACGAGAGCGGCGTAGCCACTGTTGATGCGAATCCTGGGTGCTGTTTCTGGATTGAGTTCCACTTTCCACCTTCCCGATTCCTGCTCCTTGCTGACGATTACGTCGGGCACGATGTAGGTGGTCGAGGGCGGCGCGATTCTTGATCCGGGACGAGGGTCCAGGTTTTCGATTACAGCGATGGTATCGCGCAGCTCGGCTTCCTTCAGGCGCGTGCGGCGCATGAGTTGGGCGTAATCGCGAGCGGCCAGCAGGTTCAGGTGCTCGCTGATGATCAGCCTGGCATGGGCGATCAGCCGCTCTCTTCCGGGCAACTCCAGTTGCCCCAGCTGAATGAGGAGGCACTCGGCAAGATCGCGGTAGCCGACGCCAACCGGGTCGAATTGTTGAATGCGGTGCAGGACTGCAAGAATCTCATCCAGTTCAATGTCCAGTTCCGGATCGAATCCGGAATGGATCGATTCGAGGTCCAGGGTGAGCATGCCGTTGGCGTCGATGGCATCGATGATAGCCATCGCAATCGCCCGGTCCTGTTCCGACATCGTCGTAAGATTCAACTGCCACAGCAGGTGATCCTGCAGGGTTTCCTCGGCACTGTTGCGGGATTCGAAATCATTGTTGTCCGAATCGTAGCTCGAGGTGGAGGAACCGGAGCCGGGATAGATATCGTCCCAATGGCTATCGACCACGAGATCGCCGGGAATTTCATCCTGCCACTGGCTGTCGTCAGCGCTGTTGTTGTCGGGCTCCTGGTGAGTTTCCCGGGTTTCTTCCTTGAGTTTTTCAAATTCCGAGTGGGTATCGTCGGCGGCGGGGTCTTCGTCATCCAGGCCTTCGATGAGCTCGAGCATCGGGTTGGATTCGAGCGCCTGATGGATTTCCTGCTGCAGGTCCAGTGTGGACAATTGCAGAAGGCGAATGGCTTGCTGCAGCTGTGGGGTCATGGTCAACTGCTGACCGAGCTTTAGCTGAAGCGATAATTTCATGGAAGATACAGCGTGTGGTATGCCAAATTGACAGTAACGCGGTGGATGACGGGCTTAAGTCCATGGTGAGCCCATGGAAATAGCCCATGGATTCTGGGCGTGTCTGCGGCGAATGATAGCAAATTTCATGCCCGTTATGCATAGCATTTTCGGTGTTCGCTGACCGGCCGGGAAAGCCCGGTGGCCAGGCTCAGATATGAAACTGCTCGCCCAGGTAGACCTTGCGCACGCGTGCGTTGTTGAGTATTGCCTCGGTGTCGCCCTCGGCGATGATCTGTCCCTCGCTCACAATATAGGCCTTCTCACAGATATCCAGCATTTCGCGCACGTTGTGATCGGTCAACAGCACGCCGATGTTCCGGGATTTCAGGTGCGAAATGATTTGCTTGATATCGCTGACCGAAATCGGGTCGACGCCGGCGAAGGGTTCGTCCAGGAGGATAAACTTGGGGTCGGTGGCCAGCGTACGGGCGATCTCCGTGCGCCGGCGTTCGCCCCCGGACAGGCTCATGCCCAGGTTGTGGCGGAGGTGTTCGATATTGAATTCCAACAACAACGATTCAAGTTTGTTTTGTCGCTGTTTCGCGTCGAGGTCCTTGCGGGTTTCGAGGATGGCCAGGATATTGTTCTCGACCGTCAGGGTCCGGAAGATCGACGAATCCTGGGGGAGGTAGGAAAGACCGAAGCGCGCGCGTCGGTGGATCGGGAGGGACGTGATATCGTTGCCTTCCAGAGAGACGCGGCCGCCGTCGGACTTGATCAACCCTACAATCATGTAGAAGCAGGTGGTCTTGCCGGCGCCATTGGGACCCAGCAGGCCGACGATTTCTCCGCGGGCTACGCTCAGGGAGACATCGCGAACCACTTCCCGCGATTTGTAACGTTTGGCCAGATTGTTTGCTTGCAGCATGGACTGGGTAGGGGCTATTGATTGCCGCTGGAACCGAGCGTTCCCTGGCATGGGCCGGTGGCT
>JBBDSI010000046.1:0-11710 GCA_040905005.1 Pseudohongiellaceae bacterium
CGACGTTTCCGCTGCAACGTCATTGCGACCAGCTGACTTGATCAGCATGACGCTAAAACCAGCGCCGTACCGTCCGCTTATACGCCAGGTACTCCTCCCCGAACTGCCGCTCCAGATACGCCTCCTCCCTGGCGATGGCGATGTAGTACGTTAATATCGCGCCCGGAATGAAACTCAGCACCACCCACAGGCTGTTCAGGGCCACCCCTACGCCGATGTTAAACAAGCAGAAGCCGAGGTAGATGGGGTTGCGGGACCAGCGGTAGAAGCCGTGGGTGATCAGCGTGGTAGTGGGCTTCCAGGGTTCGATGGCGGTGGAGTTGTGCTTGAACTGGCTGTTGATGAGGATCACCACGGTGACGCCGAACAGGGTGACGGCGATGCCGATGGGCTGAAAGGTCTCGGGTATGCCCATACCCAGCGGCCAGAGATAGTCGAGGCCAAGGCTCAGCAGGATGAGCAGGACGAAGATGAGCGGCGGCGGGAACTTGACCTGGGCGTGGTCCTGTTCCGCCCGAGGGGTCTCGTCCGGCGTTGGCGTTGGTTCGGTCATGGCCTGGCTCCAAAGGTTTCGGGGGCGTGCGGGTTGCCCTACGGTAATCGAATCACGAAGATTTTCAAACCCTTCTCGGGCTCGCATTCATTGAACTCCGGCGCCGGCGCGATCTGCTCCAGCAGGGTAAACTCCCCCAGCGCCCTGCGGCATTGCTCCAGCACAAAGTCCGGCCCGAGAAAGGGGCTGTTCAGCGCGGCGACGACGCGGGCGCCGGGATGGCACATGCCGGGCAGCTTCTTGAGCACGGCGGCATAATCCCGTTCGGCGTCGAAGCTGCCCCTCTGCCTGCTGGGCGGGTCGACGATGACGAGGTCGTAGCGCCCGTACTGCCTGATGCGGCCCCAGGAGGTGAACAGGTTATGCGGCACGATGCGCACGCGTTCCTTGTCCTGGGCGTTCAGGCGGTGATTGCGTTCGCCCCAGGCGATGCTGGGCTTGCTCACGTCCACATTGGTGACCGCGCCGGCGCCGCCGGCCAGTGCCGCCACCGACAGCGAGCAGGTGTAGGCGAACAGGTTCAGCACCCGGCAATCGCGGCTGTTGTCCAGCAGCCACTGCCGCAGCGGGCGCATGTCCAGGAACAGTCCTGCGTTCTGGCGCCGGCCGGGATGCACCTCGTACTTCAGCCCCAGTTCTTCTACCTCGGTATGAAAACTCGCGGCGCCGTGCAGCACCTCGCAGGGAGAGCTAGTTTGATCGCGATGCTGCAACAGGATGGTTTCCACCTGACGGTGGCGATCCGCGGCGAGCACGGCGGCGCACAGGGAGTCGGGCGCGGGCACTTCGGCCCAGGCGGAGATCAAGACGATGGGGGCATACCAGTCCACCGCCAGGTGCTCCAGTCCGGGGTAGCACTGCCCGCGACCGTGGAAAACCCGTCGCGCTTGCGGCTGCGGACTGGCGAAGAAGCCGGTGAGCGCCTCATGCAGGGCCGCCATGTCCGTAGTAGCGGGTTGCTTCATCGTCATATCCTTCTCTGTTCCATTGCCGGAGCAGGCCGACTAGACTGCCTCTATTGTTATGCTTGATCTCATCGCCATGATCCCGCGTCAACTCAAACTCGCTCGCCTTACCAGGAAGGACCCTTAATGAAATTCTACTACGCCCCCAAGACCATCGCCCTGGCCAGCCATATCACGCTGGAGGAAGCCGGCGCCAAGTACGACCTGCACAAGGTGGATTTTTCCCAGAACGAACAGCGCTCGGCCGACTTCCTGCGGATCAATCCCAAGGGCCGGGTGCCGGCGCTGGAGACCGAGCACGGCATTCTCACCGAGACTCCGGCCATCCTGGTCTATCTGGCGCAGGCCTATGCACGGGCTCAGCTTGGCCCCATTGATGACTTCTTCGCCTTTGCCAGGCTGCAGGAATTCAATGCCTATCTGGCCAGCACCGTGCACGTAGCCCATGCCCACCGCGTGCGCGGAAAACGTTGGGTGGACGACGAGGCGGCCATCGAGGCCTTGCAGACCAAGGTCGCGGAGAACATGACGGAGTGTTTTCGCTTGATCGAGGAACAATACTTCACCGGGCCCTGGGTGCTGGGCGAGCATTACAGCGTGTGTGATCCCTATCTGTTTACCATCGGCCTGTGGCTGGAAGGCGACGGCGTTAATCTCGACGACTTTCCGCGTTTGGCCGAGCACAGCGCACAGGTACGCAAGCGCCCGGCGACCGAGCGGGTGTTGCCGCTGCACGATATTCAATAGTTGGATAACCCGGGCTAGTCAGTCTTGCGCACGTAACGGCCGTCGAACCACGGCTCCCAGACCTCGCCATCGTGGTTATACTGCTCGAAGAACTGGCGCACGCTGCCGTCGGCCTGCGGCGTCCAGGTGCCGCGAAAGTCCCAGACCGCGCCGGCGAAGTTGTAGATGCTGCCCTCGAGCAGCATTGCGTCGCCGCGCAGGCCGCCGACGATGTCGATGGCGTAGCGCCCGGACGACACCCAGACCTGGCGCCACTCCCTTGTGACCGGATTATAGTAGTTGAGGCTGGTACCGGTGCTGCCCTCGCTGCCTTCCCAGGACTCCATGAGCAGGCAGCCCTGCTCCAGCTTTTCGATGCGATTCTCGCCAACTTTCTCGCCGCTGGCGTAATGGAACACGTCCCAGTCGCCGACCCAGAAGTCGAACTGGGAAAATCCCGGCAGCTCGCCGCAGCCGGATTCCTGCGCCAGCGCGGGCGCGAAGGGGACCAAAGCTGTCAGGACGGCGACGCAGCACCACAGTGGGCATTTCATGGGGGGTTCCTTCGGGTTCTGGACTGGCGCTCCATGGTAACGCCCCTGTTCTCCCGGACAAAGTGCGCCAATAGTATTTGCAATGGCCCCGGGGACTTGGCAACCTTGGGCAGATAACAACAGCGAACGTTCATCGCGCGAGGTCTGACCATGCTCAAACGCCTATTGCCCGCCGCTTTGCTGATCCTGGCTTCCAGCCAGGCAAGCACCCTGTCCGCCGCCGAGTTCGAGCGCATCGGCAGCTTCGATTTTCCCACTTCCGCCTCCGGCCAGGCCCAGCAGCACTTCCTGCTGGGCGTGGGCTACCTGCACAGCTTCGGTTTCGAGCAGGCCCAGGCGGAATTTCGCCGCGCCCAGGAGCTGGACCCGGATTTCGCCATGGCCTACTGGGGCGAGGTATTCACCTATCAACACCCGTTCTTCGGTGGCCCCAGTGACGGGCCCGCCGACACCCTGATGCGCCTCGGCCGCACCTCAGAGGAGCGCCTGGCGAAGGCGCCGACGGAGAAGGAGAAGGGCTTCCTGCGCGCGGCCGAGGCCTATGCCCTGACCCCCGGCGGCATGCCCGAGCGCCGGCGCGCCTGGATGGAGGCCATGCAGGAGGTATTTGAGCGCTTCCCCGACGACGACGAGGTCAAGGCCTTCACCACCGTGGCCATGCTGGCGGGTGCCACCGCCTCGGGGGACATGCGCGAGCGCATCAACATGCAGGCCGGCGCGCTGGGCATGGAACTGTACAAGACCAACGACAATCACCCCGGCGCCGCCCATTATGTGATTCACGCCTTCGATGACCCGCTGCATGCGCCCATCGCCCTGGAGGCCGCCTGGAAATACGCCGACATCGCCCCGGCCGTGTCCCATGCCCGGCACATGCCCACCCACATCTTCATCCAGCGTGGCATGTGGCAGCAGGTGGCGCTGTGGAATGAGTCCGCCTTCGAGGTAGCCAAGGAGCTGTGGCGCCCAGGCGACCCCTCCGACCCGCAGAATCATGCATCGGACTGGGGCCAATACGGCGACCTGCAACTGTGGGACCTGGAACGCTCGAAACTGTGGATCGAGCGTGCCGAACAGACCCTGCGGGAAAACCCCGATTCCCGCCGCTCCGACGCCACGCTCCGCACGATGCGCGCCCGCCACGTCATCGAGACCGGGCACTGGCAGACCGGGGAACTGACTCCCGGCATGAATGAAGATGAGCTACTGGCATTGGGACTCAGCGTCGCCAACCTGGGCGACGTGGCGCTTGCTACTCGCGTGAGCCAGCGCCTGGAAGACATGGCAGCCAGCGATCCCGACAGCGAGGCCGTGCAGATAGGCTACCGCGAGGTGGCGGCGCAGACCCTGCTGACCGAGGCCGCAACCGACCGCGAGGCCGGCCGTGAATCTGCGGCAGCAGCGAAGATGGATCAGGCCCTGGCCATGCTGGAAGACGCCGTGGCGCTGGCCGATGCCGGCCCCCTGCCGCGCGGCGCCGCCATCCCCCTCAAGCCCGCTCACGAGCTGGCCGGCGAGGCGATGCTGGCCACGGGGCAGATCGCCCGTGCCGCCGAGCTGTTCGAGGCCTCCTTGCTGCGCATGCCCAACCGGCCGCGCTCGCTGTTGGGTGCCGCCCGCGCCCACCGCGCTCTCGGCCACGGCGATGCCGCGGCGGAGAAGTATCGCGCCCTGCTGGCAGTCTGGCACGACGACAGCCATCCGCCGGTGCGCGAAGCGAAAGACTATCTGGGTTACTGAGGACAAACACCATGAGCAAACACACTCTGCAGCGAGTCGCCGGCAACGGCCTGCTTAGCCGCCGCCATCTGCTCGGCCTCGGACTCAGCGGAGTCGGCGCCGCCGCCAGCAGCCGCGTCCTGGGCGCCGACGCCGGCCTCAGCTTCGAGATTCCGTCCTGGTCGCGGCAGCCCGGGCCAGGGCCCAGCGGCTACGGCAGTCGCTCGCCCCATACCGATCATATCCAGCGCACGGCCAGCGGCCCCAACGCGATCTATCCCGGCGGCGGTGCCTCGCGCGCGCCGCTGCAACACCTGCAGGGCACCATCACGCCCAACAGCCTGCACTTCGAGCGTCATCATGCCGGTGTGCCCGCCATCGACCCGGACCGCCACATGCTGGTTATCAACGGCCTGGTGCGCCAGCCCCTGGCCTTCCGCTACGAGGACCTGCTGAAGTACCCCATGGTCAGCCGCTTCTATTTTCTGGAATGCTCGGGCAACTCCGGCGCGCTGCTGCGCGGCGGCAGCGCGGACGGCACCGCCCAGAGCCTGCACGGGCTGGTCTCCGGCGCCGAGTGGACCGGCATCCCGCTGTCGCTTCTGCTGGACGAGGCCGGCGTGCAGCCTTCTGCGCGCTGGCTGGCGGCCGTCGGCGCCGATGCCGCCAGCATGGGCCGCTCGGTACCCCTGGACAAGGCCCTGGACGACGTGCTGCTGGCGCTGTATCAGAACGGCGAGCCGATCAGGCCGGAGCAGGGCTATCCCATGCGCCTGTTTGTACCTGGCTGGGAGGGCAACCTCAACGTCAAGTGGCTGACCCAGATCAAGCTGCTGACCGAGCCCGCCCATTTCCGCGACGAGACCAGCAAGTACACCGACACCCTACCCAATCGCACCAGCCTGCAGTTCACCTACCCAATGGGGGTCAAGTCGCTCATTACTTCGCCCTCGGGCCAGATGACTCTGGAGCGACCAGGTCTCTACCAGATCACCGGCCTGGCCTGGTCCGGACATGGCAGTATCCGACGCGTGGAGGTGAGTGCCGATGGTGGCCGCAGCTGGGCCGAAGCATTGATCGACTCGGCCCGTCACGACAAGGCGCTGACACGCTTTCGCATCCCCTGGCAGTGGCAGGGCGGCGAAGCCGTGCTGATGAGCCGCGCGGTGGACAGCGCCGGCAACAGCCAGCCGACCCGCGACGCAGTTCTGGCTGAACGAGGCAACATCAGCACCTACCACAACAACGGCATTCAGAACTGGGGCGTCAGCAGTGGAGGGGAGGTGAGCAATGTCTATGTTTAACCGCAATCTGAAGAGTCTGGCATTGATAGTGTTAATTTATCCGGCACTGCCCGCCGCTTCCCAGGAGGCCGGGTTGGGTGTCGCCATCGACGCGGATGCGCTCGTCGGATTCGACCTGGTGGCGCCGCCGGACGGCAGCGGCTTTCCCGCCGGCAGCGGTACAGTGAACGAGGGCCGCCAGGTCTACAACGCCCGCTGCGCCGCCTGCCATGCCGCCGACGGCACCGGCGTCTCCGGCAATACCATCATCGTCGGCGGTGACATGGCGTCCGAGGACACACCGCTGCGCACCGTGGGCAGTTACTGGCCCCACGCCAGTACCCTGTTCGATTTCGTGCGCCGCGCCATGCCCGCCGATGCGCCCAAGTCCCTCAGCGATGAGGAGGTCTATCAAGTCACCGCCTACGTCCTTTATCTCAATGGCATTATCGACGAGGATGTGCGCCTGGACCGCAACACGCTCATGGCTATCCGCATGCCCAATGCCGACGGCTTCATCGACCGCAGCGCCATACAGTAAACGTGTGAGTCCCGTGCCGCGCCGGGGTGCGCCAAACAGGGGCAATTCCTTCTGCTGCCTGATAGAATGGGCGTTTTCTAACAAGACCAAACGTGTCTACAGCAGTATCGTGCCTACAGCGGTATAACGGTATACGGTCGCAAGAACAAAAGAATAAGAGTCTGTCCCCATGAATAAGATTTCCCCTTGCCCGCGGGCGCTAGTCGCCTGCGCCCTGCTACTGTTGTCCCTGTCAATCCAGGCCGCCGAACCGGGGGTCAATATTCCACGCATCGAGCGCGAACCCACGCTCGAGGATTTCGCCGGCATGGCGCCGGCCAGCGGACTCGCCCGCTCCATGGTGAGGATTGCCGACTTCATCCAGCGACAACCGGACGACGGCGAACCGGCCACCCAGCCCACCGAGGCCTTTCTGGGCTATGACGCGCAGAACCTGTACGCCGTGTTCCTGGCCTTCGACAGCAACCCCGGGCAGATTCGCGCCAACATGTCGTCGCGGGAGAACATCACCGGCGACGACTCCATGAGCCTGATCCTGGACACCTTCAACGATCAGCGCACGGCCATCTCCTTTCGCACCAATCCTCTTGGTGTCCAGTGGGACGCGCGCTGGACCGAGGGCTCCTCGCAGCGCGGCGGCTTCGATACCAGTCTCGAGGCCGTGTGGTACAGCGAGGGGGAAGTCACCGACTCGGGCTACATGGTGCGCATGACCGTGCCCTGGCGCAGCCTGCGCTTTCCCGACCGCGAAGAGCAGCTGTGGCGCATCCAGTTCGCCCGCGAAATACCGCGACTGGACGAGCGCACCTACTGGCCCGAATATTCGCTGGCAATGGAGGGGCGCCTGAACCAGACCGCTCTGCTGTCGGGCATCAGCAACGTATCCCCGGGCAACAACTTCCAGATCATCCCCTTCCTGTTCGCCAGGGAAGCCGACTCATTGAAGCGAACCGCGCCGGGTGGCCCGTTTTTCGCTTCGAGCAGCGAGCAGGAGATCGGGCTCGACGCGAAATGGGTATTCAACGACAGCATGGCGCTGGATATCACCCTGAATCCCGACTTCAGCCAGGTGGAATCGGACGAGCCCCAGGTCACGGTCAATGAGCGCTTCGAGGTGCAGTTCCCCGAGCGCCGACCGTTCTTCATCGAGAACGCGGACTTCTTCGCCACCGACTCTACCCTGGTCTTCACCCGCCGCATCGTCGATCCCGAGGGCGGCATTCGCTTCACCGGCCGCAGCGGCAACTACGGCTTCGGCACCATACTGATCAATGACGAGGCGCCGGGGCTCAACCGAGCGGCCGGCGATCCCCTGGCGGGCGAGAAGGCAAACATCGGCATCGTTCGCGGGTTTCGCGATATCTCGGATCAGGATCGCGTGGGCTTCCTGCTCTCGGACCGGGAGTTGGGAGAAGGCTTCAATCGCGTTGCCAGCGTCGATGGCCGTTTCCGGCTTAGCGACAACTGGATCACCCAGCTACAGCTCGTCGGCAGCGACAGCGAGCCCGCCACCGGCGGCGAGAGCAGGACGGGCTACCAGCGCAACATCCAGGTCAATCGGGCTGGCCGCACCCTCAACACACACACTCACTTCATCGAGACTACCAACGATTTCCGCACCGAGCTGGGCTTTCAGAACCGCTTCTTCAAGGCCGACACGTCGGGGATCCACAACAGAGCCGAGCTGGTCTTCTATCCCGACGCGTTGGGTCTCAACAGCGCGAGTGTGAACCTGTTTGGCGTCTATCTGAAGGACATGGCGGACACCCGCATCTTCACCCAACTGGGCCCGGGCTGGAATTTAAACTGGAACACCAACGGCCTGGGCGGCTCCTGGACCGACTACACCGAGGTCCTGCGCCCCGGTGACTTTCCCGGCCTGAACCAGACCCGCGTCTACGACTACGACAACTGGTCTTTGAACTGGAACAACAGCAGCCTGAGCACACTGGAGTTCCGGGTGAATGTCCGCGGCGGCACGGCGCTGAATCTGGTGCCGCCGCTCGGGTCCCTGCCCTCGGTCGCCGCTACCCGGGCCACTACCCTGAGCGCGCTCTGGCGCCCCATCGATCGCCTGCGGGTCGACAATACCTACCTGCGTACGGAGCTGGATGCCCGGGGCAGCGGCACGTCGATCTTCGTCAATGAGATCATGCGCAGCAACTGGAACTATCAATTCAGCCGCGAGCTCTCGCTGCGCTTCATCGCCCAGTACAACGAGACCGAGGCCGGGCCGCTCACGCGCCTGCAGGATGACGAAAACCTCAACTTCGACCTCCTGTTGCGCTATGTCATCAACCCCTGGTCGGCGTTCTATGTCGGCTACAACAGCAATCGCAGCAATTTCGACATCATCGAGTTCGAGGGCGAAACCGAACTGGTGGTGAGCGATCACCTGCGCGAGGATGGCGAGCAGCTCTTCGTGAAGTTCTCCTACCTCTTTCAGCGCTGAGGCCGCCAGGAAGCGCTTGGGCAACCTGGAAAGCCGCCGCGAGTTGCTCAGGATCAATAGAAGCAGCCTTTCAAGGTCATCGTTTATTGCGGAAACCGCCCGATAATGCGCTAGAATCGGTGCAACATGCATTAGTCAGCCAGAGGCAGACCGTGATCTTCAAACAACTGTTCGAACCCCTCTCCAGCACCTATACCTACCTCATCGCCTGCGAGGAGACCGGCGAGGCGCTGCTGGTCGACCCGGTGGTGCCGACCCTGGAGCGCGACCTGGAGGCGCTGCACGAGCTGGGCCTGAAGCTGGTGCAGACCGTCGAGACCCATGTGCATGCCGACCACATCACCTCGGCCCTGCAACTCAGGGACAAGACCGGCTGTCGCATCGCCTTTCCCGCAGTGGATAATCTGTCCTGCGCGGACATTCACGTCGAGGAAGGAGTGCCGGTGCGGGTCGGCGGCGTCGAGCTCAAGCCGATCTTTACCCCGGGTCACACCGATGATCATTTCTGCTATCTGCTCGGCGAGCGCCTGTTGACCGGTGACTGTCTGCTAATCGACGGCTGCGGTCGCACCGACTTCCAGAACGGTGATGCGCAGCGCCTTTACGAAAGCATCACCGACAAGCTGTTTAGCCTGCCGGAAGACACCCTCGTCTATCCGGCCCATGACTACAAGCAGCGCCGGGTGTCCAGCATCGGTCAGGAGCGCGCACGCAACCCGCGCGTGGGCGACGGCAAGTCGCGGGAAGAGTTCGTGAAGATCATGCAGGAGCTGGACCTGCCCTATCCCAACTTCATCGACTATGCCGTACCGGGCAACCGGCTCTGCGGCGTGTGTCCCGAGGAGCTGCCTGATAAGATGGCGGAGTATTGTGCACAGATGAGCGGGAGTCCGCAGGGCTGAAACCATGGAAAACTTTACACCCATTACTGGCCTCATCGGCGGGCTCCTTATCGGCGCCGCCGCGACACTGACCCTGTGGGCCAATGGCCGCATCGCCGGCATCAGCGGCATCCTGTCCGGTGTGCTGTTCCCGACCCGTGGTGAGACCCTGTGGCGGGTGCTGTTCATCGGCGGCCTGATCGCCGGCGCGGGACTGTATCTGCTGGTCAGGGGAACACTGCCGCTGGAGATTCAGGCGGCCCCGATTCCGACCGTCGTCGCGGGGCTACTCGTGGGCTTCGGCACCCGGCTCGGCAGCGGTTGCACCAGCGGCCACGGCATCTGTGGCATCGCCAGGTTGTCCCGGCGCTCCTTTACCGCCACGCTGACGTTTATCGTCACCGCCGTGATCACCGTGTTCGTCACCCGCCACCTGCTCGGAGGAGTGCTATGATGACGCTGACAACCACCGGCGCCAGGTTATCCATTTTCGCCGCCGGCCTTCTGTTCGGTCTGGGACTGACGGTGTCGGGCATGTCCAATCCTGCCAAGGTCATCGGCTTTCTCGATATCGCCGGCGCCTGGGATCCGACCCTGCTGCTGGTGATGGGCGGCGGCATTGCCGTGACCTTGCCGGCCTTCCACTGGATACTGAAGCGGCCACAACCATTGTTCGCGGAGAAATTCTATCTGCCCTCGGTAAAGAACGTGGATCGCAAGCTGCTGCTCGGCGCCGTACTGTTCGGACTGGGGTGGGCCATCGCGGGATTCTGTCCCGGGCCGGCCCTGGCCGCGCTGGTGACACTCAACCCCTCGGTCCTGCTCTTCGTCGCCGCCATGGCCGGCGGCATGCTCCTGCATCGCCTGTTGCTGGAGTGATCAGGTAATTCCAGCGAGGGCGAAGGCCAGCATCAGGCAACCGATGGCGCTGATCCAGGAACCGGCCACGCGCACGGCGATGCTGCTGACCGGCGACTGCCAGCGCTGCCAGGCCGTGCCCGCGAAGCGCGAGCCGTACATGATCAGGTAGTGAATCCCCGCGAGCGAGCCGAAGGTGGTGATGAATACGTCCAGCACCGGCCCCGGCTCCGGAATGGACTCCAGACCCAGCAGGAAACCACTGGCACCGGTCAGCGCCGGATACAGCCAGGCCGGCATCTCCCGCGGCAGCACGATCATCAACCCCAGCGCCGTCGTCAGCAACAGCAGCAGCGACTGTGTGGGCAGCAGAGGCGCCAGTAGAAACGCCAGTAACAGCCCGCAGGCGGTGGCGGCGAACAGCACACCGAGGCAGCGCATGCGCTTGTCGGTCACTCGGGTGCCCAGCAGCACGCTGATGGCGACTATCAGCAGGACATGGGCTGGCGTGGTCAGCGGATGCAGCACGCCGACGTAGAAGCCGCGAATGCCCGGGTAGGGTGAGTGCGCCAGGGCAGCCGCAGGCCAGGCCAGGAGCGCCAGGCCGGCGCACCAGCGCAGCTCGCTCTGCAAACTCCTCAAATCGCGCCGGCCAGGAAATAGAGGCCGCCGAGGGAGATCAGGGAACCGATGCCACGCACCACGAGGGTCCCTTGCGGCGTGCGGGTCAGCAGGCCGAGGGCTATGCCCGTCAGGTGCATCAGACCGGTGGCAATGACGAAGCCGATGGCGTAGGTGAGCGGATTGGACGCCGCGGGCAGTTCCGTGCCATGGGCATGGCCATGAAAGATGGCGAACACGCCCACCAGCACCGCCGCCACCCACAGGGGTGGCCTGGCGCAGAGTACCACCATCAAGCCCAGCACCACCGCCGAGGCGGCGATGCCGACCTCCACCAGGGGCAACGGCATGCCCAGCACGCCGAGAGCGCCGCCGAAGGCCATCACCAGCGGGAACACCACGGGCAGCAGCCAGATCGCCGGCTGGCGCAGAAAGGCACCCCAGATCCCCACGGCCACCATGGCCAGCACGTGGTCGGGACCCAGCAGGGGATGCAGGAAGCCGCTGACGAATCCGCCGACGATGCCCTCCTCGATATGCGCCGCCACCAGCGGCGA
>JBBDSI010000047.1:0-1842 GCA_040905005.1 Pseudohongiellaceae bacterium
CAAAGGCCATTAGCTCCACGCCATTGGCCGCCGCCTCCCGCAGTAAACGGCCATAGTCGGGATCGATCTCATCGGCCGGCCTGACCTCCTCGATGCCCGAGTGCTGCACGCAGAAGAACAGAACCGCGCGGCAGCCGCTGGCGGCGACCTGTTGCAATTCATGCAGGTGTTTCTGACCCCGCAGGGTGACTGCATCGGGAAACAGCCCGACGCCGTCCCGTTCACCCAGACTGACATTCTTGATCTCCACATAACACGGCGGCAGCGAGCCGGCACTGTCTTCCAGCAGCAGGTCGATGCGGCTGCGTTTCCCGGCGCCATAGGCCACCTCCCGGCGGATCACGTCATAGCCCGCGAGCGTCGGCACTCCGCCGGACGCAAGCAACTCGGCGGCCAGTGCATTGGCCAGCCCGGTATTGATGCCGACCAGATCCCTGCCAGCGACCTCGATCAGCTGCCAGGTACCCGGATACTTGCGCGCGGGATTGGCCGAGAGCGTGTACCAGACGCGGCTGCCGGGTTGCTGGCAGTTCTTCATGGAGCCTGTATTCGGGCAGTGCAGCGTGATTTCTTCGCCGTCACTGGTCTCCACGTCGGCGAGAAAGCGCTTGTAACGCCTGATCAGAAGAGCTTCCTTGAGGGGGCCGGGGAGTTGCATCGGCTGCTATAGCGCCATCAGGCCAGCGCCCGGCGCAGGCGTTCGACCCCCAGCTCGAGCCGGGCCATGCTGGTAGTGAACGCGAAGCGGACATGTCGCGTGGCGTCGTGGTCCCCGAAATCGGTACCGGGTGTCAGGGCGACGCCATGGGTCTCCAGCAGATCCTGGCAGAACTGTTCCGCATTGTCGGAGAAGCGTGAGATATCGGCATAGAGGTAGAAGGCGCCCTGAACGCCGTCCGGCAAACCGAAGCCCATGTCTCTCAGGGCTGTGGCGAGGAAGTCACCCCGCTGGCGAAAGGCTTCGCGACGGCGCTCGAGCTCGGGCCGGGTCTCATCCGACAGAGCCGTCAGGGCTGCCTGCTGGGCCATGGCGGGTGCCGAGATGTAGAGATTCTGCGCCAGTATATTCGCCTGTTCGACACAGGCGGAAGGCACCACGATCCAGCCGAGGCGCCAGCCGGTCATGCCGAAATACTTGGAAAAGCTGTTGACGACGAAGGCGTCCTGGCTCATCTCCAGGACACTGGGCAGGTCATCGACATAGTGCAATCCGTGGTAGATCTCGTCCACGAGCACATGCAGTCCCCACTGCCGGGCCGAGTCTACCAGCTCCTGCAGCCGCTGCCGGTCGAGGACGGTCCCGGTGGGATTGGACGGCGAGGCCAGCCAGAGCCCCCGGGTGTTGTCACGGCGATGCCGATCCAGCAGTGCAGGCGTAGGTTGATAGTTCTGCGCCGCCGCGACCGGTACCAGCTGCGGCTCGCCGCTGACCAGGTAGAGAAAATTGCGCACACAGGGATACGCCGGGTCTGCCAACAGGACACCATCCCCGGGGCCTACGAGCAGATGCGCCAGCAACATAAGACCCGCGGACGCCCCCGGCGTCACCAGAATCCGCTCACTCGCGACATCCACACCGTAGTGTTGGGCATAGTACCGGCTGATGGCCGCGCGCAACGCAGGGGTTCCCGGCGCCGGGGTATAACGGGTATGGCCCTCGTCCAGGGCCCGCTTGGCGGCCACGATGATACTCTCGGCCGTATCGAAATCGGGCTCGCCCACTTCCATGTGCACGATATCGCGACCGGCGGCCTCGAGTTGCGCCGCGCGATGCATGACCTTCATCACCCGAAACGGATTCACCCGCTCGATCGAGGGCGCCAGTCTGAGTGTCGGTGATTG
>JBBDSI010000047.1:1942-3345 GCA_040905005.1 Pseudohongiellaceae bacterium
TTTCCGTTGCAGCGAGGCATTTCGTAATCATGGCCAACACGCAGAGCACTGACTCTACTCCCGTCCTGAAGAATTTCGTTCCGTACAAGCCGAAGAAAGGCGAACAGTACATGAACGAAAAGCAACGTGATCACTTCAAGAAAATACTCCTGAGCTGGCGCGAACAACTCATGCAGGAAGTGGACCGCACGGTTCACCATATGCAGGATGACGCAGCCAACTACCCTGATCCGGCCGATCGGGCTACGCAGGAAGAAGAATTCAGCCTGGAGCTGCGTACCCGCGATCGCGAACGCAAACTGATCAAAAAGATCGACAGCACCATTGAATTAATCGCCCAGGACGACTACGGCTATTGTGAGTCCTGCGGCATCGAGATCGGCATTCGTCGACTCGAGGCCCGGCCGACAGCCAACAAGTGCATCGACTGCAAGACCCTGGATGAAATCAAGGAAAGGCAACTCGGCAGCTAAGCAGCTTCCCACCGCCTGATTGGCCCGAGTCGAGATATGGCGGAGACAACCGACAGCGGCCGCTACGTCGGCCGCTTCGCACCCTCACCTACCGGCCCATTGCACATGGGTTCACTGATCGCCGCCCTGGCGAGCTTCCTCGATGCCCGTGCCAACCAGGGCAGTTGGCTGGTACGCATGGAAGACCTGGACCCACCCAGGGAAGTGCAAGGCGCAGCGGCGCAGATCCTCGACCAGTTGCAGCAGTTCGGCATGCAATGGGACGGCGAGGTGCTCTATCAGAGCCAACGCCATGGCGCCTACAGCCGGGCGCTCTCCCGCCTCGAGGCGAGGGGACTCGTCTATCGCTGCGATTGTTCGCGCGCCCGCATACGCGCGCTGGGCTCGGTCTATGACGGCCACTGCCGGGAGCGATCGCTCCCGCCAACGGCCCACTTCGCCCTGCGCCTGCGCACCGACATGACGCCGGTGACCTTCAGTGACGCCATTCAGGGCGACCGGCGGCAGGTCGTTGAGCGCGAGGTCGGCGACTTCGTCATCAGGCGCAAGGACGGCCTGTTCGCCTATCAGCTGGCAGTGGTCGTCGATGATGCCTACCAGAACATTTCCCATGTGCTTCGGGGATATGACCTGCTGGAATCGACAGCCCGGCAGATCTATCTGCAGCGCTGCCTGCAGCTCCCCATGCCCGGCTACGCGCACATCCCGATCATCGTCAATGCCGATGGCGAAAAGCTGAGCAAGCAGCACTTCGCCCGACCAGTCAATGCGGCCATGGCCCCGCAACTTCTGCACGAGGCACTGAAGTTCCTCGGCCTGCGGCCGCCCGCGGATCAGCGGCAGGCGAAGGTCGCGACACAGCTCGAATGGGCCATCGGACACTGGGATATACAGTCTGTACCGAAGTTGGCTACTATCCCCGAGCTGTCT
>JBBDSI010000047.1:3445-8082 GCA_040905005.1 Pseudohongiellaceae bacterium
ATCCTCATCCTGCTGATCATTATCTACCTGCTGTTTCTGCTCAGCGTAGACTGGATCAATCAACCCGGAGGAGCGTGGCACAGACCGTTCATCATCGGCCTCGCCGTAGTCATTGCCGCCGCCTGGATCCACCGCGACCGGGATGCCGATGAACTTTGAGCTCACCACGCTATTCGCGCTTGGCAGCACCTATCTCATGCTGCTGTTCGCGATCGCCTTCGCCACCGATCGCGGCTGGGTCCCGCAGCGCCTGGTGCGCAGTTCCGTGGTCTATGTGCTGTCGCTCGGGGTCTTCGCCAGCGTCTGGGCCTACTACACGTCGATCGCCAACGCCCTGAGAGACGGCTATGGCTACCTGGCACCGTCGATCGGCATCTCCATGGCCTTCCTCTTCTCGCCGCTGCTATTGAAACCGATCCTCGAACTCACGCGCACCTATCAGCTGAGTTCCCTGTCCGATCTGCTGGCATTTCGCTATCGCTCACCCTGGGCGGGGACGGCGACAACGCTGTTTCTTCTGATCGGCGTCATTCCCCTGATCGCACTGCAGATCCGCGCCGTCGCCGACACGGCAGACCTGATCTCCGTGCAGGTCTCCCAGGGTGCCATCGCGTTCGGCTTCTGTGTGCTCATCACCCTGTTCGCGATCCTGTTTGGAACATCCAGCCGGGCCGGGCGGACCCGCCACGACGGCCTGGTGATGGCCATCGCCTTCGAGTCACTCGTCAAACTACTGGCATTTCTCGCAGTGGGCCTGTTCTCGGTGTTCACCGTCTTCGGGGGCTTCTCCGGACTGGATCAGTGGCTGCAACAGAATCCGCAACTCCTTACCAGCCTGAAAGAAACAGACTATTTCAGTACCTTCCATGTCATGGCACTGCTGTTTTTCACAGCGGCTGTGGCAATGCCGCACATGTTCTATGTCACCTTCAATGAGAGCAATGGCCAGCGTTCACTCTCTGTCGCCAGTTGGGGGCTGCCAGGGTACTTTCTCCTCCTGAGTCTGCCGGTACTCCCGATTCTCTGGGCGGGGCTCGAGTCCGGCAGTCAGGCCCCGGTCGAATATTTCCCGGTAATCGTCGGCGCCAGCTTCGATGCCCCCCTGATTACGCTACTCGGTTATCTGGGCGGACTTTCCGCCGCCAGTGGCCTGATCATCGTGCTCACACTCGCCCTGTCCAACATGTGCCTGAATCACCTGATCCTGCCCGTCTACCAGCCCAGAGCCAATCAGGATATCTATCGCTGGCTGCGTTGGCACCGGCGCATCCTGATTACCGCGCTGATATGGGCAGGTTTCCTGGTGCACTACGTCCCCGAAGCGCGCAACAGCCTGCAGATCATCGGCACGGTGGCCTTTACGGCGGGGGCGCAATTCCTGCCCGGCATCATTGCGATTCTCTATTGGCCCCAGGGCAACAAGCGGGGCTTGCTGGCAGGTCTCGCGGCCGGCTTTGCCATGTGGGTCGTCTTTCTCATGCTGCCACTGTTTACGGCGGGCGACCCCCTCTCCCTGGTATCCATGAACTGGCGCGAGATCACGATCGTATCGCTGCTGATTAACAGTCTTCTCTTCGTGACGATATCGGCGCTAACCGGTTCGAGCGACGAGGAGAGAAGCTCCGCGGACATCTGCGCGCTCGATACCATCAAGCGCCGCAAGCGCAGCGGCCTGGTCGCGAAATCGCCACAGGAGTTCATCCGCAGCCTGAGCAAGCCGCTGGGCGAGAGCACCGCGACGCGCGAGGTGACGCAGGCGCTGCAGGACCTCAATCTGGAAATCCACGACCGGCGCCCCTATTCCATGCGCCTGCTGCGGGCGCGGCTGGAAGCGAATCTGTCGGGCCTGCTCGGCCCGTCGATCGCGCGGGAGATCATCGACGGTTACCTGCCCTACAGCTTCGTGTCCGAGCACGGCAGCGCCGATCTCAACGTGATCGAACGGCGCATCGAGTCCTACCGCAGCAATCTGTCCGGGATGGCCATCGACCTTGACAACCTGCGTCGCTATCATCGGCAGATACTGCTGGACCTCCCCCTGGGCGTATGTTCCATTTCCTATGACAACGAGATAGTGATGTGGAATCGCGCTCTCGAAACCCTGACCGAGGTCGATGCCAACGATGTTATCGGCTCACAGCTTGCAGACCTGCAGGAACCCTGGCTGTCGCTACTGCAGAACTTCCTTCAGCAGGATGCCAGTCACTCCTATAAACATCATTTTGAACTGAACGGTAATAAAAAAGCAGTCAACCTGCACAAGGCCCTGATCGAAAAGACCGGGGCACAAGACACGACTCATGAAGGCGTCATTATCCTCATCGAAGATATCACGGAGACTGAGATCCTGGAGGCCGGACTGACCCACAGCGAAAGACTGGCCTCGATCGGCCGACTGGCCGCCGGTGTTGCGCATGAAATAGGCAACCCGATCACCGGCATTGCCTGCCTGGCCCAGACGATTCGTGACGAGTTTCCCAACAAGGACATCAACACCCTTGCCGAACAGATTATCGAACAGACTGACCGCACCTCCCGCATCCTGCAGTCACTGGTCAATTTCGCGCACACCGGCTCAAGCAAGACACAATATGACGATGGAGTCGTCTCCATCGCCGAATGCATGGAGGAGGCCAAGACCCTCATTTCTCTGGACAATAAAAGCAAAAACATGGCCATTAGCTGGCATTGCGACCCCGATGTCAGTATACGCGGCGATGCCCAGCGCATACTGCAGGTGCTGATCAATCTGGTAAACAATGCCCGTGACGCCAGCCAGCCGGATAGCACTATCACCATGCGAGCCTGGGCCGAAGGTGATAAAGTATACATATCGGTCATGGATGAGGGCATTGGCATCCCGAAGTCCATACAGGACCGCATATTCGACCCGTTCTTCACTACCAAGGAGGCTGGAGAAGGCACCGGGCTTGGGCTTTCGCTGGTTTTCAGCATAGTGGAAGATTTGCACGGAGAAATTGATATAATCAGCCCAACTAACAAGACTAAAGGTACTGGTACTGAGGTGATTCTTCGCTTTCCACGCTATCAGGAAGCCCGCGAAGCATCGAATCAATCCGTTTAGCGCAGGATGGTTAGTTAGTGACAATGAATCAGGTTTTAGTAGTTGAAGACGAAGCGGTTATTCGCAGCGCCCTCAAGCGCCTTCTTGAACGCCATGACTTTAAGGTGAGCGAAGCCGGCTCGGTCAGGGAATCTCTGGAGAACCATGAACTCGATGATTTCGACGTCATCATCAGCGACCTGAGATTGCCTGGAGCGCCGGGAACCGACCTCATCAAGGCGACCTCTTCCCCCGTCCTCATAATGACCAGCTATTCCAGTATCAGGTCAGCCATCGACTCAATGAAGATGGGAGCCGTCGATTACATCGCCAAGCCGTTCGAACACAGCGAGTTGATTCAGACGGTAAACAAGGTCATTCGCGAACACCCGCGCCTGCAAAAGACCGAGAAGCCCAAGATAGAATTCGAGCCGCCCCTTCACGGCATGATCGGCAGTTGCCCCCATATGCTGGAACTGTTCCGGCGCATCCGCAAGGTCGCGCAGACCAACTCGACCGTACTTATTAATGGCGAATCGGGCACCGGCAAGGAACTCGTCGCCAAAGCGATTCACAATCTCAGCAGCCGCAATGGTAACGAAATGATTTCCGTCAACTGCGCGGCGATACCTGAAAACCTGATCGAATCAGAACTGTTTGGCCACGAGAAAGGCGCCTTCACCGGGGCCACCGCGACCCGGACCGGCCTTGTGGAGGCCGCTAACGGCAGCACGCTGTTCCTGGATGAGATCGGCGAGTTGCCGCTCGAGGCGCAGGCGCGACTGTTGCGCGTGTTGCAGGAAAACGAGATTCGCAAGGTCGGCTCTGTGCAGTCGAAAAAAGTCGACGTTCGCCTCGTGGCCGCCACGCACAGAGACCTGAAGCAACTCGTGGAGGATGACCAGTTCCGCGAAGACCTGTTCTATCGCATCAATGTGATGACGCTGCTGATCCCGCCCCTGCGTGAGCGTGGTAACGATATCCTGGAACTGGCCGACGCGATTCTGCTACGCACCTGCCAGCGCCTGAAAACACCAATGCTGCGTTTCAGCGGCAGCGCCAGCAAGGCCATCGCCAGCTATCCATGGCCGGGCAACGTCCGTGAACTCGAGAATGCCATCGAACGGGCAGTGGTACTCGCCGAGACCGAAGAAATCGGTGAAGAATTACTGGCCATCGATACCGAGCAGCACAAACGCTCCGACGAGGCTGATAACATCACGCCCCTGTCACCTCCTCCCGAACCGGTGGAAGAGCTGTCCCTGGAGGATTATTTTCAACGCTTTGTTCTGGAGCACCAGGACTACATGAATGAGACGCAGCTGGCGAAGAAGCTCGGCATCAGTCGCAAGTGCCTGTGGGAGCGACGCCAGCGCTTCGGTATCCCGCGCAAGAAGAAACAGGCTGTTTGATCCAGGAAGGAGTAGTATAGTTCGCCTGCGCATGCGGACTCGACCACAGGCAGCGCCGCGCGAACGCGATACAAAACATCATGACAGATTGGCAATAACTGTTACCGCTACTCTTCTACACATATTTTGGAGAATTACAGTAACACTTTATGACAATTCAG
>JBBDSI010000047.1:8182-11650 GCA_040905005.1 Pseudohongiellaceae bacterium
AATAACAAGAAAAATAGCATTACTGAGTTTTAACGTTTTAACTTAAGGTTTAGTGCATTCAATAATAAAAGGTCGGGTTTGTGGCCCTCTGTGCAATGAATTGTTGCCAGGCTTCAAAGTACCCGCCTCTTGCTTAAGTGGCGCCATGTTTGGCTCCTAGTTGAATAACAATAAAAAAATAAGCAACAGCAATAATAATAATAGTAAGAAAGCTTCCGTTAGGGGGTGGGAAACCACCCCCTAATTATTATCCCCCTCTTATTATCCCCCTCCGCATACTTTCCATACTTTTCATACTTTCCGACTCCCGGACCGTTTTCCTGGCTACTATTGCCGCCAGGCACGTTATAATTCCCCCTTTCAAGGAAAGATGATGTAGCAATGCCAGCACCCGAAGCGCTTACCGGTATCGAAAAAGCCACCGTCATAGAGCGCGATCAGCACAGTATTTCCCGCAAGAGCATCGCGCCGAACGCCCTGAAAGTGCTGTATCGCCTCGGTGACCATGGCTATGCCGCCTTCATCGTCGGCGGGGGAGTGCGCGATATCCTGCTCGACGGCAAACCCAAGGACTTTGATATTGCCACCGACGCCACGCCTGAAGAGGTGAAAGAGGTGTTCCGCAACGCGCGGATCATCGGCCGCCGCTTCAAGATCGTACACATCAGGTTCGGGCGCGAAGTCATCGAAGTCACGACGTTTCGTGCCCACCACGATCCCAGTAACGAGATCGATGAGAATGCGACAAGGCGCCAGATCGGGGGTCTCGATTCCGCCCATTCCAGCAGCGGCATGATTCTGCGGGATAATGTCTACGGCAATATCGATGAAGATGCGATGCGCCGCGACTTCACGGTCAATGCCCTCTACTACACCACCAACCGCTTTCGGATTCTCGATTTTTGTGGCGGCCTCGATGACCTTCGCGAGCGCAAGTTGCGCATGATCGGCCCGGCCGAAGAGCGTTACCGGGAAGATCCCGTGCGCATGCTGCGCGCCATCCGCTTTGCCGCCAAGCTCGGCTTTACCATCGAAGCCTCGACCGAAGAACCGATCAACGAACTCGCGCCGATGCTGGCCTCGATCTCGCCGGCGCGCCTGTTCGACGAGTGCATGAAGCTGATGACGAACGGGCACAGCGCGGCTTCATTCGCGCTGTTGCGGCAATACCGCCTGGGTGAGTATCTGTTCGGACCGACGCTGGAAGCCATGCCGCAGGCCGATCCGACAGCCGGGAAACTCGTGGAACTGGCCCTCAGGAACACGGACCAGCGTCTCGCCGAGGACAAGTCGGTCACCCCGGCATTCCTGTTCGCCGCGCTGCTCTGGCCTGTGTTGCAGCTCAGGCTCAGCCAGGTCGAGGCTAATACCGTGCCCCATTTCCAGGATATTGCCAACGAGGTCATTCTCGAACAGTTGCAGTTTACCGCCGTTCCCCGCCGCTTCACTATCGGCACGAAGGAAATCTGGAGTCTGCAGAATCGCCTGGAGCGCAAGAACCGGCGCACCGTCGACAGCGTGTTCAATCACCCGCGCTTTCGCGCCGCCTACGATTTTCTGCTGTTGCGCGAGGAGGCCGGGGAAGATACGGGGGGCCTGGGTGACTGGTGGACGGCATTCCAGGACGGTGATACGAAACAGCGTGGCGACATGCTGGCCACGCTACAAAAAACCGGAAAGAAACCCGGCAAGCGTCGCCGGCGGCGCCGTAAATCATCGGAAAACACCCCGTGACACCAGTGACAGAGACCGGCAGGAAGCTTCCCGGGTATATCGCGGTCGAGGGGCCCATCGGCGTCGGCAAGACCAGCCTGACACGCCGCCTGGCAGAGACCTTCAACTACGACCTGTTGCTGGAGAAGGCCGAAGAGAATCCATTCCTGGAGCGCTTCTACCAGGATCCACGCCGGCATGCCCTCTCGACCCAGCTCTTTTTCCTCTTTCAGCGCACACAGCAATTACAGGCGCTGCGCCAGGATGACCTGTTCGAGCCGGTGCGCGTGGCCGATTTCCTCATCGAGAAAGACCGCCTGTTCGCGCAATTGAACCTGGACCCCGACGAGTACGAACTCTATCAGAACGTCTATCAACACCTCACTATAGACGCCCCTGTCCCCGACCTCGTGATCTATCTGCAGGCGCCCACCGAGGTGCTGCTGGAGCGCATTCAGACACGCGGCGTACCGGCCGAGCAACTGATCGAGCGCAGTTATCTGGACAATCTCAATCGCGCCTACACCGAGTTCTTTCACTACTACGAGGGCCCCAGCCTGCTGATCGTCAACGCCGCCGAGATCGATCTGCCGGCGAACGAAAACGACTATCGCCAGCTCGTTGAGCATATTGTGGCCCTGCCGGGGGGTACACACTATTTCAATCCCCGCCCTTCCCTGTTGTAATGCAGACACCATGAGCGCACAAACCAGGAACAAAGCTGTCACCCTGACCACCCTGCAAAAGATCAAGGAAAAGGGCGAGAAGTTCGCCTGCCTGACCGCCTATGACGCCTGTTTCGCCGGCATCCTGAGCGACGCGGGCGTCGACGTACTGCTGATCGGCGACTCGCTCGGCATGGTCCTGCAGGGGCATGACAGTACACTGCCCGTGACGATGGCAGACATGATCTATCACACCGCCTGCGTCAAACGCGGCAACCGCGGTGCGCTGCTGATGTCCGATCTGCCCTTCATGAGCTACTCGTCGGAATCCCAGACCCTGGAAAACGCCGCCGCCCTGATGCGGGCGGGCGCCCACATGGTCAAGCTGGAGGGCGGCGCCTGGATCGCCCACACGACCAGTCTCCTCGCCGAACGCGGCATTCCTGTCTGCGCCCACATGGGCCTGACCCCGCAATCCATCAACCGCCTCGGCGGCTTCTATGTGCAGGGTCGCGATACCGGACAGGCGAAGGCCATCATCGACGAGGCGCTGATCCTGCAGAACGCCGGCGCCAACCTGCTGCTCCTGGAATGCGTGCCGGCCGAGCTGGGCAAGACCATCACCGAGACGCTGCAGATACCGGTGATCGGCATTGGCGCCGGTCCCCACACCACGGGGCAGATCATGGTCTTACATGACGTCCTCGGGGTGTCGCCCATCACCCCGAAATTCGTCAAGAACTTCCTGTCCGATTCCGACGACGGCATCCCGGGAGCGATCGCGGCCTACGTCGCGGCGGTCAAGAGTTCGACGTTCCCCGCCGACGAACACTGTTTCCATTAATTACCCTTAAATTACCCTTACCGAAATGGATACTCATGAAACCAGCGCCGGTCTGCAGACCTGGCTCGATGCGCAACGCCGCGCCGGCAAGTCCATCGGTTTCGTCCCCACCATGGGCAACCTGCACGAGGGCCACCTCGCGCTGGTCAGAGCCGCCCGCCAGGACTGCGACACCGTGGTGGCGAGCATCTTCGTCAACCCCCTGCAGTTCGGTCCCGGCGAGGATCTCGAGGCCTATCCCCACAC
>JBBDSI010000048.1:0-1907 GCA_040905005.1 Pseudohongiellaceae bacterium
AGGGCATATTCAAATACATCCACCCGCTTGTCGGCATGGATCAGCCGTTCGACCAGGGCCAGTAACGCTGTCAGTTCGGCCTCCGGCCGCCGGCGCAGGGCGGGGAAGCTTATTTCCAGCAGCGGGATGCGTTGTTCCGGCGCAAGTTCCGGCGCGGTGTCCAGCAATGTCCTGACCTGGTTCTCGCTTTCGATACCCAGTGTCTCCAGTATCATCTGCAGCTGCTGCTCGCGTATCTCCGGATCGGGATCGATCAAGAGCGAACAGACCAGTTCCGGGGCCCATTCGCCGGAGTGCGCCGCCCGTTCCAGGGTTTTGGGGATGGCCATCGCCAGGGTCATCGCGGTCAGGATCTGGGCGGGGCCGGGCTGGCCGATAGCGTCGATCAGGGAGTCCGCATCCAGCGGCAGCTTGCCGGGTCTGCCGGCGCCGGTCTTGCCTGCGGCGGCCTCTTCGGCGGCTGCGGCCTTTGCCTGGCTGTGGCGCTGCATGCTTTCACGGATGGTCTTGAATTGGTCGGGGCTAAAGCCGGGCTCAATCGCCTGGATACGTTTGACCAGCGGCGGGTGGGTGGAGAACAGCTGATGCATCAGACCGCTTGCGAACAACATGTGGCCGACTTCTTCCGTATCCGTTTGCAAAACGGACCCCGCACTCGCTGCGCCGATTTTTTTCAGGGCCCCGGCGATGCCTTCGGGCTGACGGGTGAACTGTACCGCAGAGGCATCCGCCAGGTATTCGCGTTGCCGCGATACCGATGCCTTGATCCAGCGGCCAAAGAACAGGCCGATATAACCGGCCAGCAGCAGCGCCAGTCCCAGCAGCATAATCCCGCCGGAGCCGCGGCCCCGGCGGGAGAAACGCATGGCAAACAGCACCCGGCGCCCGATCAGGGCCATCACCAGGATCCCGAACAGGATCCCGATCAGCTTGATATTCAGTCGCATGTCACCATTAAGGATATGCCCGAACTCATGTGCCACCACCCCCTGGAGTTCACTGCGGTTGAGGTTCTCCAGGGTACCGCGGGTCACCGCCACCGCCGCATCGGCAGGAGAATAACCGGCCGCGAAGGCATTGATCCCCTGTTCCTGTTCCAGCACATAGATCTCCGGTACCGGCACCCCGGAGGCAATGGCGATTTCTTCCACCACATTGCGCAGCCGCCGCCGCAGCGGATCGGTGGTCTCCGCTTCCACCAGTGTACCGCCGAGTTCCCGCGCCACCGTACCGCCGCCGCTGCGCAGGTTCAGACTGCGGAAGAGGCTGGCAAAGGCAATGATCCCGCCGGTCAGCAGTGAGGTCCAGAACAACAGATCAAGGTTTCGTGTGATCAATGCAGTGGATATAAGCGGCTCGCCGGGGGCGGGGCTGTCGGCCTGACCCATCGCGATCAGTACGATCAGATTCACCACCACAATGATTGCGATGACTGCAAGAGAAAACAGCAATAATAACAGCCGGGTGCGCCGGTGTGCCCGGTCCTGATGCTCAAAGAAATTCATAGTATTGGCTTACTGGAACGAAACCTCGACGGCCTCGCGCTTTTTTTCGTCCTCGATCTCCAGCAACTGTGCAGGCTGGAAATTGAAGCTGTTGGCGATGAGGCTGTTCGGAAACATTTCGCGCTGATTGTTGTAGGTCATAACAGCATCGTTGAAGCCCTGGCGGGCGAAGGCCACCCGGTTTTCAGTGCTGACCAGTTCCTCGGAAAGCTGCATCATGTTCTGGTTGGCCTTCAGGTCGGGATAATTCTCAGACAGGGCAAACAGACGCCCCAGTGCACCGGAGAGTCCCTGCTCGGATTCTGACAGGCGTTTGACCGCCTCGGCATTGGTGGGGTCGGCGGCGACCTCCTTCAGGTTGCCGGCGGCCTGATTGCGGGCATGGATGACCGCCTCCAGGGT
>JBBDSI010000049.1:0-1903 GCA_040905005.1 Pseudohongiellaceae bacterium
CTGTTGCAAAGGCACCAGGATTTTGCCTCGTTCAATGACGCCGAAGCCCGTTATGACAAGCGCACGTCTCTGTGGATCGAACCACTGGATGACTGGGGTGAGGGCCAGGTGGTGCTGGTGGAGATTCCCAGCGCAGAGGAAATCAACGACAACATTGTTGCCTACTGGCAGCCAGTGGCTGGTCTGGAATCCGGTGAATCCTACCGCTTTCACTACCGCATGCACTGGGGAGAAGATTCACCGGTGTCACCAGCGCAGGGGCGCATTCTCGACACGGCAGCCGGGGCCGTCATCGGCAGCGAAGAGCGCGTCTTCGCCATCGACTTCAGTGCCGGCGACCGGATTCAAAATGTGAGGTCTGACCCTGACGCCGTAAGCATCAGGGCTACCACCAGTGCCGGCACCATCACCGATGTCAGTGGAACACTGGTTGCGCCCACCGGCCAGTATCGCGTCTACGTCAAGCTGGACCCGGAAGGCGCCGAGCTGGCCGAGCTGCGCGTGACCCTGGAGACACAGGGGCGGCAATGGGGTGAAACCTGGTTGTACCGGTGGACCCGATGACACAGGCTTTACACCTCACGCCCCCCGCGGCGCCGCTTCCCATGCCTACCCAGGTGCTCTCACGGCAACCGGGCAGGCGCTTCGCGAGCCAGGATTCCTCTCCCCTGATGGCACGCCTGCTTGTCTTTGGCGGCAGCCTGGCATTGCTCATGGTAGCCAGCTACCAGATGTATCTGACTTTGCCGCTTAATGAAGCAACCCTTGCCGCGGGAGTCGTCTCGCCCTGGATGATGGGGTCGCTCTGGCTGCTACTGGCCCTGTTCAGCATTACCTTCGGCTGGGTTGCCCTGACGGCCATGGCGGCGCTGGCCGGGTTCCTCTACGGTCAGGATCGATACCGGGCTGCGCCGGATGCCGCGCTGCAATCAAAGACCGTTCTGTTGATGCCTGTCTATAACGAGGATCCTGTCAGCGCCGCTGGCGCCCTGGCGGCGATGGCCGAAGAACTGGGCGATCTCGGTGTGGCGGAGCATTTCGAAATCTTCGTGCTGTCGGACACCGTCAACCCCGACATCCTGTCTTCGGAGGCGGCGGCGGTCGCCTGCCTGCGTGAACGACTGGCGGGCATCATGCCGGTCTGGTATCGACGCCGTCAGCAGAATACGGCGCGCAAGGCAGGGAACATACGGGACTTTGTCAGCCGTTGGGGTGAGCGCTATGACTACATGGTAGTCCTCGATGCAGACAGTCTGATGGCCGGGTCCACTCTGGCTACCCTGGTCCGGGAGATGGACGCCGATCCCCGTGCCGGCATCCTGCAGACACTGCCCCGTCTCTACGGGGGCGAGACGCTCTATGCCCGCCTGCAACAGTTTGCCGGTGTTATCTATGGACCGGTTTTCGCCCGCGGGCTGAATGCCTGGCAGGGCCTGGACGGCAATTACTGGGGACACAATGCCATCCTGCGGGTTCGCGCCATGGCGGAATCGGCGGGCCTGCCCCGCATGCCGGGACCAGGACCCTTTGGCGGGGAGATTCTCTCCCACGATTTCGTGGAAGCCGCGCTGATTCGCCGAGCAGGGTGGACAGTGCGGATGCTGCCGGGCCTGCCCGGCTCCTGGGAGGAATGTCCGCCGACCTTGCTGGATGCCGCTGTGCGGGACCGGCGCTGGGCGCAGGGCAATGTCCAGCATCTGGCAGTGATCCGCGCACAGGGTCTGCGCTGGCCGAACCGGGCGCATATGCTGATGGGCATCATGAACTATGTCACCTCGCCGATCTGGCTGGCGCTGGTCGTGGTGGGGCTGTTGCTGAGTACACAGCTATACCAACCGAGCGAGCTGCTGTTCGATGCCGAGAGTATGCTCGGCGTGTTTCTGGTGACCATGCTATTGCTGTT
>JBBDSI010000050.1:0-1887 GCA_040905005.1 Pseudohongiellaceae bacterium
GATGGAGTCGCGGCGCTGCTTCAGCATCTTGTCGAGGATGGCGGTGACGCGGGCGTCGTCGAGGTCGATACGCTCGTCCACCTCCACTCGCTTGATCTCGGACAGGGCCAGGCGAATGGCGCCGAGGCGCTCCTTGTCCCTGGCGCGCATGGCGTCCTTCATGGCGTCGGTCAGTTGATTCTTCAGGGTTTGTTCGGACATGGGCTTACCGCTGGGTTGTTGGTGGAGTAAGTTGGTGGCGTAAGTTAGTAGTGTAAAAAGTAGCACAAAAAAAGGGACAGACTCTGAGAGCCTGTCCCCTGTATTCTAAACCAGATCGAGCTGCCTGGTTGCGCGCCGAATTGCCCGCGGGCAATTTCAGCGATCGGCCTAGTAGAGCCGTTGGGCGCGTCGGTTTTCCCGTTGCAGCTTCTTCGCGTGCCGTTTTACGGCGGCGGCTGCCTTGCGCTTGCGCACGGAAGTCGGCTTCTCGTAGAACTCGCGGCGACGTACCTCGGCGAGGACGCCAGCCTTCTCGCAGGAGCGCTTGAAGCGGCGCAGGGCCACGTCAAAGGGCTCGTTATCCTTTAGTTTTACCTGGGGCATGCTGTAAAAACACCTACCTTTCTGTAATGGACTGGTTTGGACTTTCGTTTAGATCCGTCCGTTTAATTCCGTCCGGAATCCGTAATTTCAGGGCTCCGGACCAGGAGGGTGCGTATCTTAATGGGCCGACACCCTAATTGCAAAGGATTCCGGGGGTTTTGGCGGTCAAAAGGCGCCATTGTGGGATGTTTTGGCCTTTTCTGGCATGATGGCGGGCCTTTTTTGACAGTTGTGAGACCAGGTCATTGCCAAGCCATTGCCAAGCCATTGCAATCCATTGATAGTACTGGGAATTGAAACCTCTTGCGACGAGACCGGCGTGGCCGTCTACGACAGCGAGCGCGGCCTGTTGGCCGATGCCCTGTACAGTCAGGTGCAGATCCACGCCGAGTATGGCGGCGTCATCCCCGAGTTGGCCTCGCGCGATCATATTCGCAAGACCCTGCCCATGATCCGCCAGGTATTGGCGGATGCCGGCGTCGCGGCCAAGGACATCGGTGGCGTGGCCTATACCGCCGGCCCCGGACTGGTGGGTGCCCTGCTGGTGGGCGCCGCCATTGGCCGCTCCCTGGCCATGGGCTGGGGCGTGCCCGCCATCGGCGTGCACCACATGGAGGGTCATTTGCTGGCCCCCATGCTGGAAGAGAATCCACCGGCGTTTCCCTTCGTCGCCCTGCTGGTCTCCGGGGGCCACACGCAACTGGTGGAAGTGCACGGCATCGGCCACTACACGCTGCTGGGAGAGTCCCTGGACGACGCCGCCGGCGAGGCCTTCGACAAGGTGGGCAAGATGCTGGGGCTGCCCTACCCGGGCGGGCCGCACGTGGCGAAGCTGGCCGAGCAGGGCAGCGACGGGCGCTTCGAATTCCCCCGGCCCATGGTCAACCGCCCGGGCCTGGATTTCAGCTTCAGCGGCCTGAAGACCTACGTGCGCAACATCATCGCCGAGCACCGCGACGAGGCCGGCAACCTGGACGAGCAGACTCGCGCCGACATCGCCCGCGCCTTCGAGCAGGCGGTGGTCTCCACCCTGGCGATCAAGTGTGGCCGCGCCCTGGAGCAGACCGGCCTGCCCACCCTGATCATCGCCGGCGGGGTCAGCGCCAACCTGCGCCTGCGCGAGGTACTGGAGACTACCGTGACCAGGGCAGGCGGCCGCCTCTACTACGCCCAATTCAAGTACTGCACCGACAACGGCGCGATGATCGCCTATGCCGGTTGCCAGCGTTTAATGGCGGGAGAACAGGACGACCTGCAGATCCAGGCCCACCCACGCTGGTCCCTGGAGACCCTACCGGCCCT
>JBBDSI010000051.1:0-1882 GCA_040905005.1 Pseudohongiellaceae bacterium
CTGGTAGCTATGGTGATTGCCGGAGCGGTCGAACCAGGTGTCGGGCATCTGGCCGCTCACGCGCACTACTAACGTGTCCCCCTCCCAATGCGCATTGGAGTGGCCCATCCAGGCGTCTACCTGGCTTTCCAGTTCCGGCTGGTCTACGTAGAGGATGCGGTTCGACTCGGCAAACTCGTAGGCGATCAGGATCACCTCCTGAGACTGCACTATCTGGAACGGGAACGGCATGTAGTTGGCGCGGGGCACGCCCGGCATATAACACTTGGCCAGCGGATCCAGGTCGATGGCGTCGGCGCGGTTTTCATCACGTTGACGCAGGGCCTGCTCGGTGTAGGGAATACGTCCGCCCTCGACGATGCCCAGCGTGGCAGGGAAGGCTGACAGTGCGCCCATTTCCCGCGGCTGCGGTCCATAGCGCGCCGCACTCGGCTCAATGTTGTAGTGAGCATTGGTCATGGCCTGCCAGATGCCAGAGAAATCCGGCTTGCCATCCGGCGTCCTTGGAAACTCGTCGAGTTGCGCCACAGCCCCTATTGAATATAGCCCCCCCAGGGCCGACAGACAGACGATAGTGATCAGTTTGTTTAGTGAGTATTTCATTATCTACATCTACCTTTTTTAACTCGTTGCAAATTTCCTGATTGTAAAAATCAGCTATCGACCTTCTTCCCCGGCCAGCTGTTCCTCGACCCGCGCCCCGCGCAGGATATTCACCATGCCGTAGTTCCCCTCGTGGCAGGCATACTCGTAGATCTGGCCGGCCACCTTGGTCATGGACACGATGGCGGTGATCTTGTCGGTATAGGTTGACGGTGCGTCGATGGTGAATTCGTAGTCGACAGTGTCGTAGGCCACCCGGGTGAAACGCTCGGTGAGCACCATGTCCCCCGTGCTGCCGACGCTGCCGAAAGGCTGGCGCAGGTCCTTGAAGTTCTTCGTGACCACTACGAGGGTGTCACCGTCCCAGTAGCCGCGGGAGTCGCCGGACCACAGTCGGATATCCTCATTCGCGTGAGGCTTCTCTCCCAACGGCACGATGCGTGCGTCGTTAATCATCTCGGTCATGATGACGGCAGTGTCATTGCTCTGGACTATCTGCAGGTTGTTGTTGTAAAGGCTCGGGCGAAACGGTGGGCCGGCATTGAAGCCGACGATGCAGCGCTCCGACAGGCCGCGATCCTCCGGACCGTCCTTGCCGATGCCGCCGACCACGTAACGCACGGGACGCTCGCCGGGCACGTCGGGACCCAGGCCGCCATATTGTCGCGGCGCGCCTTCCACGACGGGAGGCGTGCGGCCGTTCTCTGGATAGACGATATGGGAAGTACGCACGACGTCGCCGATGCCGGCGCTCTCCACCCAGAAATCATTATAGCCACCGGGGTTGTCCGTTACCGGTGGTGCGTCCGGGTCTACCACGCGTTGTTGCGCAGCCTCCGCGGCGGCACCGCGCTGCGCATCGATTTGGGCGCGGCGCTCGTCGAGCTCCGCCTGGGTCAGAAACTGGCGCGTGCCGTACTGTTCCGGCCGCTGCATGGGGATATCGGAACTGAAGTTCCAGACCCCTTGCAGGTCGGGTTGCCCCCACTGTGTCCGGGGTACTTCGTAGTCCGTGTCCTGTTGTGCAAACAGCGTACCGCTAATCGCTGTAAGTGCTGAAAATATAAGCAGTTGTCTGGCTTTCATGGGTCCACCTTCACGGCTCGTTTTTGTGGATTCTGTAAGTTAGAGGGTCGCACGATAATTATCAACAGAAAAAGGGCCTGCGCCTGGTCAGGCACGATCGACGCGCGTCAATCCGAGCGGCGGCGGGTATAGCGGGTAAGCAGGCTGGAGGTATCCCAGCGCTCGCCGCCCATCGCCTGTACCTCGGCGTAGA
>JBBDSI010000052.1:0-1864 GCA_040905005.1 Pseudohongiellaceae bacterium
GCCCTGGTCTCTTCCCGGCTCAGCGGGCGTTGCACCTTGTCCGGCAGTGCCGGGGGCGCCTCCCGTTCCAGTTCCTCGCCGTTCATGACCCGCTCGCAGAGAACCCGGTAATGGTACTCGAAGACAGGGAAGGCGACGGCTTCCGCTTCGGTGGCCAGCAGGTACCAGCCCGCCGCCCTGCCGGCGCAATAGACCGCGTCGTGAGACCAGTCGAACTCCCGCTTCGGTGACGGCGCCGCACAGGCCTCCACGTAAGCCTGGCGCGGTGACGGCAGGCCGAACAGGTCATAGCCCTGCTCGCAGGCCTTGAGCAGGACCGAGATGGAGGGCAGGTACTCATTGCGGCGAATCACCTGCTTGGCTGCCTGCACGATCTGTCGTGGGGTGAAGTGTTCGAGGCTGGAGAGCCAGTATTTCTTGGCGATCACCAGGCTCTCCGCGGAGGCGAAGGCCTTGTGGAACTGGTTGTGGTAGGCGAACTCGAACTCGGCGAATACCTGGTTGATGGCATCGACGTGATCGTGCGTCTGCCCGGCCTCGAAGCCCGACTCCGGTTCCGCGACCCGAGCTGGCGACTTGCCGCTTTCGGTCACCTTACTCTGCCCAGCTGCGGTCGGCGATGCGCTGGAATTTTTCTTTAATCCGCTCCTGGCTTGAGCCAACAGCGGCTTGATCTTCTGCATAAATCTCTTCCGTTGATGCCTTCAGTCTACGCGCCCAGTCCTGCTTGATGAACTGCAGGAACACCGTGTTCCAGGACGCCCTGGCCTGGCCGCTGTCGCGCCAGTACATGACAAACTCGGGCACGCGCGAGCGTGCATAATCGTCATCGATTTCCGCCAACTGCAATATTTCATAACAATCAGAACTGGGTTGCCAGTCCTCGGGAATCGGCCGGGGCACGTCATCGCGCCCGAATGACGCGGAAAACTTGGCCCATTGCCGCCGGATGTGTTCGATGAATTTGGTATTCCAGGCCCCATGCACGACACCACGCTCACGCCAGTAGAGTACGAATTCGGCGATCGCATCCTCGACGAATTCGGCGCTGATGCCGGAATTGACCAGGATCTCTACCGCGTCCGGATTCGGGCGCCAGTCCGCGGACATGGTGCTGGCCAGTTCGTGCGCCCCACGCCGGGTCTCTTCCTTGCGCCACTCCCGCAACACGTGCTTGTAAAAGGCGTTGCCCCAGGAGAAACGCGCCTGCCCACGCTCGCGCCAGTAACTCACGAACTCCGGCACCAGGTCGCGGATGAACTGCTCCGGGATATTGTGCTGCTTGCACATGCGCACCCAGTTGTCATCAGGCAGCCAGTGCAGCGGAATCAGCGAGGCATGCCCGGCCGGCGCGGATTCGGGCGCGACGGGCCGGGCATCGGCCACCGGCGCGCCTGGCACCGCCTCGCTCACCTCATCGATGGCGATGAAGTTGCGACTGTGCAGCGCCGGGTCCGGATCGATGGCGATCAGCCCAAGGCTCTTGAGGCTGGCCATGATGCGACGCAGATCCACGGACTCCCAGAAGGGAAAAAGCTGTGCGAGGTCCTGGTCGCTGATCGCCACCCAGTCGAGATCCGGCCGGCTGCTGCGCCTGACGGTGGCGCGTAGCGCCATGACATCGGCGAGCGCCTGCAACATGATCGCTTCCTCCACGCCGATGGTGGCGGCCAGGGTAGGCGACAGCAATAAGTGTCGTTCTGGTAACAGCTTCGACGGCATGCGAGCACTCAATGGGTGGCGCACGAAAGCGCTTACGGGACGGCGGCGTGCACAGGAATCCTAACACAGGAGATTGCGCAACCCATACGAGCACGGTCACGAAATTGCCTGCCACGTCAGCGCCGAAGTAGACTGCTGCGGC
>JBBDSI010000053.1:0-4997 GCA_040905005.1 Pseudohongiellaceae bacterium
GGTCACTAAGGTGTAGTACGGCCTGACCGGTTTGGCCAGCCAGCGCCGGGCACGGTCGCCAGTATAAGGGATTTGGGGGCTCTGATTAATTCAAAGAGTTACTGGTCTCTTTACCGGCGCTTTACCGCCTCCAGCCCTCTAAACCGCCAGGATGGCGTCGATCTCCACCTGGGCGCCCTTGGGCAGGGCGCTGACCTGGACGGTGGCGCGGGCGGGGAAGGGCTCGCTCAACGCTTCGGCCATGATGGCGTTGACGGTGGCGAACTGACCCAGGTCGGTCAGGTAGATGGTCAGCTTGACGGCGTTGTCGAGGCGGCTGCCGCTGGCGCTCGCCACCGCCTTCAGATTGGCGAACACCTGGCGCGTCTGGGCGGCGATGTCACCCGCCACCAGTTCCATGGTTTCGGGATCCAGAGGGATTTGGCCGGAGATGTAGACCGTGTCGCCGTGGCGCACCGCCTGGGAATAGGGGCCGATCGCCGACGGCGCGGCGTCGGTCTGGATTACCTGGCGCTCAGCCATCAGTGCAGTCTCCCCAGTTGCACGGGCACGGTCTTGCGTACCCGCCGTGACTTCACTCGTGTCACCCGGGTGACCGGTGGAATGAGGCGCACGCGCTTCATTACCCGTGCCAGGTGTACCCGATTACGCACATTGAGTGAGAGATTGACGATGCTGAAGCGGGCGTCGCGTTCCACCGTGCTGATCTTCTCGATGTTGGCCTCGGCGCCGGTAATGGTGGTGGCAAGGGTGGCGATGATGCCGCGCTGGTTCTCCAGCTCTACCCGCAGCTCCACCGAGAACTCGCCCTCGACGTTGGGGTCCCAGCTCACCGCCACGCATTTTTCCGGATTCTCGCGAATCTCGGCGATGTTGTTGCAGTCATCGGTGTGAATGACCATGCCCCGCCCGGAGCTGATGTGGGCGACGATGGGATCGCCGGGGATGGGGTGGCAGCACTTGGCATAGTTCATCACCATGCCCTCGGAGCCGCGGATGGCGATGGTGCCCTTCTCTTCCGGTGCCTCTGCCTCTTCTCCGGCAGAGGGTGTACGGCTCAGGCGCTGGGCCACCATGTAGGCCATGCGGTTGCCCAGGCCGATCTCTGCCAGCAGTTTATCCAGCGACTCGAGGCCGGTCTGGGCCAGCAGCGCATCGAGGTTTTCCCGGGGCACCGAGTCGAGATCGCTGTCGTAGCCGGCCAGGGCCTTGTTGAGCAGCCGGCGACCCAGCGCCACCGACTCGGAGTGCTTCTGGTTCTTCAGATAGTGGCGGATGTTGCTGCGCGCCTTGCCGGTAACCACGAAACTGAGCCAGGCCGGATTGGGCTGGGTGCCCGGCGCGGTGATGATTTCCACGGTCTGGCCGCTTTGTAAGGGCTCACTCAGGGGCGCCAGGCGGCGGGAGATGCGACAGGCCACACAGGAATTACCGACGTCGGTATGGATGGCATAGGCGAAGTCCACCGCCGTGGAGCCGGCGGGCAGTTCGAAGATCTGGCCCCTGGGAGTGAACACGTAGATCTCGTCCGGGAACAGGTCGATCTTGACGTGTTCGATAAACTCCAGCGAGTTGCCGGCACGCTTCTGCATGTCCAGCAGACCGTGTACCCACTCGCGCGCCCGCAGGTGGGCGTTGGTGGGCAGGTCGTCGCTGGACTTGTACAGCCAGTGCGCGGCGATGCCGTTGTTGGCCATGGCCTCCATCTCCTCGGTGCGGATCTGGATCTCGATGGGTACTCCGTGCATACCGAACAGGGCGGTGTGCAGCGACTGGTAGCCATTGGCCTTGGGAATGGCGATGTAGTCCTTGAAGCGTCCGGGTACCGGCTTGTACAGGTTATGGACGGCACCGAGCACACGGTAACAGGTATCCACCGAGTCGGTGATGATGCGGAAGGCATACACGTCCATGATCTCGGAGAAGGAGAGGCGCTTGGCGCGCATCTTCTCGTAGATGCTGTAGAGGTGTTTCTCGCGGCCGATGGTGCGACCGGGCAGGCCCTCGCGCTCCAGGCAGGCCTCGAGCGAGGTCTGGATCTGCGACACGATCTCCTTGCGATTGCCGCGGATGCGTTTGACCGCGGTGGCGATGCGCCGGGCGCGCATGGGATACAGGGCCTGGAAGCCCAGTTCCTCGAACTCCACGCGCACGTTGTTCATCCCCAGGCGGTTGGCGATGGGGGCGTAGATGTCCAGGGTCTCGCGGGCGATGCGGCGGCGCTTGTCCGGGGTCAGCACGTCCAGTGTGCGCATGTTGTGCAGGCGGTCGGCAATCTTGACCATGATGACCCGCAGGTCCTTGGCCATGGCCATCGCCATTTTCTGGAAGTTCTCGGCCTGGGCCTCGGCGCGGGAGGAGAAGGTGATCTTGTTGAGTTTGCTGACACCGTCCACCAGGTCGGCGACGGTGAGGCCGAACTGGTTCTTGATGGCGGTCTTGGTGAGGCCGGTATCCTCGATGACGTCATGCAGCATGGCAGCCATCAGGGACTGATGGTCCATGTGCATCTCGGAGAGAATGCCGGCCACGGCCAGCGGGTGCGTTACGTAGGGGTCGCCACTGCGGCGAAACTGGCCATCGTGGGCCTGCTCCGCATAATAGAAGGCACGCCTGACATTGTTTACCTGATCCTTTTCCAGGTAATCGGAAAGGTCATGAGCCAGGTCATCGATTGTCTCTGGCGCGAGTGCCTGCAATACAGTAGTCCTCCACTCACTCTTCAGCGGCGGGCTTTTCTTCCTCGTCGCTCGACTCTTTAAATTCGTCGGCAGACGCTTCAGCTTCGTCGCTGGACGCCGCGGATGCTTCGCTGGCTGCTTCGGATTCGTCAGTGGCCTCACTGTCGGCAGCCTCGGCAGCGGCTTTCCCCGCCTCGCTGTCGGCAGTTGCCTCGGCGGTCGCATTACCGAACTCTTCCTCGAAATCGATACTGGGCTTCTCGACCAGGATCTCGGAGCTCACCAGCCCTTCGGCGATCTCTCGCAGGGCGATCACGGTGGGCTTGTCGTTGTCCACTGGCAGCATGGGGTCCTTGCCCTCGATCTGCAGTTGGCGAGCGCGTTTGCTCGCGATCATGACCAGTTGAAAGCGGTTGTCCACATTAGCCAGACAATCTTCTACGGTAATACGTGCCATCGTTGTTCCTTTTCAATCCTCGACAAACTCAGGTTGTCGGCTGTCCGCGTCGTCGCTCCGCCCAGTCACGGGCGAGGCGGCTGCTGGCCGGCGGGTGTCACCCGGCCGTCAGGCGGTGATGATAGTCAGGCCCTGCATTGAGAAATAAGGTGCTCGGGCAGGCCACTTTTCAGAGTATTTTAAAGAGTGCACTTTAAAGAGCGCAATTTAAAAGAGAACCGGCAATTCTAAAGGAAATTGACCGCAATTGCATGGGTTTTTAATGTGGCAGTGCCTCAGCCCCGGGTCAGATTTTCCAATAATTCCGAGAGGTTACGCTGCTGGTACAGAGTGGTCAGGCGCTGTGAGCGGACGATGGCCGCCAGATCGGCCACGGCGACATCGAATTCGTCGTTGACGACGACGTAATCGGCCTCGCCCACGTGCTCGATCACGCCGCGCGCCTCGCGCATGCGCTTCTCGATGGTCTTTTCATCGTCCTGGGCGCGCTCGGTCAGGCGCTCGGTCAGGCTCTCCAGCGACGGCGGCAGGATGAAGATGGAGCAGGCCTCCGGCATCAGGTTGCGGACCTGGGCCGCGCCCTGCCAGTCGATCTCCAGGATCACGTCGCGCTGCGCCGCCAGCTGCTCCTGCACCCAGGTATGGGACGTACCGTAGTGGTAGCCGTAAACCTCGGCGCTCTCCAGGAATTCCCCGTCCTGCAGCATCGCCATGAAGGTCTCGTGGTCGACGAAGTGATAGTTGACCCCGTCGGTCTCCTTGCTGCGGCGCGGGCGGGTAGTATGGGAGATGGAGACACCCAGCCGCGGATCGACGTCCAGCAGCGCCCGCACCAGAGTGGTCTTGCCGGCGCCGGAGGGCGCGGTGACGATAAACAGCTTGCCCGCGGGCATCTTCGATTCTTCCATGGTGGCGCTACTCCATACTCACTCGATATTTTGGATCTGTTCCCGCATCTGCTCGATCAGCACTTTCAGCTCCACGGCGTCCAGGGTGGTTTCGGCCACGATGGACTTGGAGGACAGGGTATTGGCCTCGCGGTTGAGTTCCTGCATGAGGAAATCCAGGCGGCGCCCTTTCTGACCCCTGGTGTCGAGGACGCGGGCGCACTCGTCGACATGGGATTCCAGGCGCTCCAGCTCTTCGGCCACGTCCGCCTTCTGCGCCAGCAGCGCGATCTCCTGCTCGAGCCGGGCCGGGTCCAGTTCCACCTTGAGCTCCGCCAGCCTCTCCTTCAGGGATTCGTGCTGCGCCTTGAGGATGTCCGGCAACTTCTCGCGCACCGCCCTGGTAATGTCGCGAATGCCATTGAGGCGCTGGCTGATAAGGCCCTTCAGGGCCTCGCCCTCGCGCTGCCTGTTCGCCACCAGTTCAGCCAGTGCGGCGTCGAACAGGGACAGGGCCTCGGTCTGCAATACGTCGCTGTCCGCCTGCTGATCCATCACCACGCCAGGCCAGCGCAACAGGTCCATGCTGTTCAGTTGCGCCTTGCCACCGCTCTGCTTCTCCAGCTCGCCGTGGGCGGCCAACAGTTTGGCGATGAGCTCGTCATTGAAGCGCACCCCGACCTGCTCCGGTGCCACCGGCTGATAACGCAGCTGGCATTCCACCTTGCCCCGGTCCAGCAACTTGCGCGCCCTCTCCCGTACCGGATTCTCCAGGCTGCGCAGCTGCTCGGGCAGGCGCAGACTCACCTCCAGATAACGGTGATTCACCGAGCGGATCTCCCAGGTCAGCGACCCCCAGTCTCTCTCCAGTTGCTGCCTCGAAAAGGCAGTCATGCTCAACATCATCGAAATGGCCTGTCGCAAAAAAGTGGCGCCATTGTAGCCCATCAGCGCATCAATCACAGAGGTGGG
>JBBDSI010000053.1:5097-11208 GCA_040905005.1 Pseudohongiellaceae bacterium
ATCGCCTCGGTGTCCGTCGGCATCTGCCAGGGGCAGCCGGTGCTGGACCTCGATTATGCCGAGGACTCCACGGCAGAGACGGACATGAACGTGGTCATGACCAACAAGGGCGGCTTCATCGAGATACAGGGCACCGGCGAGACCGGCGAGTTCAGCCACGACCAGTTGCTCGCCATGGTGACCCTGGCGGAGAACGGCATCCGCGAGTTGATTCGTGAGCAGCAGGCGGTGCTGGCCTGAGCAACGACGGGAGACTGACGGGAGACTGACGGGAGACTAGAGGAGCATGCGGGAGTACCAGAAGGAATTTCTTCACTTCGTCATCGCCAATGACATTCTTCGTTTCGGCGAGTTCACGCTGAAGTCCGGGCGCGTCAGCCCCTATTTCTTCAATGCCGGCCTGTTCAACACCGGCCGCAAGCTGGGCTTCCTCGCCCGCTGCTACGCCGCCGCCATCGCCGATGCCGGGCTCGAGTTCGATGTCCTGTTCGGACCTGCCTACAAGGGCATCCCCCTGGTCTCGGCCACTGCCATGGCGCTGGCGAGCGAGCACGCTATAGACAAGCCCTGGTGCTTCAACCGCAAGGAGGCCAAGGACCACGGCGAGGGTGGCGATATCGTCGGCGCCGAACTCCGCGGCGAGGTGTTGATCATCGATGACGTCATCACCGCCGGCACGGCGATCGCCGAGGCGGCGGAGATCCTGGCAGCCCACGAAGCCACGCTCAAGGGGATCGCCGTGGCCATGGACCGGCAGGAAAAGGGCACCGGCGAGCTATCGGCCATCCAGGAAATTGAAAACAGGTACGGGATTGGCGTGGTGAGCATCATCACCCTGGCGGATATCATCCGTTTTCTCGAGCAGAGCAGCGACAGCGATCTCGCCCGTTATCTGGAGGCGGTGGAGGCCTACCGCGCGCGTTACGGAGTGGCCGGCTGATCAGCCGATTGCGTCGCCGTGCGTGTCCGGCTCGAAGGGTTCGAACAGATTCCGCTGCAGAAACTCCCATTGCAGGTCCCAGTCCTCTAGCGGCGAGTGCTTGAACTCGCTGCGCACGAACTGCACCAGGCGTCCCTCGGCGGTGGCCAGCAACAGATTGGCCAGGGCGGCGGCGGAGATACCGGGCTTGAGATTCTCGCGGATCTGCGCCTCGCGAACCACCTGCTTGAGTTGCGCCTCCAGCCGGTCGAAGAACTGGGCGATGCGATCGCGCAGCCGTTCCGTCTCGCCGGCGAGGGCGTCGCCGGTGAGCAGTCGTGTCATGCCGGGATTCTTGTCGGCGAAGGTAAGCAGCAAAGTGAGAATCTTGTGGCAACGCAGCTCGGCATGTTCCTCGTCCTTCACGATGCGCCCGATACGGTTAAACAGCGTCTCCTCGATAAACTTGATCAGTCCCTCGAACATGCGCGCCTTGCTGGGAAAGTGGCGATAGAGGGCCGCCTCGGAGACGCCGACCTCCCGGGCCAGCGCGGCGGTAGTGATGCGCTCGCCGGGGGACGATTCCAGCATGCGGGCGAGGGCCTGGAGAATCTGTTCTTTACGGGATAACTTGGTGTGTTCCATGTCGGGATCAGGCCTTCTTCTTTTTTGACGCAGCATTGGTAATCAGTGTGCCGACGCCCTCGTCCGTGAAGATCTCCAGCAACACCGCGTGCTCGACGCGGCCGTCGATGATGTGCGCGCTGGTAACGCCACTCCTGACTGCATCCAGCGCACACTCGACCTTGGGCAACATGCCCCCATGTAAGGTCTTATCGGCAATGAGCCGGGCAACTTGCCTGACGCTGAGGCCGGTAAGCACCTTGCCGTTCTTGTCCTGAACGCCGGCGACGTTGGTGAGGAGAATCAGTTTTTCCGCCTTGAGGATGCTGGCGATCTCCCCGGCCACCGAGTCGGCGTTAATGTTATAGCTGGCGCCACTGGCGTCGGCGCCGATGGGTGCGATGACCGGGATGAAGTCGCTGTCCTTCATCATCTCCAACACCTCGGTGTTGATGCTCTCCACCTCGCCGACCTGGCCGATGTCGATGGCCTCGGTGTTCTTCTTCCCGCCGCGTCGCTTCAGGGTCAGTTTCTTCGCGCGGATCAGGTTGCCATCCTTGCCGGTGACGCCCACGGCCTTGCCCTGGTTACTGTTCAGCAGGGAGACGATCTGCTTGTTGACCAGTCCACCCAGAACCATCTCCACCACGTCCATAGTGCGACTGTCGGTGACGCGCAGCCCGTCGACGAAGCTTGATTCGATGTTGAGCTGCTCCAGTACCTTGCCGATCTGCGGGCCGCCGCCGTGGACGACGATCGGGTTCATGCCGACCAGCTTCATCAGAACGATGTCGCGGGCGAAACTCTGTTTCAGGCTCTCATCCACCATGGCATTGCCGCCATATTTGACGACGATGGTGCGGCCGGTGAACTTCTGGATGTAGGGCAGTGCCTCGGTGAGGACCGTGGCGATATTCCTGGCACTGTCGATGTTCAGTGACATGTTCTGTGGCTTCCTGCTGGCTGGAAATCCTGGGGGCTCTCTGAATGCATCAGAGGGCCTCCAGATCTAAGGTTTTATCTACCGTGCGAATCAAAGCTTTAAACGACTGCTTGATCTCTTCCAGCCGCTCGTTGCTGACCGCCTCGAAGCGAAGCAGCAGCGCGGGACTGGTATTGGAGGCGCGCACGAGTCCCCAACCATCGGAATATTCCACCCGCAGCCCATCGAGGGTGATGAGTCTCGCGCCGGGGAATCGTGCTACCCGCTTGAGTTCGTCCATCACCGCAAATTTCGCTTCTTCCGTGATCGGCACCTTGATCTCCGCGGTGCCGATCAGGGTCTGCAGATGGGCCACTTCCTTGCCGAGCGCGTGCGGCAGACCGCTGACGATCTCCAGGACCCGGGCGGCCGTGTAGAGGCCGTCGTCGAATCCGTACCAGCGATCCCTGATGAAGAAGTGCGCCGCGAATTCACCGCCCAGGGGCGCGCCAGTCTCCTCCATCTTCTGTTTCATCAGGGCATGGCCGCTGCGGTGCATGACCGGATTACCCCCGAGCTCGCGCACGAGTCGGTCCACTTCACTGCTGCACTTGACGTCGAAGACGACATCGGCGCCGGGATAATGCGGCAGAATCGCCTCGGCCAACAACAGCAACAGGTGATCGGCCGCAACCGCGTGTCCGCTCTCGGTCACAACACCGAGCCGGTCACCATCACCGTCGAAAGCCAAACCCAGGTCGGCCCCTTCACTGACGACGCGCGCACTCAGGTCGGCGAGATTTGCCGGGACCGTGGGGTCGGGATGATGATTGGGAAAGTGACCGTCGACGTCGCAGTAGAGCGTGCTCACGTCACAGCCGAGGCGGCGAAACAGGGTCGGGGCGATGATGCCGGGCACCGCGTTGCCGCAATCGACGACGATACGCAGCCGACGCTTGAGCCGTACGCGGTCACAGACGTCCTGGTAATAAGCCTCGCGGATGTCCAGCTCGCGATAGTCGCCCGCGCCGCTGGCGAAGGCGCCCTGGTCGATGCGCCGGCGCAGCGCCTGGATCTGGTTTTCCGCCAGGCAGTGGCGCCGAAAAACGGCCTTGAGTCCGTTGTAGTTCGCCGGGTTGTGGCTCGCGGTGAGCATGATGCCGGAGTCGGCGGCGCTGGTATGGGTGGCGAAATACAGAAGCGGCGTCGGCACCAGGCCCAGGTCGATCACGTTGCAGCCACAGGCGAGGACGCCGTCGATGAGGCTGCGGGAGAAAGCCGGGCTGCTGAGGCGGCCGTCGTATCCGATGAGCAGGCTCTGGATGCCAGCGTCCAACGCCTCACTGGCGATGGCCCGGCCGAGGGTATGGATGGCCGTGGTGGTCAGTTGCTCGTCGACCACGCCGCGGATGTCATAGGCGCGGAAAATACCCGCCGGAATGGCCGGCAGCGGCGGCGAGTTCTCTGTCGCGGTGTGGCTGTCGGCATGTCGCTGGTCGGTATTACGCTGGAGGGACATTAGTGCTCCCCGGTAGCCGCCGGCAGACGCTCGGCGATCATGTGCAGCATAAGCCGGGCCACCGTGCTCTTGCTGCCGGGCTTGATCGTCTCTTCCCCTCCGGCGGCGATGGCGGTGACGGCGATGGCGTCGCTGTCGAAGGTCTCGGTGGCGTTGTTGGCGAACAGCAGATCCAGCCCCTTCTTTTCGAGCTTCTCGCGACCGTTGGCGACGATGTCCCGGGTCTCCGCCGCGAAGCCGACAACGAAGGGCCGTGGCGAGAGGCGGGCAATCTCGCTGATGATGTCCGGATTCCTTACCAGAGTGAGCTGCAGTCGCTCGGCCTGCTTCTTGATCTTGTCGGCGGCGGCAGTCTCGGGGCGGTAATCGGCGACGGCGGCAACGCCGATGAAGACATCCGCCGCGGCGGCAAGCTCGAGTGCGGCCGCCAGCATGTCGCGGGCGCTCACCACGTCGATTCGTTCCACGTTCTCCGGCGTGGCCAGGTTCACCGGCCCGCTGATCAGCGTCACCCGCGCGCCGGCGGCCATGGCTTCGCCGGCCAGGGCGAAGGCCATCTTGCCGGAGCTGTGATTGCTGAGAAAGCGTACGGGGTCGATGGCCTCCCGGGTGGGCCCGCCGGTGATGAGCAGCCGTTTGCCAGCGAGAAACCCGGCCTCGAAGAAGCCGGCGCAGGCGCTGGCCAGTTCCGCCGGCTCCAGCATGCGCCCCGGGCCTACGTCGCCGCAGGCCTGGTCGCCGCTGCCCGGGCCGAGGATATGAACGCCACGCTCGCTCAGCGCAGTGATGTTGGCCTGGGTGCCGGCGTCGGCCCACATGCCCTGGTTCATGGCCGGGGCCACGGCGATGGGTGCCGGGGTGGCGAGGATCAGGGTGGTGAGCAGGTCATTGGCCTGGCCATGGGTCATGCGCGCGAGGAAGTCAGCGCTGGCCGGCGCTACCAACACCAGGTCCGCCCAGCGCGCCAGCTCGATGTGGCCCATGCCGGCCTCGGCTTCGGCATCCAGCAGCTCCACGTGTACGCGCTGGCCGGAGAGCGCCTGCATGGTCAGGGGGGTGATGAATTCGGTGGCCGCCCGGGTCATGGCCACGCGCACCTGGGCGCCGGCTCGGGTCAGCAGTCGCGTCAGCTCCGCACATTTGTAGGCGGCGATGCCGCCGGTGATCCCTAGCAGGATATGCTTGTTAGTGAGGCTTAACATGGGACGCGTTGCTATATCGGGCTTTCAACCTGATGGAGCGGTAGACTAGCAGTTAGACGGGAACAGCGCAATTTGCACGCCGGTGGCATTTCAGGCCGCGATTTAGCAGCTTCGCCAGGGCGTACTATTCTTAAGAACGGGTCTTCAGTGGTGAGCTGGAGGAAGATGGCATGACCATGGCGGACTGGCCCGCGACCGAGCGGCCACGAGAGAAGCTGCTGCAACACGGCGCGGGCACCCTGTCCGACGCGGAACTGTTGGCGCTGTTGTTACAGACCGGGGTGGCGGGCAAGACCGCCGTCGATCTGGGACGCGACCTGTTGTCCCGCTTCGACGGCCTTGGCGGAGTGTTCGCTGCCGACCGCCGCGAGTTGTGTACATTGCCCGGACTGGGCCCGTGCAAGGTGGCCCTGCTGGAGGCGGCCCGTGAGCTGGGCGTGCGCCAGCTGGAGACCCGGATGCGGGCACGCGACGTGCTCACCAGCTCGGCGGCCACGCGGGATTATCTGCGCCTGCGTTACCGGCACTGTCAGCGAGAGATTTTCAGCTGTCTTTTTCTCAACAACCAGCACCATGTTGTCAAATTGGAAGAGCTGTTCACCGGCACTATCGACGGCGCCGCGGTGTATCCGCGCGAGGTGGTCAAGCGCTGCCTGTACCACAACGCCGCCGCGGTAATCTTCGCCCACAACCATCCCTCTGGCATCGCCGAACCGAGCCAGGCGGACATCGCCATCACCGGCAAGCTGCGCTCGGCGCTGGGCACCATCGAGGTGCGGGTGCTGGACCACCTGGTCATCGGCAGCGAGACGGTGGTGTCCATGGCCGAACGGGACCTGCTTTGACGGCCTCGCTCTCCGGCCGTACTGGCTCTAATCGACTGAGACCGAAAACCTGTGAACCTGTCGGACCCAGGCTCCTGGTG
>JBBDSI010000054.1:0-11180 GCA_040905005.1 Pseudohongiellaceae bacterium
TCGGCAAATTTCTGTGGGTGTCTCAATATTTAACTGTGGGTGTCTCAATATTTAAAATACCCGGTTCAGGCCATCCAGCGCGGCGGTGCGGTAGGCCTCGGCCATTGTTGGGTAGTTGAAGGTGGTGGTGAGGAAATACTTCATGGTGTTGGCCTCGCCTTTCTGGCGCATGATGGCCTGGCCGATGTGGACGATCTCCGAGGCCTGGTCGCCGAAGCAGTGGATGCCCAGGATCTCCAGCGTCTCGAAGTGGAAGATCAGTTTCAGCATGCCCACCTGCTCGCCGGTGATCTGGGCGCGGGCGGTGTTTTTGAAGAAGGCCTTGCCCACCTCATAGGGCACCTTCGCCTCGGTGAGCTCGGCCTCGGTCTTGCCCAGAGTGCTGATCTCGGGAATGGTATAGATGCCGGTGGCCACCTCCCTGACCGGGTAGCTCTCCTCGGGGGCGACGATGGCGTTGCTGGCGGCCCTGCCCTGATCATAGGCGGCGCCGGCCAATGCCGGCCAGCCTATGACATCGCCGACGGCATAAATGTTTTGCGTCTCCGTCTGGTAGCGCTCGTTGACCGTCAACTGACCGCGGCCGTTGGCGGCGATACCGATGTTGTCGATGCCAAGATCCTGGGTATTGCCGGCACGACCGATAGCCCATAGCGCGATGTCGCTCTTGATCTTCTTGCCGGACTCCAGATGCGTGACGATGTGATCGTCATGGTATTCGATGCGGGAATAGTTTTCGTTATGACGGCTACGCACGCCCAGGTTACGCAGGTGGTATGCCAGAGCGTCGCTTATTTCCGTATCCAGAAATGCCAGCAGACTGTCGTGCGGGTTTATCAGTTCGACCTTGCAGCCGAGTCCGCCGAAGATCGAGGCGTATTCACAACCGATGACACCCGCTCCCACGATCGTGATCTTGCGCGGGGAGTGATCGAGCTGCAGGATAGTATCGCTGTCAAATACCAGGGGATGACTGAAATCAACGTCCGGCGGGTGATAGGGGCTCGAGCCGGTAGCGATGATGAAGTAATCAGCCGACAGCTTCTTGCGCTTGCCGATCAGCTTGATCGTGTTCTCGTCGATGAAGGTGGCGCGGCCCTGGATGATCGGCACGTGGTTGCGGTCGTAAAAATCGGTACGCATGGTCACCTGCTGATACATCACCCGATGCGCATGTTTGAGAATCTGCTGAAAGGTGAGTTTGCGGGCATCGCCCAGGTCGCGAAACATGGGGTTAGTGTTGAACGCCATGACTTCCTTGACGGTGTGCCGCAGCGCCTTGGAGGGTATGGTGGCCAAATGGGTACAGCCGCCCCCCACATGGTCCAGGTCGCAGATGATGCCTACCTTCCTGCCCTTTTTTTTGGCGTTCATCGCGGCGGCCTCACCGCCGGGTCCAGCGCCGATGACGAGGATGTCATAGTGTTCTTTCTGGCGCTTGCCGACGGGGGTTTCGAAGTGATCCTTTTCGGCTTTCCTGGCCTTGCTGCTTTTCTTCGCTGTCGCCATCCTGGTTCCCTAGTTTCTCGTGTTTATGTTCTCGCATTTTTTACGGCTGCCACCGCACAAATCACACTCGCCCATGCCCTCGAGGTTATTCAGGCCACCACAGGTGCCCTGCACCGGCTTGCGCCCCATGATGACCCCGATTGACATCAGGGCAACGATACAGGTGAGCACAATGAGAGATGCGATTACAGTTAACATTAGTCGTTTAGATACTGACTGAATTGATTACTGACGTAGTGTTCAAAAGAATATTCAAAATCGTGTTCGAAATTAGGTTCGAAATTAGGTTCAAAGTCAGCGCCTTCACCCCGCGGCTTGTAGATCAGATAGACGGCCTGCCCCTGCGCACTCGCAAGTTGCCGTGATTCCTCCAGGCCCATGACCATAAATGCCGTGGCCAGGGCGTCCGCGCGCGCGGCGCTGTCATCGATGACGTAGGCCGCCGCCAGGTTGTGGCGCACGGGCCGGCCGGTGCGCGGGTCGATTTCGTGGGAATAGCGAACGCCATCCAGCTCGAAATAGTTCCGGTAATCGCCGGAGCCCGCTACGGCCATGGTATCGCCGCGACTGAAGAACACTTCATAGATCCGTGATTGTGCCACATCCGGCGTCTCGATGGCAGGAATCCAGCTACTGCCGTCGGGCTTCAGCCCCCTCATTTTCAGCTCGCCCCCCACGTCCAGGAAATAGCTGCTCACGCCCAACTCATCGAGATACGCCGCCAGGCGGTCCACCGCGTAGCCCTTGGCCACGGCGCTGAGGTCGACGTAGAGTTCCCGCCCCTTGCTGATCTCCGAGGCTGCCGCGTCGATACTGAGGTATTCATAGCCTACGCGCTGCAGCGCCGACGCGATCTCACCGTCATCGGGAACGGTGTCTTCGGCGGGGCCGGGCTCCGGCCCGAAACCCCAGAGATTGACTAGCGGCCCGACGGTCACATCAAAGGCGCCGCCGGTCAGCACGGAGATCTCCCCGGCAAGACTCAGCACCTCGATCATCTCCTGCGAGGCGGCAAACGGCACAGCGACACCGTGGCGGTTGAAGCGGGACAGCTCCGAGTCCGGCGCATAGGTGGAAAACACTTCCCGGTCCAGATGATTCAACAAGCGCTCGATGTCGCCGGCCACCTCTGCGGCCGGCGGCTCGTCCGGCAGGCCCACCACCTGCACGTTGTAGGTCGTGCCCATGGTGAAGCCGGCGAAGCGCTGGATGTCGTCGCCGGCAGAAAAGAAGAGGTACCCGAACAGGATGACCAGGAAGGTAAGGGAGAAGGCATGACGGCGCAGGATTTCGCTCATGAGAACTCGTCTAGTGAAATATTTTCGTCCTCCACACCCAGATCCTTCAGCATCTTGATCACGGCGGCGTTCATCATCGGCGGACCGCACATGTAGTACTCGCAGTCTTCCGGTGCCGGATGCTGTTTCAGGTAGTGCTCCAGCACGACATTGTGAATAAATCCCGTATACCCTGTCCAGTTATCCTCCGGTTGCGGGTCAGACAGGGCCACGTGCCATTCGAAATTATCGTTCTCCGCCGCCAGCTCGTCGTAGTCTTCGCTGTAGAACATCTCCCGCAGGCTGCGGGCTCCGTACCAGAAGGTGATCTTGCGATCGGTATGGAGGCGCCGCAGCTGATCGAAGATGTGCGAGCGCATCGGCGCCATGCCGGCTCCGCCGCCAATGAAGACCATCTCGTTGTCGGTGTCCCTGGCGAAGAACTCGCCGAACGGGCCGAACACCTTCACCGTGTCGCCGGGCTTCAGGCTAAATACATAGGAGGACATCTTGCCGGGCGGGTAGTTGCTGCCGGGCGGCGGTGTGGCGATGCGTATGTTGAACTTGATCACGCCCCGCTCTTCCGGGTAATTGGCCATGGAATAGGCGCGCACCGTGGTGTCGCTTACTTTGGAAACCAGACCGAAGAGGCCGAACTTGTCCCAGTCGCCGCGGTATTTCTCGCCGATCTCGAAGTCCTTGTAGTGCACCTCGTGCGGCGGTACCTCCAATTGCACGTAGCCACCGGCGCGGAAGTTCACCGACTCGCCCGCGGGGATCTTCAATACCAGTTCCTTGATGAAGGTAGCCACGTTGCTGTTGGAGATGACCTCGCATTCCCATTGCTTGACCCCGAAGAACTCCGGCGCCACCTGGATCTTCATGTCCTGCTTGACGCTGACCTGACACGAGAGGCGCCAGTTGTCCCGGGCCTGGCCGCGGGTGAAGTGGCCGGACTCGGTGGGCAGCATGGAGCCTCCGCCCGCCATGACCTGGCACTTGCACTGGGCGCAGGTACCGCCTCCGCCACAGGCGGACGACAGGAAGATGCCCTGGTCGGCGAGCGTGTTCAGCAACTTGCCGCCGGCGGGCACGGTGATGGATCTTTCCGGGTCGCCATTGATCTCGATGTGCACAGCGCCGCTGCTGACCAGGCGCGAGCGCGCAAACAGGATAATGGCCACCAGTGCCATCACCACCGCCGTGAAGAGCGCTACACCGCCGATGATCGTCGTGAAATCAACCATGATTACTTCTTACAGGGATATCCCGCTCAGTGACATGAAGCCCAGCGACATCAGGCCCACGGTGATGAAGGTGATGCCGAGGCCTCTGAGGCCCTCGGGCACGTCGCTGTACTTGAGTTTCTCCCGGATGCCCGCCAGGGCGACGATGGCCAGCGCCCAGCCGACGCCGGCGCCCACGCCGAAGGCCACGCTCTCGGCGAAGCTGTAGTCGCGCTCCACCATGAATAGAGAGGCGCCGAGAATCGCACAATTCACCGTGATCAGGGGCAGGAACACCCCGAGGGCGTTGTACAGCGCCGGCACGAACCTGTCGAGGAACATCTCCAGGATCTGCACCATGGCGGCGATGACGCCGATGTAGCAGAGGTAGCCGAGGAACTCCAGGGACATGCCGCCCAGGCCCAGCCAGCCCAGCGCGCCCTCGCGCAGCAGATAATTGAAGATGAGATTGTTCACCGGCACGGTGATGGCCTGCACCACCACCACGGCGATGCCCAGGCCGATGGCCGTCTCCACCTTCTTCGACACCGCGAGGAAGGTACACATGCCGAGAAAGAGCTGCAGGGCCATGTTCTCGACAAACACGGCCTGGAGGAAGAGATTGATGAGGTCCGCCATCAGAAGGCCCTCTCGGCTTCGGTATGCGCCGACATGCGGTATTCGTTGCTCTCCACCTGCTCGGTTTTGGCGCTGCGCAGCGCCCAGATGAAGAAGCCAATGATGAAGAAGGCGCTGGGCGCCAGCAGCATCAGGCCGTTGGCCTGGTACCAGCCACCGTTCTCAATGAGCGGCAGCAGCTGGTAACCCAGCAGCGTGCCGGAGCCGAAGAGCTCGCGGATCGACGCCACCACGACCAGCACCAGGCTGTAGCCCAGGCCGTTACCGACGCCGTCGAGGAAGCTGATCAGCGGCGGGTTCTTCATGGCGAAGGCCTCGGCCCGGCCCATGACGATGCAGTTGGTGATGATCAGGCCGACGAACACGCTGAGACTCTTGCTCACCTCATAGGCGTAGGCCTGCAGGAACTGGTCCACCGTAATCACCAGGGAGGCGATGATGGTCATCTGGATGATGATGCGAATGCTGGATGGTATGTGGTGACGGATCATGGAGATGAACATGTTGGAGAAGGCCACCACCGTGGTCAGGGCGACACACATCACCAGCGTGACGCTGAGCTGGGTCGTCACCGCCAACGCCGAGCAGACCCCGAGAATCTGCAAGGCGATGGGGTTGTTGTCCAGCAAAGGGGCCAGTAGTACTTTCTTTGCGCTCGTCATAGTCTTACCGTTGTCTTTTCAGTGTGTATAGAGACCCTCTGATTAATTCAGAAAGGTCTCTGGACTTCAGCGAGTTTCTCTCTATAACCAGTCAGCAGCCAGTCAGTCGCCGGCCGCGCTGCGCAATTGTGCCAGCAGCGGGCCATAGCCGTCGTCGCCCAGCCAGTAGGCGATCATGTTGTCGACACCGCGGCTGGTCAGGGTCGCACCGGACAGGCCGTCGACCTCGTAGTCGCCCTCACCCTGCCCCTTGACCACGCTAAGGGCTACTTCGCCGTCCTCGTCGTAGATCTGCTTGCCCGGCCACTGCGCAACCCAGCGTGGATTACGCACTTCGGCGCCGAGGCCGGGAGTCTCCTTGATCTCATAGAAGGAGATGCCCTTTACCGTGCGCCCGTCTCCTTCAAGGGCCAGATAGCCGTACATGATGCCCCACAGGCCATAGCCGTTGATGGGCAGCACGATGGTCGTCACCTGGCCCGCAGTCTCCTGCAGATACACCGTCGGATAGATCACCCGGCGCTTGATGTCGGCAATGTCCTCGGCGTCCGGCACCGACTCGGAGAACCCGGCGTCATTGAGGTAGTTGCGCTGGTCATAGCTGCGCGGATCGATGCCGAGCGCTGCCACCTCTGCGTCGCCGAGGAACTCGCCCGCGCTGAGATCGGCGATGCGCGGCGTGAAGCTGGCGAACATCGCCTCGACGTCCACTTCGGTGTGCACCTCCGGGTCATAGAGCCCGGCGGCGTTGAGAATGTTGCGGTTACGGTCCAGCAGCCGATTCGCGTCCTGCAGCGGCCCCAGCAGCACGGCGGTGCCGCTGACCACGATGGAGCAGACCACGCAGAGCAGGAATGCAACCAACAATGTCTTCTGTGTAGATTCTCTAGCCTGCATGTTGCACCAAATGTCTGTTATTACCGCCACACGGCGTGTCCCGCGGCACGCCCTTCGCGGCGTTCCCTCTGCCCAAGTGCTCGGCGTTCTGAGCGTGTACGCTCGCGCGCCCACTGGTCGCGAACGCCACGAATGACGCACCCTGAAACGGCCTCGCTACGCTATCTCGTACAACATGCAGGCTACAGGACACCGCGCGCCCTCCTCCGTGCAATATTGGCCTTGACCACGAAATAATCGATCAGCGGCGCGAACAGGTTGGCAAACAGGATCGCCAGCATGATGCCCTCCGGGTAGGCCGGGTTGATCACGCGGATGAGCACGGTCAACACGCCGATCAGGCCACCATAAAGCAGCTTGCCGGCGTTAGTCATGGCGGCGGACACCGGGTCCGTGGCCATGTACACCATGCCGAAGGCGAAGCCGCCCAGCACCAGGTGCCAGTACCAGGGCGTGGCGAAATGGGGATTGCTGTCTGACCCGATCCAGTTGAACAGCGTCGCCATCGCTACCATGCCCAGGAACGTCCCCAGGATGATGCGCCAGGAGGCGATGCGGGTGAGCAGCAGCACCGCGCCCCCCAGCAGGATGGCCAGGGTCGAGGTCTCGCCGATGGAGCCCTGCATCTGGCCCAGGAAGGCACTCATCCAGGTCAGCTCGGTACCGGTGGCGGCGGCAATCGCCGGCACGCCGTCGCTGGCGATCTGCGACAGCGGCGTGGCGCCGCTGAAGCCGTCCACCGCCGTCCACACGGCGTCGCCGGACAGGTTCGGCGCGTAGGCGAAATAGAGAAAGGCACGGCCGGTGAGCGCCGGATTGAGGAAGTTCTTGCCGGTGCCGCCGAACACCTCCTTGCCGACGACGATGCCGAAGGTGATGCCCAGGGCCGCCTGCCACAGCGGGATGTCCGGCGGCACGATCAGCGTGAACAGGATAGAGGTGACGAAGAAGCCCTCGTTGATCTCGTGGCCGCGACGGATGGCAAACAGCACTTCCCAGAAGCCGCCGACCACGAACACCACCAGGTAGATGGGAATGTAGTACGCGGCGCCATAGATCAGGTTGTCCCAGAGGCTGCCGGGATCGTGGCCGGCCAGCAGCGCAATGATCGGCGCGTGCCAGTCGCCGGGGCCGTCGAGCCCCATGGCGGCGATGGCGCTGTTGGCCTGAAAACCCAGGTTGTACATGCCGTAGAGCATGGGGAAGAAGGCGGCCAGCCAGACGGTGATCATCACCCGCTTCAGATCGATACCGTCGCGCACATGGGGCGCGGCCACGGTCACTTTGCTGGGCGAATAGAAGATCGTGTCCACGGCCTCGTAGAGGGCGTAGAACTTCTCGTACCTGCCGCCCTTGTGAAAGTGCGGCTCGAGATCGTCGAGTACTCTGCGCAAGCCCATTGCGTTTTTACCTAACCTTCCTTTTCTATTCGTGTGAGATTGTCACGGAGAATGGCCCCGTACTCGTACTTGCCGGGACAGACATAACTGCAAAGCGCCAGGTCTTCCTCATCAAGCTCCAGTGCGCCCAGGTTCTGCGCCATCTCGATATCGCCGACGATCAGCGCCCGCAGCAGCTGGGTCGGCAGGATGTCAAGAGGCATGACACGCTCATAGGCGCCGATGGGCACCATCGCACGCTCGCTGCCCTGGGTGCTGGTGGACAGCGGAAACTTCTTCCCCTTGTAGAAGCCGGACACGTAAATCCCCATTACCGAATGACGATTGGCGCCGGGCGACAGATATCCCAGCAGGGGCCGCTCGCGACCCTCGCGCAACACGCTCACCTGCTGGTGGTAACGACCCAGGTAGGCCTCATCGCCGCTGGCGTGGTACCCGGCGAAGACCGAACCGGATAACACCCGGCTCTCGTGGGGATGCAGTTCGCCCAGCACGAGTTCGTCGAGGTTGGCGCCCAAGCGGGTACGCAACAGCCGCGGTTGCCGGACCTGCGGCCCGGCGAAGGAGACGACGCGCGTCACCGGCAGGCGGCCGGTGGCGAACAGTCGGCCGACGGCGATCACGTCCTGGTAGCCGATAGTCCAAATCTCGCTGCCCACGCCGGCCGGCTGCAGGAAGTGCATGTGGGTGCCGCTGAGACCGGCTGGATGCGGCCCCATGAACTGCTCGACCCTGACACCGTCACGGTAGTCGCGACCGGCGAGTCCGCGGGGGTCCTGGCGGCCGAGGCACAGCCAGGTGTTCTCCTGCGGCAACAGCGCCAGCAGGTTCACCCCGAGCACGAAATCGCTCTCCTGCCCGGCCAGCACCACGCTGGGATCGGCGGCGAGCGGGTTGCTGTCCATGGCATTGATGAACAGGGCCCGGGGCGTGGACTCCGGATCCGGTACCTTGCTGAAGGGGCGCTTGCGCAGGGCCGTCCACAGGCCACTGCTGATGAGGTCGTCCACCACGGTCGCGCGACTCAGCGAGTCCATCTCGAAGTCATCGTAACTGTTGAAGGCCAGCGCCTCTTCCTGCTCATCGAGGTCGATGACGACGGAGTGCAGGCGACGCTGGTAACCGCGGTTGATGGCGCTGACTACACCGGCACCGGGCGCGGTATAGATGACAGAGGGATTCTTCTTGTCGCTGAACAACGGCTGCCCGAGCCTGACCCGGTCACCCACCTGCACGGCCATGGTGGGTTTCATGCCGACGTAGTCCCGCCCCAACACGGCCACGCTGCGTGGCTTGTGTTCGTCGGCAATGACCTGCTGCGGCGCCCCGGCTATTGGCAAGTCGAGGCCACGTTTAATCCTGATCATGAGAGAGAATCGGCCCGCCTGCTGACAGACCTGCAATAAAATCGAATCAAATCAACCCATTGCCGAGAGAAGACTGCTCGGCAACCGGATGCAAGAACGAAGGAATGAAACCCCAACCACGGTGCCCGGAGTCGAGCTGCGCGGGCGCGGCGTATTATAGGGACGAGCCCCTGAAAATGCCAGTGCAAGCCTGCCCAAACTATTCAGCAACGCCCTGTTTTTGACGCCGGGATACTCTCGCTTCGGCAACTCACAAACAGTCTGGGCTAGCGTCCCGTGTCACGAAAAACTGGCAGTGACGGGACAGGACACTGCAGCCTTTAAGGGTTCAGCGGATAGTGCTGGTAGCTCACACCGGCCATCTTGTACACCATGCGCCCGACCTGACAACAATAGCCAAACTCGTTGTCGTACCACAGATACAGCACACAGTGCTTGCCGTTGACGATGGTGGCATTGGAATCCACCACACCGGCCTCGCGCGTGCCGACGAAGTCGGAGGACACCGCATCGGGGTCCTGGGTGTAGCTGATCTGGTTCTGCAGATCGGAATGCAGGGCGATCAGCCGCAGGAACTCGTTCAGTTCCTCCTTGCTCGTCTCCGTGTTCAGGGTCAGGCTCAGGATGGCCATGGAGACGTTGGGGATCGGCACCCGCACGGCGCTGCCGGTGAGCTTGCCGGCCAACTCGGGCACCGCCTTGACCACGGCCTGGGCGGCCCCGGTCTCGGTGAGCACCATATTGAGCGCGGCGCTGCGGCCACGGCGCGCCCCGGTGTGGTAGTTGTCGATCAGGTTCTGGTCGTTGGTATAGGCATGCACCGTCTCGATGTGACCGTGCTCTATGCCGAACCTGTCGTTGACCACCTTCAGCACCGGGGCGATGGCATTGGTGGTGCAGGAGGCCGCGGTGATGATCTTGTCCTCGGGAGTAATCTGCTCGTCGTTGATGCCGTAGACGATGTTCTTCAGGCTGCCCTTGCCGGGGGCGGTCAGGATCACCTTGGCGACTCCTTTGGAATTCAGGTGCCGGGACAGGCCCTCCTCGTCACGCCAGGCGCCGGTGTTGTCGATCACCAGCGCATCGTGGATGCCGTATTCCGTGTAGTCCACTTCCTCCGGCGAGTTGGCGTAGATGAACTGCAGCTCGTTGCCGTTGGCGATGAGCACATTGCGCTCTTCATCGATACGCAGGGTACCCTGGAAAGTGCCGTGCACGGAGTCATTGGTAAACAGGCTGGCGCGCTTGACCAGGTCGCCCGCCTTGCCCGGACGCACGACCACGGCCTTCAGGCGCATCACCTCGCCGGTGCTGGTGCGCTCGATGAGCAGGCGGGCCATCAGGCGGCCGATGCGGCCGAAGCCGTACAGCACCACGTCCTGGCACTTCCCCACTGGCCTCTTCTTGCTGCCGTGGAGGTAGGCCAACTGCTCGCGAACGAAGGTCTCCACGTCCCTGGCCTTGTCACCCTCGGCTTCCTGGTGCTCCATGAAGCTTACGGTCAGTTTGCCCAGATCGATCTGCGCGTGCCACAGATCGAGCTTGGCCATGGCCATCACCACGGGGTGGGTCTCGAACTCCGACATCTCGTTACGCCCCACCTGGCGCACATAACGATGCGTCTTCATGATGAAGGTGACCGAGCGATTGTGCAGGGGCCGGCCGTAGATGAACACACCCACGTTGCGCTGACTGAAGAGCCGGCCGATGACAGGAATCATCTCCTGCACCAACGATTCCCGCTGTTTCCAGTCGCCGAAATAATCCTCAACCTTTGGCCGTTCCACGAGCACCCCTTGCAAGTCGATAGAGCTTGGAAAAAGGCGGGTATTATCCGGCGAAAACCACAGTGGCGCAACAGAAGCTCCGCCCCACAGCCACGGAATCCGCCACGCGTCGATTACTTTCCTACCGGATTGAAGGCCACTGCATAGGCGGGGGGAGAGGGGTAACTTGCTCCGCTCGGTGGGGCCATCCCTGGCCCCGGTCCCGCGCCGGGCCCAGCCCGCAATCACAGATTGCGGTCGTTCGGCCGCGCAGGAAGCTTACGCTTCCAAAAACGCTTGCCTCACCCCTGGCGCTACTCACTCCGCAACTTACCCCTCTCCCCCCGCCTCTCCATCCCAGTGTTGAACTCGGGAGCGCTAACATGCGTATTTGGCAGCGTAAGCTTCTTGCGTTGCCGAAAGCCCGGCGCACCCCC
>JBBDSI010000055.1:0-1832 GCA_040905005.1 Pseudohongiellaceae bacterium
ACTGTTCAATACGACCGGCTGCGCATGTCATAACGACTGTTTGTGCATGGGATTGACCAGCGAGTTCAGCACATGGTCCTCCCAGCGGCCATTGATCATCAGGTAATCGCGCGCATAGCCCTCGCGTTCGAAGCCAAGGCTCTTGAGGAGGCCGGCCGAGCGTTCGTTGGCCGGCATGTGATTGGCCATGATGCGGTGCAGGCCCAGCTCGTTGAAGGCATAGCCGATTGTGTAACTCACGATCTGTTTCATGTAGCCCGCGCCTTCGTAGCGCGCTGCCACGGAATACCCCATGTGACAGGCCTGGAATACGCCGCGGACGATGTTGCTGAGAGAGCAGGTGCCGATGACGTGGGACGCGGCGGCATCGGTGCCGATGAAATGCACTGACTCGCCGCGCTGGAACTCGCGCTCGCGATCCTCCAGACGGCGGCGCCAGGCGTCGACGGAATGATGGGCGTCCGGCACCGCCGGGCTCCAGGGCTGCAGATGGGATTCGTTGTTGGCGAAATAGCGACTGAGGATAGCCGCGTGTGCCACGTGAGTGCGGACGATGCGCAATTCGGGAGCTGTGAGATCGAGCGCGCTTGTCATGCTATTGACCCTCTAATCAAGTCAGGCCAGAGACCTGTCTGACTTGATCAGCGGGTCCCCAGTTCTCTCAACATCAGCAGTGTGGTCTCGCCGCGATAGTCGAAGCGTTCGACCGGCCGCCAGCCGAGCCGTGCGTAGAGCCCGCCGTTGAGGTTCACCGTCTGCAGGTAAAGATGCGGCAGCTCTTGCTCTCGCGCCAGTTCGATCACCCGCTCCGCCAGTTGCGAGGCGATACGGCCGTGACGGTATTCTGGTACGACGTAGACACTGCCCAGCCAGTATTGTCGATCCGGGTAGAGGTCCGCAAGCTCCTGCCGCTTCAGCACCGCCGTGCCGACCGGCCGGCCCGCCGCGGTGGCCAGCAGATGGACCGGCAGCTCGTCCCTGCCAAGACTCTGCCGCAACTGTGCCTCGAGCCGGGGAATGTCGGAACCCATGCGGTCGGCCCACACGGTGTGCCACCAGGCGATGACCTGGGGCACACACTCCGGTCGGTCGGCGAGGTATTCAAATTGAATTTTGTTCACAGGAGTATGCAGGGTCTGGCAACAGGCCAATGCTACGCGCTTTCTTGCCAAATGTGCACTTGCAGACTCGCCGACCTTGAACCCGTGGATCGTGCCAGCTTCGGCCAGTCCGAGCCTCCCGACTACGCGCACTGGCGCGTCCCGGGACCTACTCGACAGGCGTCGCGTTTATTCTCACGGACCGGGGCGAATGCCCTGTCAGCGCACCAGTTGAATCCGCTCCATGGCTTCCATCTGGCCATAGCCGGAGGTGATGACGCGCTCGCCCCGCTCCAGGCCTTCGATGACTTCCACGTAGCGGTTGTTGCGGCGGCCGACGCGAATATCGCGGCGAAAGGCGGCATCACCGGTTTCATTGAGCACAAACACCCAGTTGCCGCCGGTATCCTGAATAAAGCCGCCCACAGGCAATAGCAGGGACTCCACGGGATTACCCAGGGTCAGTTCCATCTGCAGGGTCTGGCCGCGGCGAATGCTGTCCGGCGTGATACCGTCGAATACCAGGTCCACCGCGAAGGTGCCCTGGGTAATCTCGGGATACACCAAGTCGACCCGGGTATTGAATTCCTGACCCGACAGGCTAAAGCTGGCCGACTGGCCCGGACTGACCCGTGTGACATAGTATTCATCCACCTGGGCGATTACCTTGTACTGATCCACCACATCAATCTGGCCAAGCCTCTCACCCCGGTTCTTGCTCTCGCCGATTTC
>JBBDSI010000056.1:0-11066 GCA_040905005.1 Pseudohongiellaceae bacterium
ATTCACCGCCAGGACAGCGACATTCCCGAGGATCTGATCCGCCAGGCCGCCGAACTGGGCTGCTTCGGCACCTCGATTCCCGAGCGCTTCGGCGGCCTGCAGCCTGATGACGCGCCCGACAGTCTGGGCATGATCGTGGTGACCGAGGAACTCTCGCGTGCCTCGCTCGGCGCCGCCGGCAGCCTCATCACCCGGCCCGAGATCGCCGCCCGCGCCCTGCTCGCCGGCGGCTCGCCCGCGCAACAGGAGAAGTGGCTACCGCGCCTGGCCGCCGGCGAGTCCCTGTGTGCCATCGCCATTACCGAGCCAGATGCCGGCTCCGACGTCGCCGCGGTGTCGCTACGCGCGACCGCGGACGCGGGCGGCTGGCGCCTGAACGGCAGCAAGATCTGGTGCACCTTCGCCGGCCGCTCGGACCTGCTGGTGGTGCTGGCCCGGACCGGGAATGAGCCGGGCTATCGCGGCCTCAGCCTGTTTCTCGTCGAGAAGCCCGTCTTCGCCGGTCACGAGTTCAGCCACCGGCAGGACGGTGGCGGCAGTCTCAGCGGCCGCGCTATCGCTACCCTGGGCTACCGTGGCATGCATTCGTTTATCCTGTTCTTCGATGACTATCTCGTGCCGGCGGCCAATCTGCTCGGCGAGGCAGAGGGACAGGGCCGCGGCTTCTATTACACGATGGCCGGCTTCGCCGGCGGCCGCCTGCAGACCGCGGCGCGTGCCAACGGCGTCATGCAGGCCGCCTTCGATGCAGCGCTGGCGTATGCCGGCGAGCGCCGGACCTTCGGCAGGACCATCGGCGAGAACCAACTCATCCGCATCAAGCTGGCACGCATGCTGGCGCGTCTGCTGGCCTCGCGTCAGTGCAGCTATCGCGTGGCGCGGGCTATGGATGGTGGCGCCGGGTCCATGCCCGCCAGCCTGATCAAGCTGTTCGCCTGCCGCGCCGCCGAGTGGGTCACCCGCGAGGCGATGCAGATCCACGGCGGCATGGGCTATGCTGAGGAGAGTGCGGTCAGCCGCTACTTCGTCGATGCCCGGGTACTGTCGATTTTCGAGGGTACGGAAGAAGTGCTGGCGCTGAAGGTGATCGCGCGCGAGCTGATCACGAATGCCATCCCCGACAGCGACAGGATGAATTAAAGGAAGCCAAGCATGGCCATCGATCCAGACTACCTCCTGCGCCGAGAGTTCCCCATGGTGCGGCAGACCTACGACGAGAAGGACTGCATGCTCTATGCCCTGGGCGTCGGCATGGGCATGGAACCGGAGGACGAGCGGGTGTTGCGCTTCGTCTTCGAGGAAGATCTCAAGGTCGTGCCCAGTCAGGCAGTGATGCTGGCGCATCCCGGCTTCTGGGCCAACGAGCCCGACCTGAACATCGACTGGCCGAAGATTCTGCACTCGGAGCAGGAGATCGTGTTCCATCACCCCCTGCCGGCAGCCGCCACGGTGGAGGCTGCCAACCGCATCATCCAGTGCATCGACAAGGGCGAGCGCCTGGGCGCACTGATCGTGACCGAGCGCACGGTGCGGGACGTGGAGTCCGGCGCGGACCTGTGCACGCTGATCACCACGATCCTGGCGCGCGGCGACGGCGGGTTTGGTGGGGAACGCAAGGCCACGCCGAAACAGAACAACGTGCCGACGCGAGCGCCGGATAAAGTGTGTGACCTGGAGACCATGCCGCAGCAGGCGCTGCTCTATCGTCTCACCGGCGACTTTAACCCCCTGCATGCATCGCCGGCGGTGGCGCGCAGCGTCGGTTTCGAGCGGCCGATATTGCATGGCCTTTGTACCATGGGCGTGGTGACCCACGCCCTGCTCAGGAGCTGCTGCGACTACGATCCGGCACGCTTCAAGCGCCTGCAGCTGCGCTTCTCCGCGCCTGTCTATCCGGGCGAGACGATCCGTACCGAGATCTGGGAGGAGGGAGACAACGTCGTCGCCTTCCGCGCCCGCTCCGTCGAGCAGGACAAGGTGATCATCAACAACGGCCGCCTGGAAATGCGGGACTAACCGTGCAAAAGTTGCTGACCGGCATGCGCATCGTCGAGGGCAGCGCCTTCGTGGCGGCACCGAGCGGCGGCATGACCCTGGCCCAACTCGGCGCCGACGTCATCCGCTTCGACCAGATCGGCGGCGGCATCGATTACCGGCGCTGGCCGGTGACCGACGCCGGCGCCAGCCTCTACTGGCACGGCCTTAACAAGGGCAAGCGCTCCATCGCCGTCGACTTGCGCCGGCCGGAGGGACGCGAGCTGCTGACGCGCCTGATCACCGCGCCGGGCGAGGACGGCGGCATCTTCCTCAGCAACTTCCCCGCCAGAGGCTGGCTGGAAGACGCCGCCCTGCGCGAGAAGCGTGAGGACCTTATCTATCTCAGCCTGAGCGGCGACCGCCAGGGCGGCACAGCCCTGGACTACACCGTCAACTGCAAGGTGGGCCTGCCCTTCATCACCGGCAGTGGCGATGGCGAGCCGGTGAACAATCCCTTCCCCGCCTGGGACGTCATCACCGGTCAGCAGATCGCCCTCGGCCTGCTGGCCGCCGAGCGCCACCGGCGCCTGACCGGGGAAGGTCAGTTCGTGCGCCTGGCGCTGGCGGACGTGGCGCTCGCGACCATGGGCCATCTCGGCTATCTCGCCGAGGTGGAGCTGGGCGGCGGTGGCAGACAGCCTGTGGGCAATCATATCTTCGGCACCTTCGGGCACGACTTCGTCTGCCGTGACGGGCGCCGGGTGATGCTGGTGGGCGTCAGCCCGAACCAGTGGCGCGCACTGGTCGCTGTCACGGGCAGCGAGGAGGCAGTACAGGCACTGGAGCTTGAGACGGGCCTCGAATTCACAAGGGAGGGTGACCGCTTCCAGGCGCGGGAGGCGCTGCGCGAGCTGTTCGCCCCCTGGTTCGCCGCGCGTGACTACGCCGAGGTGCGGCGCTCACTCGATACTGCCGGTGCCTGTTGGGGCCCCTACCAGACGCTGGAGGAACTGGTGACCACCGACCCCGACTGCTCGGAAGACAATCCCCTGTTCGCCCGCATCGAGCAGCCCGGAATAGGGGAATACCTGGCGCCCTCGCAGCCACTCAATTTCACCGCGCTGACAGCGGAGCCGCCGGCACCGGCGCCACGGCTGGGTCAGCATACCGACGAGATCCTCAGCGAGATACTCGGCCTGGACGGCGGCGAGATCGGTCGCCTGCACGACGCGGGCGTCGTCGCCGGTCAGGAGGCGGACTGACGGGCATTCGCCCCCGCATCCGTTCAACTCATTGAGGGGTCAAGTCGCCCAACCGCCCGCCAGAGGAATGATCTGCCCCGCCATATGCCTGCAGCGCTCGCTGGCCAGGTAGGCCGCCAGCTCGGCGGTCTCTTCCGCCGCACCCACCCTGCCGGTCGGCACGTTACGGCGCACGTGATCGAGAAACTTCTCATCGCCGAGCAGATCGTCCGGGTAATAAGTGTTGTTGTTGATGTAGTTCTGGGCGATGGCATTCACCTGAATATTACTGCGCGCCAGCTCCAGCCCCACCGCCTTGATGAAGCCGTTCTGGGCGCCGCGGGCGGCGCAGTAAGCCGAGCCCTTGGGAATGCCCTTGAGCGGGGCGGCGCTGGTGATGGCGATGATCTTGCCGGCGCCACGCTCAAGCATCTGCGGCACCACGGCGCGCACCAGATACATCAAGGGATGCACCATGGTATCGAACAGGTGCCGCCAGTCGCCGCTGTCAATGTCCTGCACCGGCGCCAATCGTGGCGGGTCGGCGAGGTTGGCCACCAGGATGTCGATCTCGCCGCTGCGCTCGATCAGCGCACGCGTGCCTGCCTCGGTCAGCACCGGCTCATTGTCGCGCAACACGGTCATGCCCAGTTCGCTGAACTTGCCGGCGATGGCCGGGCCCATGTACTGCTCGGCGCTGGTGATGAGAGCGTTTCTGGTCGCCATGGTTGGAGGCCTCCTTTGGCATTATGAATCCTTCTGATCCAGTTGCACCCTAAACTAATATATGTACAATGTACATATGAAATCATTAAGATTCGAATGGGACAAAAAGAAAGAAAAAGCCAATATTAAGAAGCATGGCATTTCTTTTGAAGATGCACGCACAACATTTTACGATGAGTATGCCTTACAGTTTTACGATCCAGATCATTCAGATGATGAAGATAGGTTCATACTGCTGGGGACAAATCATAAACTCAACACATTAGTTGTGTGTCATTGCTTTCGAGAAACCGAACTGCTTGTCCGCATCGTATCAGCCAGGAAAGCAGACAAAGACGAATTTACTGACTATTGGAGCCTAAGAAAATGAGAAAGCATTACGATTTTTCCAGGATGAAGGCTAAAAAAAACCCTTTTACCAAATATTTAAAACAACCAGTCACGATGCGTATAGACAAGGATTCCATTGAATATTTTAAATCTCTTTCGGAAGAGTCTGGAATTCCTTATCAAACACTCATCAATTTATATTTGCGTGACTGCGCTGCTAATGAGAAAAAACTCGATTTAGCATGGAAATAGGAATTCATGACAAGCTATTCCTGAGCGACCAAGGTATCCCGTCATGTCTTTTTCTTGCGCAAAAGCCACGCCAATACTTTGGCACCAAAACAGGGACATTATGAATAGTTCGAACTGGCGAACCCGAATACAGCTCACTGATCGATGGATATAAATCTGACCCAGCCCGACACGCATAGCGCCGAAGTCGAAACGGAGCTTGTGGCGAGTCTCGTTCGAACCGCGGCGCTCGATAGACCGGCGCGTACCGTCATTGGCGTCGAGGCCGCGACGCTGGTGACGCAGTTGCGCACCGCCGGGGAGCAGTCCTTCCTCGATGTCTTCCTTGCCGAATATGGGCTCACCAACGACGAGGGTGTTGCCCTGCTGTCCATGGCCGAGGCCTTCCTGCGCGTGCCCGATGCCGACACCCTCGACCAACTGCTGCGGGAGAAACTCACCGGCTCGGACTGGCAGTCCCACTCCGGCCACGCCTCATCCTTCCTGGTGAACGCCTCCACCTGGGCGCTGCTGCTGACCGGGCGGCTGTTGTCCCGCGGTGAGGCGCGGGGCCTGGCGGATTCCCTGCGCGGTATGCTGCAGCGCCTGGGCGAGCCGGTGCTGCGGACCGCCATGACCGAGGCCATGGCGCGCATGGGCGATCACTTCGTCATCGGCGAGAACATCGATCAGGCCCTGCGTCGCGCCGGGCAGGCGAAACACGCCGGCAGCTACTTTTCCTTCGACATGCTGGGGGAGGCCGCCCGCACCGAGGCGGACGCACAGGCCTACCTGCAGTCCTACCAGAATGCCATCGCCGCCCTGGCGGACACCGCCGGGCCGGACGTCGACGCCAACCCCGGTATCTCGGTGAAGCTGTCCGCCCTGCATCCCCGCTTCGAATGGCTACAAAGGGAACGCAGCTTCGCGCCGCTGCAGGAACGTCTCACGCTGCTCGCGGAGCAGGCGGCCGCCTGCAACGTTGGCCTGAGTATCGACGCCGAGGAGCAGCATCGCCTGGACTATACGCTGGCGCTGTTCGAGCGGGTGGCCCGCGACCTGCGCGGTCGGGACTGGCAGGGGCTGGGCCTGGTGGTCCAGGCCTATGCCCGTCGCGCGCCCGAGGCGCTGGACCGCATCGAGGCTCTGGCGCGCGAACTGGACACCCGTTTCCCGGTGCGCCTGGTCAAGGGCGCCTACTGGGACACCGAAATCAAGCGCGCCCAGACCCTCGGGCTGGCGCACTACCCGGTGTTCACCCGCAAGTGCCACACCGACGTCAGCTATCTGGCCGCCGCCCGCCGACTGCTGCGCCTGGGGCCGCTGGTTTATCCCCAGTTCGCCACCCACAATGCCCACACCATGATGGCCGTGCGCTACATGGCTGCCGCAGAGGGGCACGAAGACTGGGAGTTCCAGCGCCTGTACGGCATGGGCGCGGCGCTGCACGAGCGGGTGCGCAAGGAACACGGCACGCGCCATCGCATCTACGCGCCCGTCGGTGAGCACGAGGACCTGCTGGCCTATCTGGTGCGCCGGCTGCTGGAGAATGGCGCTAACAGCTCCTTCGTGCACCAGATTACCGACCGTGATGTCGCGGTGGCGGAGGTGGTGGCGGACCCGTTGGCCCGGGCGGAGGCTTTGGCGATCGAAGATAAAGAGCCGATACCGCCGCCGGCGCAACTCTACGGTGAACGGCGCAACTCCCGCGGCTGGGAGTTGGGCCATGCCCGCGATCTCGAGTGCCTGCTGGCGGAACGTGCCCGTTACGCCAATCATGTCTGGCAGACGCGACCGCTACTGGCAGGGAAAAACGCAGACGAAAAGTCAGACGAAAAGTCAGACGAAACGGAACGAATAGTTAGTAATCCAGCCCGGCCAGACGACCGCGTCGGCAGCGTCGAGTTCGCCACGGCAGAAACAGTCACCGTGGCGCTGGACGCCGCCCGGACCTTTCAGTCAGACTGGTCGGCCCGGCCCGTGGCAGAACGAAGCCGGCTGCTGCTGATCACCGCCGATCTGTTACAGGAACGGCCCGGTGAGATATTGGCGCTGTTGACGCGTGAGGCCGGCAAGACCCTGGCCGACGCCGTCTCGGAATGGCGCGAGGCCATCGACTTCCTGCGCTACTACGCCCAGGAAGCGACGCAGCAGCAGGGCGAGGCCCGCGGCGTCTTCGTCTGCATCTCGCCCTGGAACTTTCCCCTGGCGATCTTCACCGGCCAGGTCGCCGCCGCGCTGGTTACCGGCAACGTCGTGCTCGCCAAGCCCGCCGAGCAGACGCCGCTGATCGCCGGGCGCATGATCGAACTGTTGCACGAGGCGGGCGTGCCTCGCGCCGCGCTGCAACTGCTGCCAGGCGAAGGCGATGTCGGCGCCGCCTTGTGCCGCGACGATAGAGTGTCAGGTGTCTGCTTTACCGGCTCGCTGGCCACCGCCAAGGCGATCGATCGCGCCATGGCGGCACATCTGGCGCCGCACGCTGCCCTCATCGCCGAGACCGGGGGCATCAACGCCATGCTTATCGACAGCACGGCGCTACCGGAACAGGCGGTGGAGGACATCATCACCTCGGCCTTCGGCAGCGCCGGACAGCGCTGCAGCGCCCTGCGCATCCTCTACCTGCAGGAGGAGGTGGCGGAGCGGATACTGACCATGCTCAAGGGCGCCATGGATGCCCTCAAGGTCGGCGACCCGTGGCAGGAGAGCACCGACGTGGGACCGTTGATCGACGACGCGGCGAGAACGGCCATCGAGCAGGCGCTGGAACGGCGCCCGCTCAGCCACTGCCTGTCGGCACCCGAGGAGGGCTTCTTCCTGGCGCCGCGCCTGTTGGAAGTCAGCGGCATCGCCGACATCAAGGAAGAGCTCTTCGGCCCGGTGCTGTTCGTCGCCCGTTACCGGGCCGACGAGTTGTCCCGCGTGCTCGACGACATCAACGCCGCCGGCTACGGCCTGACCTTCGCCATGCACTCGCGCCTGGTGACACGCACCGAGCGCTGTGGCGAACGCCTGCGCATCGGCAACCTGTATATCAACCGCAATCAGGTGGGGGCGGTGGTGCAGTCGCAACCCTTCGGTGGCGAGGGCTTGTCGGGCACCGGCCCCAAGGCGGGCGGACCCTGTTACCTGTCCGCGTTCCAGCGGCATGCCCCCAGGCCCGCTAGTGGCGAGGAAAGCGCCGCACTGACGGAGAGAATCGAGCCCGACCTTCTCCGGGCCGCCCTCACGGGTCTGGACAACAGCTCATGGTCCGCGCGCAAGGACCGCCTCTCCCTGGTAAGCAGCGTGCTACCTGCTCCCGATGGACTCGAACACCTGCCGCAGCCGGGCTCGGTCATGCCCATGCCCGGCCCCACCGGCGAGCGTAATCGCTACCACCTGGTGCCGCTGACCCGCGTGCTGTGTCTGGGCCCCGGTATGGACGCGCTGCGTGCGCAGGTAGCACTCGCGCTCGCTGCCGGCTGCGGGGTCGTCGCCTGCGGGGCGGATGTGGCGGAGGCTGTCTGGGTACAGGAGCTGCGCGAGAGCGGGGCACCGCTGATGGCACTCGATGGCCAGGTGTCGCTGGCTACCCTCGCCGAGCTGGCGGAGCTCGAGGCCCTGTGCTGGTGGGGTGCCGGCGCGCAGGCCCGCGACCTGCGCCAGGCCGTCGCCGCGCGCGCCGGCGGCATCCTGCGCTTCATCGGCGCCGACAGCTTCCCGTCCCGCTTCTTCCACGAGCGCCACGTCTGCAACGACACTACTCGTGCCGGGGGCAATATTGAACTGATGGCCAAATAACGTCGCGGTACTTTCTATATCCCCCATAATCTATAGCCCCCATAACCCATTAACCCGGACCGTTCTTCCTCAGGCGCGACGCGAGCCGAATCAGCGCTTGCTGACTGTTGTAATAGGGAGAGGAGGGCCAACCGCTACGCTTGCAGGCTTACAGCGTCTGCAGATGCTGCACGAAGCGTTCCAGTACCTCGTAGGGCTGGCAGCCCACCACCATCAAGCCCTTCGCGGTGAAGGTGGGCACGCCGGTGATGCCGGCCTCCCGGGAGCGTTGCCAGTCCGCATCCACCGCCTCCCGGAACTCTCGCTGCAGCAGCACGCGGCTGGCTTCCAGTGGGTCCAGGCCGACGGATTCGGCGATCGGCACGAGGGCCTCCGCCCGTGCGATATTCACGCCGTCGACGAAATAGGCCCGGAACAGCCGGTCGTGAATGGCCTCGCCGCCGGGCTGGGTCTCGGCCCACTTCGCCAGCTCCTGGGCCAGCCGTGAGTTGTAGGTGTGGGTGCGCTCGCCATAGGGCAGGTCGGCCTCGGCCATCAGGGCGCGCATCTGCGCCTGCATGGGCTCGATGTCGCGGCCCTGGAATAACTCAGCCAACGCCAGCCCCTCGGGCGGCGTCTCCGGATGCAGGGGAAACTGCAGCCAGTTGATGGCGACCTGGTGTTCGCGCCGGAGCCGGTCAATACGCACGGTACTGAGGTAACACCAGGGTCAGATGTAGTCGGAATAGACATCCAGCGTTATAGTCATGACAATTCTTGATCCAGATTAAAGCAGGCACTGTAGCAAATCGTGACCGCGTGTTCGAACGGTGGTTCGCTGGGGTATACTGCCCGGGCTCGAATGATTTCCGCGCCTCGCGGGTCCCACTCCGCAAGAACCGGACTACCCGTCGCGCAGCCAAAGACAAAAGACGCTACAGACGCTACAAAAGACGCTACATACACACTACAAGAGATACCACAAAGGAGGCCTCTAATGGCCCGATTACTGACTATTCTGGCCGCGGCCCTGTGCCTGCTGCCCGCCAGCGGCGCCCTGGCCCAGGACGACGCCCTGGCCATCCTCATCCCCGGCGGCGGCACCTACAGCCGCGCGACGTCCATCGACAACGCCGAGGCCCAGGCCTTCTTCGACCAGGGCCTGCGCATGGCGTGGAGCTTCTATTTCCCGGAGTCCATCGCCTCCTACCAGGAGGCTTCGCGCCTGGACCCGGACAACCCCATGCCCCACTGGGGCCTGGCCCACGCCGCCGGCCCCAACCCCAACAGCCGCTACGCGGGCATGCCCGACGACCCGCAGGGTGCCGGCCTGGCCGCCGTCCGTCGCGCCCTGGAGCTGGCCAACAACGGCACTGCGCAAGAGCGGGAGATGATCAACGCGTTGTTCGTGCTCTATAACAAGGACGCCATCCCCGACGACCGCGAGCGCGACTTCGCCTATCTGGAGGCCATGCGCGAGCTGCACGACAAATACCCGGACGACCCGGATATCGCCGCCGTCTTCGCCGAGTCCTACATGAACACCACCCGCTGGGACTACTGGAACCTGGACGGCTCCGCCAAGCCCGGCACCGCCGAGGCCCAGGCCGCGCTGGAGGCGGCGATGGCCGCCGAGCACGATCACCCCGGCGCCAATCACCTCTATATTCACCTGATGGAGGCCTCGTCCGAGCCGGAACTGGCCATGGCCGCGGCCCAGAAGCTGGAGAGCACCGTGCCCATCTCCGGACACATGGTACACATGCCGGGCCACATCTACCTGCGCGTGGGTGAGTACGAGAAGGCGGTGCGCACCAACGAGCGCTCGCAGATCGTCGACCAGCAGTTCGCCGAGATCTGGGGCGACACCAACTTCCCGATGATCGGCACCTACCCGCTGTCCCACAAGTCCCACTCGGGCCACGCCCTGGACTTCGTGCGCTACGCCAACATGCTGCAGGGCAACTACGCCCAGGCCAGCGAGGCCGCCGCGCGCAATGCCGACAGCATCGACCCCAACGGCCGCAGGGGCCAGAAGACCATCGCCCACGAGTGGGTGATGGACAAGGTTTTCGGCCAGTGGGACAAGATCCACGCCGCGAACCAGGCCAACCGCGAAAAAGCCGGCTCGCCCTACCTGAGCGGCATGTGGAGCTACGTCATGGGCAGTGCTCACATCGCCAGAGGCCACCTGGGCCCGGCCGAGCAGGAGCTGCAGAACATCCGCGACCAGATCGGCGCAAACGACGTGGATGACCACGGCGTCGGCCCCACCCCGGCCTCCCACGTCCTGACCCTGGCCATGCACGCCCTGCTGGGCGAGATCGAGGAGGCAAAGGGCAACCTGGAGTCAGCGATCACCCACTACGGCCACGCGGTAGAGTTCTACGACAACCTCAACTACACCGAGCCGCCGGACTGGTCCCAGTCTGTGCGCCTGTACCTGGGCGCCGTCCTGCTGGACGCCGGCCGCCCAGCAGAAGCCGAGGCCGTCTACCGCAAGGACCTGGAGTGGAACCAGCAGAACGGCTGGGCCAACTTCGGCCTCTACCAGGCCCTCGAAGCCCAGGGCAAGACCGCAGAAGCTCAATTGGTCCAGCGCCAGTTCGAAGGCCAATGGCGCAACGCAGACGTGGAACTGACGCGCTCAAGAATATAGAATACGCCTCCTCGCGCTAACCGGGCCGAAATCGGGGTCAGAGCTAAAAACTCTGACCCCACCCCGCTCTCGCGAATACCAGCCACGGAGTGTAGCTCAGCCTGGTAGAGCACTGCCTTCGGGAGGCAGGGGCCGGAGGT
>JBBDSI010000057.1:0-11059 GCA_040905005.1 Pseudohongiellaceae bacterium
CCTCGCTGGATGTGCCCCTGGTAGTCGACGTCGGCGTCGGCAACAACTGGGACGAGGCTCATTAGTCCGGGCTAGCGGTGATGGCTTATTCGGAGCCGTTTCGATCCTGCTCACTCAGCCATCCCGAAAGCACCTTGCGTGTCTCGTCCACGCCCTGGAGTTTCAGGGCCGAGAACAGTTGTACCGACACGGCCGGCGTCGTCGCGAGTTCCCTGCGGACGGCCAGTAGCGTGTTCTGGGCGGCGCCGCGCTTGAGCTTGTCCGCCTTGGTCAGCAGCAGGTGCAGGGGCAGACCGGCCTGGGTGGCCCAGTCGATCATCATGCGGTCGAATTCCTTCAGTGGGTGGCGGATGTCCGACAACAACACCAGCCCGGCCAGCGGCTGCCGTTTGCGCAGGTAGCGCTCCAACTCGAACTGCCAGCGCTCCTTCACACTGAGCGGCACCTTGGCGAAGCCATAGCCGGGCAGGTCCACCAGGTAGTTTCCCGGTGTCAGGGCAAAGAAGTTGATCAGCTGGGTGCGACCCGGGGTCTTGCTGATACGGGCCAGGCCGGAATGGTCGCAGATCGCGTTGATGGCGCTGGACTTGCCGGCGTTGGAGCGGCCGGCGAAGGCGACCTCGGCCTGACTGTCGTCGGGGCACTGGTCGAGGTTCGGGGCGCTGGTGCTGAACAGGGCTTGCTTGAAATCCATGACGCTATTGTAGGCTTCCCGGCGGTTATAGCCACTCTGGGATCGCTGGCATCACCGGCGACCGGTAGTGGTTCAGTTTGAAAAAATCATTGGGCTCGAAGGTCGGGGAGAGGGTAGGTCCAAGCGGGACCGTGAGCGGCAGGGATGCCGCGACCGAGCCTCCATGGATGGATTTACGGCGTGTCCCGCTTGGGCCTACCCTCTCCCCGACCCAACAGGCACAGATTTGTATTTCAAACTGAACCACTGCCCGGCGACCACCTGGCTAGAGACGTGTCGGCAATTAGGCTATAATCCGCGCCCGCCGGCCCGAATCAACCTTATGGCTCGTGGCAGGATCGCCAGGAGCGCCTTCGTGAGACGGTGTTGGCGGCGGGCCGCCGAATTTCTGAAGTGTATCCAGGACTACTCATGAACAAAGTTGTCACTTTTCTCGTCGCGGCTGTACTCGGCAGCCTTGTCCCTCAACTCTTGCTGGCCCAGGACGGAGATCCGGCAGCGGGCCAGACCAAGATTGCCGTCTGTGCCACCTGTCACGGGACCGACGGCAACAGCCCGATCGCCATGAACCCCAAGCTGGCGGGCCAGAGCGAAAACTATCTGTTCAAGCAGCTACAGGACTACCAGTCCGGCGCGCGCCAGAACGCCACCATGACCGCCATGGTGGCCAGCCTGTCCGAGCAGGACATGGCGGACATCGCCGCCTGGTATGCCTCTCAGGATGTCACCCTGGAGGGCGCCGATCCGGCATCGCTGGAACTCGGCCAGCAGTTGTACCGCGCCGGCAACGCCGAACTGGGTGTGGCCGCCTGTTCCGCCTGTCACGGCCCGGCCGGTGGCGGCAATGATCCGGCTGGATTCCCGGCGCTGAGCGGCCAGCATGGCGAATACACCCTGCAGCAGCTGCGCCTGTTCCGCTCCGGCGAGCGCGCCAACGACACGGGCGCCATGATGCGCATGACCGTGGAGCGCCTGACCGACCGCGAACTGGAAGCCCTGGCCAGCTACGTCTCCGGCCTGCACTCTTAACTAACCTGCTAACCTGCTTGTCGCCCGCGAAATATTGGCGCAGATGCGCGGATCTGCTGATGTTTCGGGGGCTCGCGCCGACACGTGTCGGCGGCGGCACATCCGTGTGCCGCTCTATACTAGCCAGGTTCGAGCCTGGCAGACGTGGCCAGCCCGCGCCAGGCCCTGATTTCGGACCCGGCGAAGTAAATTTGCGGCTAACGGGCCTCCCGCGTGAGCCCGGTCGTGGCAAGGTCTTTACGGCTGTGATAATTTTCCACCACTGCGTGACAAACCCTAATCTGGACGGAGTTACACCATGATCAAACGAACCCTGCAAATGCTGCTCGTGCTGTCGCTGTTGCCCCTCGCGGCCACCAGCTATGGCCAGATCGAGCGCTATGTGGCCGGCACTCACTACACGGAACTGCAGAATCCGGTGAATACCCGGGATTCCTCCAAGGTCGAGGTGATCGAGGTATTCTGGTATGGCTGCTCGCACTGCTTCCGCTTCGAGCCGCTGATCAACGACTACAAGGCCAACAAGCCGGACTACGTGGACGTGGTGCTGTTTCCCGCCATGTGGAACCAGCTCATGAAGATTCACGCCCAGGTCTTCTACGCCGCCGAAGCGCTGGATGCCCTGGAGTCGCTGCACGAGCCCATCTTCAACGCCATCAACGTGCAGGGCAACCGCCTGCAGAACGAGCGCCAGATCGGCGCCCTGTTCGAGGAGCATGGCATTCCCCGCGAGGAGTTCGAGCGGGCCTTCAATTCCTTCGCCGTGCGCACCAAGGTCAACCAGGCCGAGAGCCGCATGTCGGCCTACCAGATCCGCAGCACCCCGAACATGATCGTCAACGGCAAATATCTGGTCACCACCGGCAATAGCGTACCCACCCAGCAGGAGATGCTGGACGTGGTCAGGTTCCTGGTGGACAAAGAGCGCCAGACCATGCAGGCCTCGGGCGACTGAACGGCTTTTCCGGGCCTGGCGACGCCAGGCCCGGCCTCCCCCAAAAAGCCGCTTTACCCTCCCTGCCGTCATTGTCACGGTGTGAATAAAACTATTTTCCCCCTCCAGCAGTCCTAACCCGAGCTATTCGTGAACCGTCGCAGCGACGGTTCACGAATAGCCCGGGTTTAACCCAATACGATCCAGATCGCACAATCCCGGCCCCTCCTCGAGGGCACATCGCGCGGGCACATCGCGCGGGCGCATCGGGCAGAGCCCGCTACCACTCCGGCGGGCGCTACAGCCCATGCTGCGGTGGCTGAGAACGGAGTCCGGAGCGAGCCCGGGATCATGCAAGGGATCATGCAAGGGATCATGGACAAGGTCGCGGACCAGGTCATGGACAGGATCAAGGAAAGAACAGCAGTCACGACATGGCGCAACTAAAGACACAGATTCTGGCGGCACTACCGGCAACGGCCAGGCGAATCGTCGCGCCCGACTCCCGTGGCGAGCTGCTTGCGAACGTCGACGCCAGGCTGCTTCTTTTCGATCAGGACCTCGTCCATCTCGAGTCCGGCAATCGGGTCCCGATTGACGGCGATGACGCCGCTGCCGTGGCCGCTGGGGCGGCGGAGCTGCTGCAGGCGCAGGTCGTCACTGGCATCGCCCTGTTGCTGCCACCGCAGGAATTCGTGGCGACCACTTGCGCCCTGCCCGGCGTGACCCGGGGCGGCCTCGAATCCGCCCTCGCCCTGCAACAGGACATGCTGCTGCCTGCCTGCGAGCAGGATCTGGCCATGAGCGTTAATCCCGATTCCGCGGCGCTGGGCGACGATCATCTCGCTCTGTGGCTGCCGCGCTCCCGCCTCGACGGGTTGCATGATGCCTTCGACCGGCGCGGTCTGTTCCTCGTCGCGGTATTACCCCGGCCGCTGGCGGTCGCCGGCGCGCGCGCCGAGCTGCGCATCACCGACAGTGACAGCCAGGGGCTGACCGCGGCGGCGTTGAACCAGGGCGTCATCATGCAATGGCTGCACATACAGCAGACCGAGCTGGCGGACGCGGCGTTCAGAGACCAATGGGAGCAGGAGCTGAAGAGTTATCCCCTGGGCGCCGGTTACACAATGGACAGCGCCGATGCCTATCTCGTGCGGTCCGACAATCCAGGACCGGGCGCGTACTGGTTCTTTCCCGGTGCTGCCCTGGCGGCACGCAGACAGGTTGAACGCGTGCGCAGGCTGGCTGTGGTCGGGGCCGGCGTGGCGGTGCTGGTGGTGTTGGCGGCGGTACCCTATCTGTGGCAAGCGCTGGAACTCCGGCAGGCGACGGCGACTCTCGCCGCCACCCGGGAACTGGCCACCGACGCGCGTGCCGACCAGGATGTGGTAGCCCGATTCGAGACCGAATGGGGGCCGGTCTACGATTATCCCGATCAGGATGTGCGCACGGCGCTGTTCACGCTGCAGGAGGCCATCAGCCCCGACCGGTTGACCTCGTTGGAACTCAACGAGGGTCTGATCAGCATTGAGGGCACCAGCAACGATCCCCAGGCGATCCTGCAGAACCTGGAACAGAACCCCCTGTTCACCGAGGTGGCCTTTGCCCGCGCCACCAACAATACGCGCTACTACATCGATCTGCGCCTGAGTCCGGTGAACTTCGAAGCCTACCTGCTGCGCTACTTCCCGGAATAGTGAAATGAAGCAGACCCTCAAGGCACTGACGGACAACGTGTCTCCCCGCGAGCGCAAGATCCTCCTGGTGATGGCACTTCTGCTATTGGCGTTTGCACTCTCTGCGCTGCTGCCGGCGTTGCAGGACGACTACCAGCAGCGGCAGGCTGAGATAGAGTCACTAGCGCTCGATGTGGCGCGAGAGCAGAGGCTAAACGAGAATGCCGAGCGTTGGCGCGAGCGCAGAGAAGAGGTTGAGGCGCGGCGCAGCGAACTCGAAGGACAACTGTTCAGCGGCGCGACGGTGCCCCTGGTGGAAGCCGCCATCCAGCGCGACCTGACCCAATACGCCCGCAATGCCGGCATCGACGTGTTGTCTACACGACTGGCCGAGCGCCAGAATGCGGAGGGCTGGCTCATGATCAGCCAGGAGATGTCGTTTCGCACCCGAGATGCAGGCAACAGCATTCGTTTCCTCGAGTTCATGGAGAACTCGACGCCACGACTCTTCGTGCGCGACTTCAGCCTGGATCACAGTCGTAACAACTTCAGTGGCGCCATCACGGTGGTCGGCTTTGCCCGCAGCGGCGAGCTGGACACGGACGCGCTGGCCAGCCAGCGCTGAACACACCAGGACAAACGATTCATGACACATGCCACGATCACAATGCCCGTCTTCTCGCAACTGCTGGAACCCCATGGCATTGTGCCGGCCAATGATTTTGGCGACAGCGGCAATCTGGTCTGCGATCGCATCCCCTCCATCGAGATGCGTGCCCGCATCCGTTTCATTATGGGTGACATGGTACGTTTTACCATGAGCGGCGAAGAAGAAGTACGCCGGCTGATGAAGTACTGGCGCGCCGAACTCTCCCCCCATATCGAGAGTTCTGACGAGGAGATCTTTGTCTCCGGCTTCGAGGACGATGATCAGCTCATGGACCTGGCCTCGGAGGCGCCCATCATCCGCCTGGTCAACCACCTCTTCGCCCGGGCCCTGGACCTGAATGCCAGCGATATACACTTCGAACCCAACGAGAACCATCTCGACGTGCGCTGCCGCGTTGACGGCATCATGACCCGCATCGAGCGCCTGCCGGTGAAGATCCAGACTGCGGTGGCCTCGCGCCTGAAACTCATGGCGAAGCTGGACATCGGCGAGAAGCGCCTGCCGCAGGATGGGCGCATCGACTATCAGATCGGCAGCAAGCAACTGGACATGCGGGTGTCCACCCTGCCCGGCGTGCATGGCGAGTCGGTGGTACTGCGTATCCTGGACCGCAGCGACATGGCGGTGGAGTTGACCGCGCTCGGCATGCCGGAGAAAGTACTGACGCAATACCAGGGCGTGATCAACCAGCCCCACGGCATGATTCTCATTACCGGCCCCACCGGCAGCGGCAAGACCACCACGCTCTACGCAACCCTGGAGAAGATCAACAGCGAGCAGCAGAAGATCATCACCGTCGAGGATCCGGTCGAGTACCAGCTCGAAGGCATCACCCAGATCCAGGCGAACGCCAGCATCGGCCTCAGTTTTGCCAAGGGACTGCGCTCCATCGTGCGCCAGGACCCGGACGTACTCATGATTGGTGAGATCCGCGATCACGAGACCGCCGAGATCGCCATCGAGTCGGCGCTGACCGGCCACCTGGTGTTCTCTACCCTGCACACCAATGACGCCGCCGGCGCCGTCACCCGCCTGCAGGACATGGGCGTGGAAAGCTATCTGATCAGCTCCTCTCTGCTGGCCATCCAGGCCCAGCGCCTGGTGCGGCGCGTGTGCACGGACTGCGCCGAGACCGTCGCGCTGACCGAGGACGAGGCCAGGGTGCTGGAGATCGAGCGCACCTATTGCCCCGAGGTGAGACGAGGCCCGGGCTGCGAGTCCTGCGGCAGCACCGGCTACCGCGGCAGGGTCGGTCTTTACGAACTGCTGCTGATGACCGATGCGATCCGTCATCACATCACCTCCGGTGCCGACGCCAATGTGATACGCGAGGAAGCGGTCCGCGGCGGCATGAAGACGCTGCGCAAGGATGCGCTGGAGAAACTCAAGGACGGCCTGACGACGCCGGAGGAAGTGGTGCGGGTGACCCGGGCGCTATGACGACACTCCATTTCAAATACCAGGCCTTCGATGCCGGCGGCAAGATGCGCAGCGGACTGCTCAGCGCCGATTCCGAGCGCGAGGCTATCCGCATCCTCCAGAGCAAGCAGCTCACGCCGGTGAAGCTGCAGCCGAGCCGGCAGGCGGTCGGCCGTGAGGGCCGACGCAAGATCAGGCAGAGTGACGTGCTGGATTTCACCAACGGCCTGTGCACCCTGGTGGAGGCGCGCGTACCGATCGACAAGGCGCTGCGTCTGCTGGATGGCATCACCGAATCCGTCGCCATGCGCGAACTGGTGCGGAATATGTTGCGCGACGTCAAGGAGGGCAAGAGCCTGGCCGAGGCGATGGAGGATCACCCGCGGGTGTTCTCGCGCATGTACGTCAACATCGTCCGCGCCGGTGAGGAAGGCGGTATCCTGCACCAGCTGCTGCCAGACCTGGCCGAGTTTCTGGAGACCAGCGCCAGGACGCGGCAGGCGGTAATTTCCGCCATGATCTATCCGTCGGTGCTGTTGGTAGTGGGTCTGCTCTCCGTCGTGCTGCTACTGGTTTTCGTGGTGCCGCAGTTCGCCGCCATGTTCGAGGACGCCGGCTCGACGATTCCCGCCTCCGCGCAGTTTCTCCTGGACCTCAGCGAATTCATTCAGCGTTACGGCTACCTGTTCCTGATTCTCGCGGTGTTGCTGGTGGTGGGCTGGAAATGGCTGGACCGGGACCCGCAGACGAAGCTGCGCAAGGACGGCTTCCTGCTGTCCCTGCCGCTGCTCGGCTCGTTGCTTTTATACCGCGAGTGTGGCGTGTTCGCGCGTACCCTCGGCGCGCTGCTGGGCGCCGGCATACCGCTGATCCGCGCCCTGCGCGTGGCGCGGGAGGTCGTTACCAACACCGTGCTGATCGACAGCCTGCGTCAGGTCGAAGAAGACGTGCGTGGCGGCGCCGGCCTCGGTATCTCCCTCGAAAAGACGAACCAGTTTCCCACCCTGCTGCATCAGCTCGTGACCGTCGGCGAGGAGTCGGGACGCACATCCAGCATCCTGCTGAAGACTGCCGTGACCTTCGATAACTATGTGCGCAACCAGATGGGTACGCTGGTGGCGACCCTGCAACCAGGGCTGATCATCTTTCTCGCCATCGCCGTCGGCGGTGTCACTATCACCATGCTTTCGGCCGTGTTCAGCATGAACGCGGTGGAGTTTTAACTGGAGACCCTCGTGCAGCGAATCATTACACACCCCAAAGCTCAGCCACTCGCTGGCCGGCGCCGCCCGGACAGGCTGCTGGCCCTGGCCGTGCTCGGCCTGGTGCTGTCTTCCTGTTCGACGCTGCAGTCGCCGCAGGGTCCCGCTGCCGGCGGCAGCAGCCAGCCCGCGTCGACACCCGCGACCGGCCCCGCGACGATATCCCGCCAGGCCACTATCCCGGTAGAGCCCGACGGCGATGACGCAGAGCAGCAGGCGCTGATCGACGCCATCAATCGCGACGGCCAGGCGCTTGAGTATCCCGGCTTCCGGGAAGAGGCCCCGCAGCCGGTCACCGTCGCCGGGGAGGATGTCGTCGAGCTGAATTACGAGCAGGCCGACCTGCGCCTGGTGCTGGAGGAACTGGCGGACGCCCTGGATATCACCCTGGTGCTGGATCCCGCAATCGACAACCGGGTCAGCATCCGCACCGCCGCCGATCGCCCCCTGCAAAGAGATGACATCTGGCCCCTCATAAGGCTGCTGACCCGCGATGCCGGCATCGTGCTGGAGCAGGAGGGTAACGTCTACAACGCCAGGCGACTGCCTGAGAACCTGCCGGTGGAGATCACCACGCCGGAGTTGCTGGGCGAGGGCGGCGCCGCCCGCGTCCTGCAGGTCACGCCACTGACCTACGTATCCACCGAGGCGGCGGCCGAGGTGTTGGCGCCGCTGTTGCAGCCGGACGGCAGTATCAGCCAGCTCGGCAATCGCGATTTGTTGCTCATCAGCGGCAACGAGTCGCAGCTGCGCCGCGCCAACGAACTGCTGATGCTGCTGGATGCCGATCCCTTCAGCAACCAGGGCATCCAGCTCTATCAACTCGGCAATGCCAATGCCGTCGAGGTCGCCACCGAGCTGGAAGAGATCATCACCATGATCGAGGGGCCGAACCCGGCCTACCAGGTCAGGGGCATCGAACGCATCAACGCCCTGCTGGTGACGGCACCGGCAGCCCGGGGCTTCGACGAGATCGGCCGCTGGGTGCGCATCCTCGACGCCAGCGATCAGGAGCAGACGGAACAGTTGTTCACCTACCGCGTGAAGAACCTGCTGGCGATGGATCTGGCGCAGACCCTGACCAATGTGTTCGAGCAGGATGAAGAAGAGAACCAGCCACGGCAGTCGAATGCCGACAACAACCAGCCCGTCTCTCGCCAGCTGATTCAGGTGCAGGACGGCGACGACGCCATGTTCACCACGGCGCCCGTCCCGGGGCAGGAAGCCGTGTCGGCCAATCTGACGGTGCGCATCGTCGCCGACGAGGCCACCAACAGCCTGCTCATTCGCGGCACGGCACGTGATTATCGGCAGCTTCTCACCACCATCAGCCAGCTCGACGAGGTGCCGCTGCAGGTCATGGTCAATGCCGTCATCGCCCAGATCACCCTGAACGACGACACCCGCTTCGGCGTCGACTGGAGCCGGGTGGCGGCCAACGCCGACCTGCGGCCCACCTCCACCGAGACCTCGACCTCGTTCACGCCGAACCTGAACGGCTTGCTGTTCACCAAGAGCTTCCTCGACGGCGCCGCCCGCGTAGACGCCACCCTGGAGGCGATCGCCAGCAACAACGACGTGCGCCTCCTGGCGCGGCCTTCGTTGACGGTGAGCAACAACCAGGAGGGCCAGATCGAGATCGGCGCGGACGTGCCGGTCAATGCCGGCACGACCTTCGGCCAGGGAGGGCAGTCCACCACCAATATCCAGTACCGGCAGACCGGCATCATTCTCGGCATCACACCACAGATCAACAGCGACGGCGTGGTCAACCTGATCATCACCCAGGAGCTGTCCTCCATCGACTCCGCCGCCAGCGGCGTGCAGGGTAACCCCACCTTCAACAGCCAGAACATCACCACCACGGTGGTGGTGCGCAGCGGCGAGAATGTCGTGCTGGGAGGCTTGATCCAGAATGAAGACGAGCGTCTCAACACCGGCATACCGGGGCTCAACCGCATACCGGTTTTGGGCAACCTGTTCTCCTACCAGCAGCGCAACAACGAACGCCGCGAGCTGTTCATCGTGCTGCGCCCGGAGGTCATCAATCTCAACGAGCAGAGCGGTGTACAATATTCGGCCGTGCTCGCCCGCTTCGAACTGGTTTCCGAGCTCTTCGAGGAATACGACATCCCCCGTTGATGCCAGGACATTTCCGCGAATAAGGATTCACTATGCATAACAGACGATTGCACCAGGCCCCTCCGATCCGCCAGCATGCGGGCTTCACCCTGATCGAGATTCTCGCGGTGATGGTGATCATCGGCCTGTTGGCCGTGATGGTGGCGCCAAACCTGATCCGGCAGCAGGCCGGCGCCCAGCGCGATGCCGCCGCGGCCCAGCTCGCGCGTCTGGACACGGCGATCAGCAGCTACTATCTGGACATGAACAGCTACCCGCAAGAGCTCCAGGATCTGGTGGAGAACCCGTCCGGGCGCGCCACCTGGAACGGCCCCTATATTCGCGGCGGTATGCTGCAGGATCCCTGGGGCAACGACTGGGTGTTTGAGCTGGAAGACAGTGGCTATAGCCTATTCTCCTACGGGCGCGACGGCCAGTCGGGCGGCGAAGGCGATGACGCCGACATCCAGCTCTAGCGGCTTCACCCTGCTGGAGATCCTGCTGGTGATGACCCTCATCGCCCTGGCGGCGCTGGTGGTGGTGCCCAATATCGGCGAGCTGGATGCGCGTGATTTCGACGTGCAGGCGCGCCAGGCGGTGGCCCTGCTCAATCATGCCCGGCGCACCGCGGTGGTGAGCGGCACGCCCGCCAGTGCGACCTTCTACGACGCCGCGGCCGAGTCTGAGGACCTTCCCCAGGCGGCGCGCAACAGCGTCGGCAGTTGGTACGGCGGTGACATCGCGCTGGGGTACCAGGATAGTCGTGACCAGTCGGTGGATTTCGAGCGCCTGGTGGAGTTCAGTTTCTATCCCGAGGGTGGCAGCAGTGGCGGCACGCTGACGCTGTCCGCGAATACTCGCCGCATCGCCATCGAGGTCGATCCCTTCACCGGCCGCATACGCCCGGAGGCGAACGATGACTAAGCGACATCGACGCGGCCCGGCCACAAGCCCGGGCTTCACCCTGCTCGAAGTGATCGTCGCCATGGCCATCACCGGCTTCGTGCTGGGCGGGCTGTTTTCCCTGGTCGCCGGGAGCAAGCAATTGACCTGGCGTGCCGAGAGTAACCTGGAGCGCGCCGTGCAGATTCGCGCGCTGACGAACTTCGCCCTGTTGCAGAATGAATACTCCGACGTGGAGCCAATACTGGTGAACGACGACTACCGGGTGGAGCCGGCGGGCCTGCTGGAGGCGCCGCTGCGCAAGACCCAGCCCAGCGTCCATGCCATCGGTCGCTTCGAGGTCCGCAACAG
>JBBDSI010000058.1:0-1816 GCA_040905005.1 Pseudohongiellaceae bacterium
CAGCCCCGCATGCCTGCATCACTCCCTGAACAGGTCTTCGATCTTGCGCGCCGGCTTGATGCCGAAGTGGCGATAGGCGTACTGGGTGACGACGCGCCCGCGCGGGGTGCGGGTGATGAAGCCCTGCTGGATCAGGTACGGTTCCACCACGTCCTCCAGGGTGTCGCGTTCCTCGCTGAGGGCGGCGGCCAGGCTGTCGATGCCCACCGGGCCGCCGTCGAACTTCTCGATCATGGTCATTAGCAGGCGCCGGTCCATCTGGTCGAAGCCGTGCCTGTCGATGTTGAGCATGTCCAGGGCCTGGCCCGCCGCGTCCAGGTCCACGCCGCCATGGCCCTTCACCTCGGCATAGTCCCGCACCCGCCGCAGCAGCCGGTTGGCGATGCGCGGCGTGCCGCGGGAGCGACTGGCGATCTCGCCGGCGCCGGCCTCGTCGATGCTGGTGCGGAGGATGCCGGCCGCGCGGGTCACGATGCGGGTCAGCTCGGCGATGGAATAGAACTGCAGGCGCTGGGTGATGCCGAAGCGGTCCCTTAGCGGCGAGGTGAGCAGTCCGGCACGGGTGGTCGCGCCCACCAGGGTGAAAGGCGGCAGGTCTAACTTGATGGAGCGCGCCGCCGGTCCCTCGCCGATCATGATGTCGAGCTGGTAGTCCTCCATCGCCGGATAGAGGATCTCCTCGATCGCCGGCGACAGCCGGTGGATCTCGTCGATGAACAGCACGTCCCCCTCTTCCAGGTTGGTGAGCATCGCCGCCAGGTCGCCGGCCTTCTCCAGCACCGGCCCGGAGGTGGTCTTGATGGACACGTTCAGCTCGTGGGCGATGATGTTGGCCAGGGTGGTCTTGCCCAGCCCGGGCGGGCCGAACACCAGGGTATGGTCCAGCGGCTCGCTGCGCCTGCGCGCCGCGTTGATGAAGATGTCCATCTGCGCCTTGACCTCCTCCTGCCCGACATAGTCGGCCAGGCTCAGCGGGCGGATGGCACGCTCCTGGGATTCCTCCACCACAGTGGCCTCGGGTGTTACCAGGCGATCATCGGACGTGTTCATAACATGTTCTTCAGGGCTTGACGGATCAGCGACTCACTGTCGGCGATGTCGGGATTGTCTTTCATGACCCGGGACACGGCCCGCGCTGCCTGCTGCGGCTTGTAGCCGAGGCTTTCCAGCGCCGACTCGGCCTCGCGACTTATCCCGGACGCGGCCTTGCCCGCAGCGCTGCCGGTGGCGAGCGCGTCGCCGCCGTCCCACTCCGCCAGGCGGTCGCGCATCTCCACGATCAGACGCTCGGCGGTCTTCTTGCCGATGCCGGGCATGTTCACCAGCGCCGCCACGTCATCGCTGCGCACCGTGCGCACGAAGTCATCCGGCTCCATGCCCGAGAGGATGGCCAGCGCCAGCTTCGGGCCGACGCCGTTGACCCGGATCAGCGCCCGGAACAGGGTCTTGTCCTTGGCCGCGATGAAGCCGTAGAGCAATTGCGCGTCCTCGCGCACGACGAAGTGGGTATGCAGGAGCAACTCCTGGCCGATCTCCGGCAATTGGTAGAAGGTGCTCATGGGCACCTGCACCTCGTAGGTGAGGCCGCCGACGGTTACCTGGATCTCCGGGGGCGCCTTACTGATGAGAATGCCGCGAATCTGTCCGATCAAGCTAGTCTTCCTTCTTTGTCTTCTGCCCGGCTTGTTCTCCGGCCTCTTTCCTGCACTTGGTCCAGGAGGTAGTGGTTCAGATTGAAAAAGTCACTGGATTCGCAGGGGTCGGGGAGAGGGTAAGTCCAAGCGGGACCGTGAGCGGCAGGGATGCCGCGACCGAG
>JBBDSI010000059.1:0-9568 GCA_040905005.1 Pseudohongiellaceae bacterium
GCAGTTGTTCAGCAGGGTTTGCCGTTCCGTGCAGTTTGACGAAAAAACGTTGCCAGCGTCAATAAAAAAGGCTGACCTCACGCGACTGTTGTCGGGAACAAAGGGTAATGGAAACAGTAATTCCAGTGTCGCAGTGGTCAATATGTTACCACCATAGCTGTCAAAATCATCGTCGAGGAAGAAGTTTTGTACGGCGAGCTGCACTTCCGGGTTGCCGTCGGGGCCGACGATGATGTTGCCGTTCTCGTCGCGACGCGGCTCGGTCTGGTAACCGACATTGCCACTGATGACCGCGGAGCCGTCCTCCCGGCGAATGATATCGCCATTCTCGTCCCGCTGCAGGGAAATCCCGCGCTCCGTCAAATAGCGGGCACCGGCGGTGCTCTGCGGCCCCAGGCTGTTCTCGTCATAGCCGCGCACGCGGCCACCGCCGGAGATCAGGCCGCCGGCGAAGAAGTGATTGAAGAAGGGCAGCTCTTCGGTGTCGCCGTAACCGAAGCCGTAGCCCAGGTTCGTTTGCAGGGCCACGACCCACTGTCGGTTCGAGGTGATCGGCCAGTAGATCTGATTAGTGTAGTTGAGGCGGGCGTATTGCAGGTCGCTGCCCGGCAGGGTGACTTCCACGCTGAACCGATGCAGGGAACCGTCGGTGGCGAGCTGCCCGCGATTCAGGGTGCTGCGAAACCAGTTGCCGCTGATGGTGAAGTTATCAAAGGTGTCGCCGTTGCGATCGACAAAGCCGGAGTCCGGGTTCATCCGTAGCTGCCCCGGCGTCAGGTCGGAGACGTCGCCCAACACCGCGTCTCGCACTGGCCCGTCAAATGGATTGGCATTCAGCGGCTCGATCACATACTGGTCGATGCCCTCGAACAGGAACGGGCTGGACACGATTTCCTGCACCGAACCGAGGCCGGCACTCAGTTCGGTATGGGTGAAGCCGAGGTCGAAGCCGAGGCCCATGACCTCGCTCAGGGGATAGCTGAAGCTGAGCGAGCCGCCGTAGGAGGAGGTGTTGAAGTTGGAGACGTTGAAGGGCGAGTCGATCTCCTGGGCGAAGAGATTGAAGCCGCGGCTGACCCCGTCGGGCGTGAAATAGGGATCGACGTAACGGAAGTTCAGGCTCTTCTGGAAACGGCTCCTGTTGACGCCGATCCCCACGGTGCGGCCGGTGCCGAGAAAATTCTGCGCCTGCAGGCTGGAGGAGATGAAGAAGTCGCCGCCGCCGCCGGTACCCACCTGGAAGCTGATGGCACCGAAATTCTGCTCCGCCACGTCGTAGTTGACGTCGATCTGGTCCTCCGTGCCGGCCACCTCCTCGGTCGCCACCTCCACCCTCTCGAAGTAGCCCAGGCGTTCCAGGCGCACCTTGGATTGCTCGATCTGCAGGCTCGAGGCGGGTGCGGCCTCTAGCTGGCGCATCTCCCGGCGCAACACGTCGTCCGCCGTGGACAGGTTGCCGGTGAAACTGATGCGATTGACATAGGTGCGATTGCCCGGCTCGATGAAGAAGGTCACCTCCACGGTCTGGTCATCCTCGTTCACCTCCGGCACGCCGGTGGCCTCGGCGAAGGCGTAGCCGAGATTGCCGAGGAACTGCACCATGATCTCCTCGGTGCCGGTGACCAGGCCCTGGGAGTAGATCTGTCCCGGGCGCACGAAGATGGCGGCGCGCAGCAGATCCTCCGCGTCCACGAGATCGCCGGCGAGGTCGACGTTGCTGACCGTGTACTGGTCGCCCTCGGTGACGTTGATGGTGATGTAGACTTCCTTGCGATCGGGGGTGATGGAAATGGGGGTGGAATCGATGTTGAACTCGACATAGCCGTTGTCGAGATAGTAGTCCTCCAGCCGCTCCAGGTCGCCGGAGAACTGTTCGCGGGAATAGCGGTCACGCTGACTCAGGAACATGTACCAGGGCTTGGTGCCCAGCTCTAACAGGCCCAGCAGTTCGTCATCGTCGAACGCGTTGTTGCCGATGATGTTGATGTTGCGGATGCGGGACTCTTCGCCCTCGTTGATGTTCAGGCTAATGGCCACGCGATTACGCGGCAGCTCTTCCACCTCCACGTCCACCGAGGCGCCGTAACGACCGCGGGACGAATACACCTCCTGAATGCCCTGCTGGATCGCCTCCAGCGCGGCGCGCGTAAAGATCTGCCCCTCGGCGATCTCGGCGGAGGCCATGTTGTTGATGATGTCCTCGGTCTCGAGGACGCTGTTGCCCTCGATGGTGATCTCGGCCACGGAGGGACGCTCCACCACGCTGATGACCAGGATGTTGCCCTCGCGCGCCACCTCGATCTCGTCGAAGTATTCGGAGTCGGCCAGGGCGCGAATGATCTGCGCCGGCGTCTCCGGCGTGACCGGATCGCCGATGCCCACGGGCAGCAGGTTATAGATTATGCCGGGGGAGATGCGCTGATAGCCATCGACGATGATGTCGGCGATGGTGAAATTCTGTGCCTGTGCCGCCGCATTGAGTCCGAGCGCAAGCAGCACGGTAATAAACAGTCTTTTCATGTAGTTCGGTGTCTCGATCCGAATTCTCGATCGTCTTGTCGTCTTTCGTGGCGGGCTGAACAGGATCCGTTGTGCTTACAACAGCCTGCTTACGTCGTTGTAAATCGCCAGGACCATGATCCCGGAGATGATGAGCAAGCCCACCTGCAAGCCCCAGGCCTGAATCCGCTCGGGTACCGGCCGCCTGGTGACGGCTTCGATGGTGTAGTACAGCAGGTGACCACCATCGAGGACGGGAATGGGCAACAGATTGAGCACGCCAAGCGAGATGCTCAGCAGCGCCAGGAAGCCCAGATAGACATCCAGTCCGTAACTCGCTGTCTCACCGGCCACCTGAGCGATGGTGATCGGGCCGTTGATGTTCTTGACCGAGATCAGGCCGATGACCATTTTCTTCACCGAGTCCAGCACGAACACAGACTTGTCCCAGGTCTCGGTAAGAGCCGGGCCTACGGCGCTGATCGGGTTATAGCGAATCTCGCGCTGCCACTCTGGCGGCACCAGCTCCTCGTAACTGGCCTGTTGCACCGAGGCACCGATACTGCCCATGACCGAGCCATCGGCCAGTTCCGCCGCCTGTGGACGCAGGGTCAGGTCTACCTGTCGATCCCCCCGTTGGACAACCACAGCCAGGGAGAGTTCCGGGCTGGAACGGATGATGTCGACCCAGTGATTCCAGCCACGCACGCGGCGGCCATCCACCGACTGCACCAGGTCACCGGGCTGCATGCCGCCCTGCTCGGCCGGGTCACCCGGGAACACCTCGGCGATGCGCGCCGGGTACTCGAGTTGCACGATGCCAAGATCGGTCACCGGGTTCGGCTCGGTCTCGCGGCGCAGCCAGTTGCTGATGGGGATGCGCACATCGCGCAGCGTGCTGGAGTCGGCCGGGTCGACCGTCAGCGTGATGTCTCCGGTCTCGCCCATGCGCGCCAGCAGTTGCAGGGTCACCTGCTGCCAGATGATAGTCTGCTCGCCGTCGACGGCGACGATCTCGTCACCCTCGCGGAGCCCGGCCGCGGCGGCCGGCGACTCCTCGACGACACTGTTGACCACCGGCGCGATGCCGTTGACGCCGTAGGCGATGTTGATGATCCAGTAGACAAAGATGGCCAGCAGGAAGTTGGCGACGGGGCCGGCGGCGACGATCGCCATGCGCTGCCACAGGGGCTTGTAGGCGAAGGACATGTGCCGCTGACTAGCCGGCACCTCGCTGGCCCCGGGGACCGTCGTGTCTTCCTGGCCGAGCATCTTCACATAGCCGCCCAGGGGAATCGGGGCGATCACGTATTCCACGCCGTCCTTGCCCACCCAGGTCTTGGCGGCGCGGCCGAAGCCGATGGAGAAGCGCAATACCTTCACGCCACAGCGCCGGGCGACCCAGAAATGCCCGAATTCGTGGATGGTGACGAGGATACCCAGGGTGACAATCAGGGCGATGATGCTTATGAGTACTTCCAGCATAATGATGAGGGTCCGCCGGGCCATCCGGCCGCTGTTGTCTCGCCTTCGCGATCAACTAACGGACAGAGGCTTCAGCCCTGCTGAGAACCCTAGTGAAACTCCTTGATTATCAGTTCCTTAGCGAGATTTCTTGCGTGTGAGTCGCAGTCCTGAATGATAGCGAGACTTGTTGCCGCTTCACAAGGTATTTTCGACAGTACGTCCTCGATGATGAGAGGAATGCGGGTGAACGCCAGTTTATTGTCGAGGAAGGCCGCCACCGCCACCTCATTGGCGGCATTGAGCGCCACGGTCGCGGTGCCGCCCGCACGCGCCGCCGCCATCCCGAGTGCCAGACAGGGAAAACGCTCGAGGTCCGGCGCCATGAACTCCAGCGGCTCTTCCCGGGCCAGATCCAGCCAGTCGGCCCCGGAGGCGATACGCTCGGGAAAGGACAGGCCATAGGCGATGGGAATGCGCATGTCGGGATTGGCCAGTTGCGCCAGCACCGAGCCGTCGCGGTAGTACACCATGGAGTGGATGATGCTCTGCGGATGGATCAGCACCTCCACCTGCTCCGGTGCGAGATCGAACAGGTAACAGGCCTCGATGAATTCCAGCCCCTTGTTCATCATGGTGGCCGAGTCCACCGAGATCTTGCGCCCCATGCGCCACTTCGGGTGGCGACAGGCCTGATCCGGGGTGACACCCGTCATTTGCGACAGGGGAGTCGACAGGAAGGGCCCTCCGGAGGCGGTCAGTACGATACGGGCCACATGCTCCAGGTTGGCGCGACTGTCTCCGGCCGGGCCCCGGGGCAGGCACTGAAAGATGGCGTTGTGTTCGCTGTCGATGGGGATGATCTCGGCACCGGCATCGGCCACGGCTTGCATGAACAGCTCCCCCGCCATCACCAGGGCCTCCTTGTTGGCCAGCAACACCCGCTTGCCGGCGGCGACCGCCGCCAGGGTGGGCGGCAGCCCCGCGGCACCGACGATAGCCGCCATCACTGCGTCAACGTCAGCATGAGCGGACACCTCGGACAGGCCCTCCTGCCCGCTGAGCAGCGTCGCGTCCACGCCGTGCTCGCGCAGCAACGCAGCCATGGCATCGACCCTGGCCGGATCGCTGACCACCACGTAGCGGGGCGCGAAGCGCACGGCCTGCTCCAGCAACAGATCGATATTCTGATGGGCGCTGAGCGCGAAGACTTCGAAGCCGGGATTGCCGGCGACCACGTCGAGGGTATTTTGCCCCACCGAGCCGGTGGATCCCAGGATGGTCAGATGCAGGGGTCGGGTCATGAATCAGCTTATATCGGTAAGAGTGAGCAACAGGGTAAGAACGAAGGCGGGCGTGACCGCCAGCAATGCGTCGATGCGGTCGAGCAGGCCGCCATGGCCGGGCAGCAGTGAACCGCTGTCCTTGAGCTCGCAGTTGCGCTTGAGCATGCTCTCCACCAGGTCACCGATCACCCCGAAGAAGGTGACGGTGAGACCCAGCAGCACCAGCGAGACACGCTGGGCGAAGTCCAGACTGACGACGAACTGATCGAGCAACCACACCAGCGCCAGCCCCAGCGTGAAACAGGTAAGCAGCCCGCCCCACACACCCTCCCAGGACTTGTTCGGGCTCAGGCGCGGCGCCAGCTTGGTGTGGCCGAGGGCCGTGCCGAAGAAGTAGGCGCCGATATCCACGGCCGCCACCATCACGATCAGGGCCAGCACCAGCAGGCCGTTGGGCAGCAGGTATTTCAGCTGCACCATGCCGACCCAGGTGGGAATCAGGGCGCACAGCCCCATCAGGGCTATTTTGGATTGGTCATTCCATCTCTGCGCATTGTCCGGATAGCCCCTCAGTATGAGAAGGGACATGAACCAGAAAAGGAGGCCCAGCGAGAGTATCAGCACGACACGAAAACCGTCGATCTCCCGCGCTCCCGGAGTAACCCCCAGCAGAAAGAACAGCCCCAGGATCATCAGTGCGATGGTGACGATGAAGCCGAGGCGCCCGCGCTTGTGCTGGATCTGGATGAACCCGCCCCATTCCCAGCTACCGACGAGCACGAACAGAGCAATGAAGATGGCGAAATAGAACGGCTGCAGCAGCGTGGTCGCCACCACAAACCCCGTCATGAGCACGAGGGCGGTGATCACGCGTATCCGGAGATCACCCGCCATGATCGGTTTCCCGCTCCTCATGGCCGCCGAAGCGCCGCTGGCGCTGCGCGAATTCATCCAGGGCAAGCTGCAATTCGCGGTCGTCGAAGTCGGGCCAGTAGCAGTTGCTGAAGTACAGCTCTGTGTAGGCGAACTGCCACAAGAGGAAGTTGCTGATGCGATGTTCGCCCCCGGTGCGGATGCAGAGATCGGGGTCGGGCAATCCGGCCAGACTGGAGTGGGCGTCGAGCATGTCGACATCGATATCCGCGCTCGTCAGCCGCCCCTCCTCCACCTCACGCGCCAGGGCGCGGGCGGCCCGGGCAATGTCCCAGCGGCCGCCATAGTCGGCCGCGACGATGACATTGGTGCCGCTGTTGTCGCGCGTCAGACTCTCCACCTCCGCCATGTTGGCCTGGAGCTTGGCGGAGAAGCCGGAGCGGTTGCCGATGAAGCGCAGGCGCACATTCTTACGGTGTAGCTGCTTGATCTCCTTGCGCTTGAGGACGGACAGAAACAGGGCCATGAGGCCCTGGACTTCACGCGAGGGACGCATCCAGTTTTCACTGCTGAAGGCGAACAGGGTGAGGTATTCGATCTCGCGGCGTACGCAGGAGTTGACGATCTCCCGCGCCGCTGCGGCGCCGTGGCGGTGGCCCGACTTGGTCGGCAACCCGCGCGCCCTGGCCCAGCGATTGTTGCCATCCATGATGATGGCAATGTGCTGCGGCAGCTGTGAGTTCGAGTCAGGTGTCATTTTGCCCTTGGGCGAATCGGCGCAGGCCAGCCAGCTATCCAACCAACCAGGTTTTCTGTGCCGCTCGTTGTCCGACGACTCAGATACTCAGCAAGTCGGTTTCTTTTTCCTGGAAGGCGGCTTCGACAGCGGCGATGTATTTATCGGTCAGTTTCTGCACTTGCTCTTCCGCGCGCCGCTGCTCATCCTCGCTGATTTCCTTCTCTTTCTCGAGTTCCTTGAAATCATTGTTGGCATCGCGGCGGATGTTGCGAATGGCGACCCGGGCGTTCTCGGCTTCGTGTTTCGCCTGCTTGGTGTATTCGCGACGGGTCTCTTCGGTCAGCGGCGGCATGGGTACGCGGATGGTATCGCCGTTGTTGGAGGGGTTCAGGCCCAGGTCCGCCTTCATGATGGCCTTCTCGATATCACCGATTAATTTCTTCTCCCAGGGCGATATCACGAGGGAGCGGCCCTCTTCCACGTTGATATTGGCCAACTGGCTCAGGGAAGTCTCGGCGCCATAGTAGGACACCGTCACGCTGTCCAGCAGGCTGGGATGGGCGCGGCCGGTGCGAATCCTCTTGAAGGCCTCTTCCAGGGAGACCACGCTCTTCTGCATCCGCTCCCCGGCGTCGTTGATAATGTCTTTGACCATTGTGTTAGTGTCCTTATTTTTAGCGGCCGGTGACAGGCGCGGCGGACGGCTTGGCCGAGGCCTAATCAATGCCTGATCAATGCCTAATCAATAAGTGTACCGTCGGACTTGCCCATGACATTGTCGAGCAGGGCCCCGGGCTTGTTCATGTTGAACACCTTGATGGGAATGTGATGATCCCGGCTCAGACAGATCGCCGTCAGGTCCATGACGCCCAGCTTCTTCGCGATGACCTCATCATAGCTCAGGCGATCATACTTGAAGGCATCGGGATTGGTCTTGGGATCGGCCGAGTAGACGCCGTCGACTTTGGTCGCCTTGAGAATCAAATCGGCATCGATCTCGATCCCGCGCAGACAGGCGGCTGAATCCGTGGTGAAGAAGGGGTTGCCGGTACCGGCCGAGAAGATCACCACGTCGCCGGCCCCCAGATAACGAATGGCGTTGCGGCGGTCGTAGTGCTCGACGACGCCGCTCATCTGGATGGCGGACATGACGCGGGTCGCGATGTTGGCGCGCTCCAGGGCGTCGCGCATGGCCAGGGCGTTCATTACCGTGGCCAGCATGCCCATGTGGTCGCCGGTAACCCGCTCCATGCCGGCGGCATGCAGCATCGCGCCACGGAACAGGTTACCGCCGCCGATGACCATGCCCACTTCGACCCCCAAGCCAACGAGCTGCCCCACCTCCACCGCCATGCGGTCCAGCACCTTCGGGTCGATGCCGAACTCGGCCTCTCCGGTGAGTGCCTCGCCACTGAGTTTCAGCAGGATGCGGTTGTACTTGCGGTCTTTCTTGGGCATGGCGTTAATGGTCGTTATCCGTTCAGTTGGGCCGCCACCTCGGCCGCGAAATCATCGTCACCCTTTTCGATGCCCTCGCCCACTTCGTAGCGTACGAAAGTGACGATGTCGGCACCGGCCTGCTTCAGGAGGTCGCTGATCTTCGTGTCGGGGTCCTTCACGAAGGGTTGCTCCAGCAGGCTGATCTCGGCGACAAACTTGCGCAGGCGGCCGCTGACCATCTTCTCGATGATCTCTTCCGGCTTGCCGCTCTCGCGGGCCTGAGCGGAGTATATTTCAGTTTCCTTCGCCAGCACATCTTCCGGCACGTCTTCCTTGCGCACCACCAGCGGATTGACAGCGGCCACGTGCATGGCCACGTCCCGGGCCAGGGACTCGTCACCGCCCTTCAGGGCCACCAGCACACCGATCTGGTTGTTGCCGTGCACATAACTCTCGATGATGCCCGCGTCGGCATTGTCGAAGCCCACGCGATCGACGCGGCGCAGATTGATGTTCTCGCCGATCTTCTGCACCAGGGTCTGGCGCACGTCCTCGAGACCGCCATCCAGCAGCGCCACCACGTCGGCCTCCTTGTTGGCGAAGGCCTGATCCAGGCACTGCTCGGCAAAAGCGAGGAAGTTGTCATCGCGCGATACGAAGTCGGTTTCGCTGTTGACCTCGACGATGACGCCGTAATTACCATCCTCGGCGATCCTGGTCAGGACCAGTCCCTCGGCGGCGACGCGGCCGGCCTTCTTGGCCGCCTTCAGGCCGCTCGCCTTGCGCATATCCTCGATCGCCTTCTCCATGTCGCCATCGGCCTCGGTCAGGGCTTTCTTGCAGTCCATCATGCCCAGACCGGTGCGCTCGCGTAGTTCCTTGACCATGCTCGCTGTGATCTTAGCCATTATTCACGCCTCATTTAATTACGGCAGGGCAGAACCTGCCGTGCAAATTCATTTACAAAAAGGGGGCCAGCCGCCCCCTTTCCGCATCGTCTTGTGTAGTTCGATTAATCGGAGAACCCGACCCTAGCCCGGGCTAGGAACCTGTCGGACTAAGGTCAGGCATCGTCTCCGGATTTCTTGGCGGCTGCCTTCTTCGCAGGAGCTTTCTTCGTCGCAGTGGCCTTCTTCTTGGCGGTTGTCTTCTTGGCCGCGGCCTTCTTCTTGGCAGGAGCCTTCTTCTTGGCCGCCGCTGCTTTCTCCTCACCGGCGTCCGCGTCCTTGTCAGCCGACTTGGCCTCAGCCTTTTCTTCCGGCTTGGC
>JBBDSI010000059.1:9668-11019 GCA_040905005.1 Pseudohongiellaceae bacterium
GCCTCTTCCTTCGCCTCTTCCTTCGCCTCTTCCTTCGCCTCGACCTTCTCGGCCTCGGCTACCGGTTCAGCTTCCTGGCTGGCCTCGGCACGGGCCGGGGATTCCGGCTTGGCGGCGGGCGCGGGACTGGTCGCGGGGCCTTCGTCATCGTCAATCTCGATGAATTCGTTGTTGACGGCGCCCGGGCCACTGCGCCTGGTTCCCTCGATGCAGGCATCGGCGAACGCGCTGGCATAGAGCTGGATGGCGCGAATGGCATCGTCATTGCCCGGAATCACGTAATCCACACCCTCGGGGTTGGAGTTGGTATCGACCACGCCGATCACAGGGATCCTGAGCGAGTTGGCTTCGGTGACGGCGATACGCTCGTGATCGACATCGATGACGAACAGCGCATCAGGCAGGCCACCCATGTCCTTGATGCCGCCGATGCTGCGTTCCAGCTTTTCCTTCTGGCGGCTCAACATGAGCGCTTCTTTCTTGGTCAGGTGAGTGAACGTACCGTCGCTCTCCTGCGCCTCCAGGTCCTTCAGGCGTTTGATGGAGCCGCGAATCGTCTTGTAGTTGGTGAGCATGCCACCGAGCCAACGATGATTGACGTAGGGCATGCCTGCCCGTTCGGCCTGTTCGCGGACGATCTTGGCGGCGGCGCGCTTGGTGCCAACGAAAAGAATCTTTCTCTTTCTCTCGGCCAGCTCGGTCGCCTGTTCCAGGGCTTGATTCAGCGCCGGAACGGTCTGCTCGAGGTTGATGATGTGGATCTTGTTGCGGGCACCGAAGATGTATTGTTCCATCTTCGGGTTCCAGTAACGGCACTGGTGACCAAAATGCACTCCGGCACGGAGCATATCTTTCATGCTTACGTTCATGACTTGTCCTATTGGGTTAGGCCTCCACACACCCCATGAACCAACCCGTCTTCGCCCTGTCGGGCGGCGCGGGCACCCGGAACATGTGCCGGTGTGTGTGCGACGTTTAGTAGTTTTACTGCTATCCCCGGCCAGCCAATCCGCCCGGTTCTGTCAGCGCGGCGCTTTATACCATATCCCGACCCAAACCGAAAGCAGTTCGGCCTTCACAGGTCCACTCTGCCGATAGCTGCAAGCTGCTCACCGTGCGGTCTGCGGCGAATATCGACACTCTCAAGCCCCCTTCGATGTGGTGTGGCCGCCCGGGGCAGGTGGGTGGGGCAGGCTTCACGGCGCCATGTTTGTCGTCCCAGGCGGGCGCTGCGCAACTCGACCTTCGCGCTTCGCGCTACGGGACTCAAACAGTGCTCGCGCTGTTTCCGCCTGGGACGACAAACATAAGCGGCGCCTGATTGTGAAGCCTGCCCCACCCACCTGCCCCG
>JBBDSI010000060.1:0-1804 GCA_040905005.1 Pseudohongiellaceae bacterium
TACGAGCCGATACCGATCACGCCGGCGAACATCGACGGCAACAAGCTGGCGCTGGTCGCGGCCACCACTCATGCCCGGCGCAAGGGGCAGTCGCGGCGGAAGTTCCTCATCTCCAGTTGCGGCGCCGCCAGCACCCTTCTGGCATTCAACCAGGCCAACGCGAGGCACGGTCGTAGCGGGGGCTTCTTCGAGGTACTGGACGAGGCGGCGCTAGACGGTGATGCCGCCGCGGCCCAGGTGGAGGGTGGGGAGTTCATCTTCGATGTGCAGGGCCATTACGTGAATCCCGAGGGCGACTGGCTCAGCCGCATCCCGCCCGACGCGCGCCCCTATGCCGGGATGGAGCAGGCCGCTTGCGACGACGCCCGCAACAGCGGCGATCGCGGCTACCTGGGCTGCCTCGACCAGAACGAATTCATCAAGGAGGTCTTCCTCGACAGCGACACCGACATCATGGTGTTGTCCTTCGTGCCGTCCACACACGAGAGCGAGCCGGTGACCATCGAAGACGCGGATCGCACGCGACAGATTGTCTCTGAGCTGGAGGGCAGCAAGCGCCTGATGATCCACGGCCGCGTCAATCCCAACCAGGAGGGCGACCTGGAGGCCATGGACGAGTTGGCGGAGAACTGGAATATCTCTGCATTCAAGACCTATACCCAGTACGGGCCCGGCGGCGTGGGCTTCTTCCTCAGCGACGACGTCGGCCGACAGATGATCGAGCGCGCCCGCCGCCTGGGCGTGCGCAACATCTGTGTGCACAAGGGTCTGCCCTTCGGCCCGCAGAGCTATGAACACAGCCAGTGTTCCGACATCGGCGTCGTCGCCAGAGACTATCCGGACATGAATTTTCTGGTCTACCACTCCGGGTTCGTCGCCAGCAACCAGGAACAGGCCTTCGCGGACGGCGCCGGCAGAGACGGTGTCGATACGCTGATTCAGTCGCTGATCGACAACGATATCGGCCCCGGCAGCAACGTCTATGCTGAATTGGGAAGCACCTGGCGCTTCCTCATGCGCGATCCGGATAACGCCGCCCATGCCCTGGGCAAGCTGTTCCGCCATGTCGGCGAGGACAATGTGCTGTGGGGCACCGACTCCATCTGGTACGGCTCGCCCCAGGACCAGATCCAGGCCTTCCGTACCTTCCAGATATCCGAGGAGTTCCAGGAGCGCTTCGGCTATCCGGCGATCACGCCACAACTGCGCGCCAAGGTCTTCGGTCTCAATGCGGCCGTACCCTATGGCATCGATCAGGAGGAGATTCGCCTGCACACCAGCCGGGACTTCGTCACCACGGAAAAACTGGCCTATCAGGAGAATCCGCAGCCGTCGTTTTTGACTTACGGACCGAAGACGCGCCGGGAATTCCTCAACTTCCTCAGATGGGGTGGCTAGCCGCTCCGTCGCGCAACAGCAGGCTGAGAATCTGGTCTGGCACCGTCAGTCATGCGATAGTAGCGGCTTTCCAGACGTAATCCATTCGAGGAGTTAGTATGCGCCGTCTCTTATTGCCCCTGATGATGATCCTGTTCTCCGGTGTCGGTTCCACTCTATGGGCCCTGGAGGAACCGGCTCCGGCACTGGCCGAAATTACCAATTTCCGCCAGTACAGCGCTACCTTCGCCAGTGCGGGCCAGCCCACGCGCGAGCAGTTCAGCGCTGTCGCCGAGGCCGGCTTCGAACGCGTCGTCTACATCGCCTTCACCAATAACGAAAACGCGCTGCCGGACGCGGACCAGATCGTCAAGGGGCTGGGCATGGAATACATGCACGTGCCGGTGGACTTCAACAATCCGCTGCC
>JBBDSI010000061.1:0-110 GCA_040905005.1 Pseudohongiellaceae bacterium
TGTAAACTCCCCGACCAAAAATTTTCCGCGCCTCACACTCCACGCTCTCGCGCGCAACTACCTCTCGTAGCGGCTGCGAGCGCGGATTGCTTCGTTGCGGAATTTTTTCG
>JBBDSI010000061.1:210-5466 GCA_040905005.1 Pseudohongiellaceae bacterium
AGCGGGTCACATACTATTTGTATGCTCCCCACTCAAAAAAATCCCGCGCCTCGCATTCCACGCTCTCGCGCGCTACTACCTCCCGTAGCGGCTGCGAGCGCAGATTGCTTCGTTGCGGAATTTTTTCGAGCGGGTCACATACTATTTGTATGCTCCCCACTCAAAAAAATCCCGCGCCTCGCACTCCACGCTCTCGCGCGCTACTACCCCATCACCTGAAAGCCTGAATTACCGAATTGTTTCAGTGCCGTGCTGGTTTCTGGGAATGGGGTCTTTTTCCTGAGGCTTCGTTCGGAATTCGGTGCATAAAAAAACCCGGCCCATCAGGGCCGGGTTTTTTTGTTGCCGATTGGCGGTAGGTTAGTAGCCGCCGCTACTGGGTGCTGCTGCGCCTGGCAGGGCCATGGCGGTCAGGGTTGGGCCTGTTTGCAGGATGATGTACTGATAGCCCTCGTGTACCCAGGTGCTCATGCCGTAGCGGCTGCGCGCCGGTACTTCGATCTCTGCCTGAGTTGCGCCAGTGGACTTGTCTACGGCGTACAGCATCGCTGTGCCGTCGCTGGCGGTATCTGAGTAGATCAGCATGTTGGGGGTGATGGTCATAGGCACCAGGTTGCCGGAACCGGTGTTGCCGATATCCAGGCCCTGAACGGCCGGATTGTTCAGCACACGCTCCGAGGTCTCACCGGCAGGAATCATCCAGGCGTGGTCGCCGGTGTTCATGTCGATGGCCGTGATGCGGCTATAGGGCGACTTGTACAGGGGAATGCCCGCCGGATGCCGTGGCGCGCCGGCACCGGGCCCGTTGGCATAGGTTGCGAAGGTCACGCCGGTGGGCTCTTCGTACTGCAGGTCTGCCTCCTCGCCGGGCACCAGTTGCACGGCGGAGCAGGCGCTCTGGGACGAAATATACAGCATACCGGTTTCGGGGTCGGCTACCGCCGGCGCCGTGATGTTGGCGCCACCGCCGCCACCCGGACAGATCATCGCCGAACGCTTGCCCAGCGGATTGTCGCGGTGGATCGGGGGGTTGAACAGCGGACCCATCACATAATCATCGAAGGCCTCGATAGCCTGTTGTCGCAACTCGGGCGTCCAGTCCACCAGGTCGTCTTCCGACACGCCTTGCATATCAAACGGCGCAGGCCTGGTCGGGAATGGCTGCGTGGCAGAAAGCATCTCGCCGGGCACGATGGACTGCGGCACCGGGCGGTCTACGATCGGCCAGATCGGCTCGCCGGTAACGCGATTGAAGGCATAGACGAAGCTCTGCTTGGTCACCTGCATCACCGCGGGCACGGCACCCTGGCCTTCCACATTCAGATCAAGCAGGATCGGTGCCATGGGGTTGTCGTAGTTCCACACATCGTGTTTGACGGTCTGGAAGTGCCAGCGGCGTTCACCGGTGCGGGTATCCAGCGCGATCAAACTGGTGCCAAACAGGCCGTCTCCAGGTCGAAAACCGCCGTAGTAGTCAAGCGTAGGCGGATTGGTGGGGATGAATACCAGGTTGTTTGCCGGGTCGGCGGAGATGGGCGCCCAGGAAGAGACGTCGCCGGTCCACTGCCAGGCATCGTTTTCCCAGGTTTCGTGGCCATATTCGCCGGGCCGCGGAATGACGTTGAACTTCCACTTGAAGGCGCCGGTGCGGGCGTCGTAGCCGAGGATGTCGCCGGGGATGTTCTCGATACGGGCCTGGTTGTAGCCCTGCTCGGCGGAGTTGCCCACAACCACGGTGTCATTGACCACGATCGGTGGTGAGGACCCGGTGATGTAGCCTACTTCCAGGGGCACCCCTTCATAGGGGTCGTAGGGATGGCCGAGGTCGGCCAGCATATCCACCACGCCCGTCTCGGGGAAGCCATCGATGGGCACGGGCTGACCAAAACCCTCGAGCGGTGCACCGGTCTTGGCGTCGAGAGCGACCAGGAAGAAGCCGGGGGTGATCATATAGATGACGCCCTTGCCGTCGACTTCCGCGTACCCCACTCCCTTGCCATAGTCCGCGCGCATGGAGTATTCCCAGCGACCATTGTTAGGCAGGCGGTAGGACCAGAGGGTCTCGCCGGATTTAGGATCGATGGCCACGATATGGCGGCGGTAGCCGGCGACGGTATAGAGCACGCCGTCGATATAACTGGGGGTGGAGCGTCCGCTCACCGCACCCAGGCTGGCGCCGTTCCATTCCCAGGCTACTTCCAAATCGTCGAAATTCTCGATGGTGATCTGGGTCGCGGGTGAATAACGGGTATGGGCAAAGTCGTTCCCGAGGGTAAACCACTCGACCGTATCCTGAGCCAGCAAGCTTGCCGACCAGCCGGCCACAATGGCCAGAAGGGCGGTCAGACTGAAGCTCTTCAGAAGTGAGTCAATTCTTATCATTTTATGCCTCGCTGATAACGTAAACTAATCAATAGGGGGGAGGCCCTAGTCAGCGTGTGCGGCAGATCGGCCCGAGGCGATCAGATCCCTTAAAAGCCACGTTAAATCAACAGGTTAGATTTTAACGACACGAGCGCGCAGCGCATACGCAGTAGCAGAGGCTAACCCATGCCCCTGCCTTTGTCTATTGGCAATTCGTGACGAGTTTTGTCAAAAAATCGCTATATATCAGGCATCTGAAAGTCGACCCCACGGATCTCATCGAGCAGTTTCCGGCGCGTTTCCGTGGGCAGAGGCAATAACGGGGGGCGGACCCGGGACCAGCCGGGCCGGGCACTGAATTCGCCGACAACCGTCTTCAGGGCGGGGATCATGGGGAAGCGCTGAAACAGCTCGCGCACCTGGTTCAGCTGCTGCTGGCGCGATTCGGCATCCTCGTCCTGCCAGTGTGTGAACAGGGCCCTGATCGGGCCGGGATTGACGTTGGCGGTGGCGGATATGCAGCCGGCGCCGCCCTGCCGCAGATTCTCAAGCAGCAGGGATTCGGAGCCGCAGAAGACGCGGAAGTCCGGCACCTGCAGTTCATTCAGTTGTGCCAGGTGGGCGGCGTCGCCGGAACTGTCCTTGATGCCGGCAATCTGTTCCGGATAGGCGTGCGCCAGTCTCTCGATGAGTGGGTGGCTGATGGCGACACCGGAGACGGCGGGGATGTGGTACAGATAGATGCGCAGGCGCGCGTCCGCGACCCGGTCGATGACCTCGGCGAAATAACTGTACAGGCCGTCATCACTCACGTTCTTGTAGTAATAAGGAGGTAACATCAGCACGCCAGCGCAGCCCAGGCTCATGGCCTTGCGGGTCAGCGCCACGGTATCGGGTAGCGCGCAGCTGCCGGTGCCCGGCATCAGCCGGGCCGGGTCGATGCCGTTCGCCACCAGCGCCTCGAGCGCCTCCAGTTTTTCCGCCAGGCCCAACGAAGCGGCTTCGCTGTTGGTGCCGAACACGGCCAACCCCGCGCCCTGGGATTGCAGCCACCGGCAGTGGTGGAGATAATTCTCCAGGTCGATCTCCAGCGCTTCGGTGAATGGTGTGATAACTGGCGCGAAGACGCCATCGCAGCGTGCCATTGTCATGTTTACTCCTGCCCGGGAGGCTGAATCCCGGCTTTGCCTGTCACAGTCCTTCGGCTATAGTTCAATAATAGTTTCGCAATAGTTCCACAATAGTCCCAGTCCCGTCCACACACTCAATGGGCCACCTTCATGGCACTGCAATTGGTGATCGGCAACAAGAACTATTCCTCCTGGTCTCTGCGCCCGTGGTTGCTGCTGCAGCATTTCGGCATTCCCTTCTCCGAGATACAGGTGCCGCTCTTCACCCCCGGTTACGAGGACTTGTTGCGGCGCTATTCCCCAAGTCTGAAGGTGCCCGTGCTGATCGATGAGGAATTGACAGTCTGGGAATCCCTGGCGATCTGCGAATATATCAACGAGGAGTACCTGGACGGGCGGGCGCTGCCGTCCATGCGGGAGGCGAGAGCGCTGTGCCGCGCCTACTGCCATGAAATGCACGCCGGATTCAGTGCCATCCGCAGCGAGTTGCCCATGAATTGCCGTGCCCGCCGTGAAGTCGACTTCAGTGCGGCGGTCAGGCGAGAATGCGCGCGCATCGAGTCACTCTGGCGCCGGGCCCGCCGCCGCTTCGTCGATCACGGTGATTTCCTGTTCGGCCAGTTCTCGCTGGCGGACTGCATGTACGCGCCCGTGGTCATGCGTTTCCATACCTACGGCATGCGCCTCGGCATCGAGGCGGGCGCCTATGCACGGGCGCTCAGGGAACTGCCGGCGATGCAACGCTGGTGTAAGGCCGCTACCCGAGAGGCGCAGCGGCTCGAGACGTTCGAAATCGGTCGCGAGTTGCCCGCCTGACTTTTGCGTTATGCGTCATCGGCGGCGGAACGGCGGCCCGCGAGTATGCTGAACAGGATAAGCGGCCAGATACCGACATGGACCATGACATCGGCCAGGTTGAACACGTAATTCCAGCCGGGAATATGCTGGACATCGATATAATCGATGACGCTGCCATAGAGCAGTCGGTCGATCACGTTGCTGGCCCCGCCGCCGACGATGAAACCGAAAAAGAGGTATTCCAGGCGGGGTATGTCGCTGGCGAACCATAGATAGGCAGTCACTCCCCCGAGCAGACCCAGGCTGATCAGGCCAAACAACCAGCCCATGCCCTGGGCGAGACCGAAGACGCCGCCGTAGTTGCGCACATGAGTCAGATGAATGAGGGAGGTCAGCTCCCGCGTGGTACCGGTGGGAATGGTATTGTTGACCCAGAATCCCAGCGCCTGGGCCAGTGCAATGACCAGCAGCGCGACGCCCAGGAAAAGCAGCATGTTAAGGACTTTTGACTTCAAGGCGTATCGGCATCCGGGTGCGGCGAGCAGGCGTAAGCATAGCACAACGACCCGCGGCGGTCGGAGAGGCGGTTGGAGAGGGACAGTCAGGCGATGAGTCCGCAGGAGCGCCATCGACAGCGGCAGCAACACCGGCGCAGCCGGCGCCGCCTGGTGGCCAGTGCCTTTCTGATGCAGCGCAGGGGCAAACGCTACCTGCCGCCGCTCGTGCGTGGCCTGGCCGGCCTGGTTCTCGTGTTACTCGGCATCGTGGGATTCCTGCCCATCCTCGGCTTCTGGATGATTCCGCTGGGGCTGGCGCTGCTGGCCACTGATATCCCTCCCGCCAGCCGCTGGCTGCGCCGGCGCCTGTTCGCCTACCGGCGCCGGCATCGGCATCAGGACTGAGAACGTCCCGGCGTTATGGGGAAGGGCTGGTCGGCATACTGGACGATGCGACCCTGGCCCGA
>JBBDSI010000061.1:5566-10898 GCA_040905005.1 Pseudohongiellaceae bacterium
CCGGCGTTATGGGGAAGGGCTGGTCGGCATACTGGACGATGCGACCCTGGCCCGAGGCATCGTACTCGATGATGCTGTGGGCACAGTTGTGCATGCTCGGCGGCGCCCACAGCGCTGCCATCGGCCGCTGGTCCACATGGCACAGGAGACTCTTGATCAGGGCGCCATGGCTGACCACGGCGACTTCCTGTCCACGGCACTGCGCGGCGATGCCGGCGATCGCGGTCAGGGCGCGTTCCTGTAAGTCATAGAAGGTCTCTGCCCCCTCGACCCGGAACAGATGCGGCTCGTGCCAGAAATGGTGAAACGAATCCGGATCCCTGGCGGAGATGTCGTCATAGAGTTGTCCTTCCCAGGGGCCCATGTGAATCTCCCGCAGGGAATCCAGGTAGGCGATCTCGTAGTCGCTGTGAGTGAAGGCATGGGCGGCGGTCTCGCGGGTACGCACGCTGCTGCTGCAAAAGACCCGGTCGAAGCGCAGGTCGCGGATGCGTTCGCCCAGCGCTGTGGCCTGCTGGATTCCCAACTCGTTGAGGCGGGACTCGCTCTGTCCCTGGACACGGCGCTCCGCGTTCCAGTCTGTCTGCCCGTGGCGGAAGAGATGTAACTTCATTATTACTGCAATTACTGCATAGTCTGGTATCAGGTGCTGGATTGCGGCGAGCGCGTGCGCTGCACCGCGTCGGTCCAGCCATTATAACGAGTCTCGCGCCACTCTTCGCTCTCCTGCGGCGACCATTCGCGATCCAGGCGCCACTTGCTTTCGATTTCTTCGAGGCTGTCGAACACGCCGGCCCGTAACCCGGCGACATAGGCGGCACCGAGGGCCGTGGTCTCGGTCACTACCGGCCGGTGCACCTCGCAGGCCAGGATATCGGCCAGTTTCTGCATCAGGAAATCGTTGCTCACCATGCCGCCGTCGACCCGCAGGGTGTTGAGACGGGTGCCATCCGCGGCGATGGCGTCTACCAGGTCGCGGGTCTGGTAGCACACCGACAGCAGTCCGGCGGCGACGATCTCATTAGCGCCGGTGTCGCGGGTCATGCCGAATATGGCAGCGCGGGCCGTGGGGTCCCAGTAAGGCGCGCCCAGTCCGGTAAAGGCCGGCACGAGATAGACGGCGAGATTGTCATCTGCCTTCCTGGCCATGACCTCGGTTTCGCTCACGTGCTCGAACAGGTGCATTTCATCACGCAGCCACTGCATCGTGGCGCCGGCCATGAAGATACTGCCCTCGACCGCATAGCGGGTCTCGCCGTCGAGGCGATAGGCCACCGTGCTCAGCAGGCGGTTGCGCGAGCGGACGACCTCGGTTCCGGTATTCATGACCACGAAGCAGCCGGTGCCGTAGGTGCTCTTGGCCCGCCCCGCCGAGAAACAGCACTGGCCGAAGGCGGCCGCCTGCTGATCCCCGATAATACCTGTTATCGGCACCTCGGCGCCGAGCAGCCCGGGGGCGATCCTGCCGTAGTCGGCGGCGCAGTCCCTGACCTGGGGCAGCACCCCGGGCGGGATGTCGAATAGCTCCAGCAGGTCCTGGTCCCACTCCTGGGTGTGGATATTGAACAGCAGTGTGCGCGAGGCGTTGGTGGCGTCGGTGCAGTGGGAGCGCCCCTCGGTCAGGCGCCACAACAGATAGCTGTCTACGGTGCCGAAGGCGAGCCTGCCCGCGCGCGCCTTTTCGCGGGCGCCGTCGACATTGTCCAGCATCCACTTGAGTTTGGTGGCCGAGAAATAGGGATCGAGCAACAGGCCAGTCTTGTCCTGAACCCATTCTTCCAGTTCCTGTTGCTTGAGTTCCTCGCAGTAGGCGGCGGTACGGCGGTCCTGCCAGACAATGGCTCTATGGACGGGTTCTCCGGTGGCACGGTCCCATAGCACTGTCGTCTCACGCTGATTGGTGATGCCGGCGCACACCAGCTGCCCGGCGTCGATGCCGGCACTTTTCAATGCCGCGCGGCAACTGGCCAGAGTCGTCTCCCAGATCTCGTCAGCGTCGTGTTCGACCCAGCCGTTGGCGGGATAATGCTGGTGGAATTGCTGCTGGCCGACGCTGACCTGATTGCCAGCGGCGTCGAAGATCAGCGCCCGGGAACTGGTCGTTCCCTGGTCGATGGCGAGAATATAGTCAGTCATGGCATTCACGTTAGCTGTTGTCGCAGCAGAGCATATCGCAGTCCGGGGCTTCCACTGAAGGCCCGCCCGGCACGGCCTGTCAGGAGCGACCAGAAACGCCCGAATGTGGCAGGGCGACGATGAGAGCCATGTTACACTAACGCGCCAATTAACAGACCGCGTGAGTTTGCCGTTACTGCCATGGAAGTGAATCGAGTCGATGACGTCTACGACCTGTTGGTCATCGGCGGCGGAATCAATGGCGTGGGCATCGCCGCCGACGCGGCCGGGCGCGGCCTGGACGTTGTCCTCTGCGAGAAAGGCGATCTGGCCGGGGCGACTTCGTCCTGGTCCACCAAGCTGATTCACGGTGGTCTGCGCTATCTCGAGTATTTCCAGTTCTCTCTGGTGCGCAAGGCCTTGCGGGAGCGTGAGATACTGACCCGGGCGGCGCCGCACCTGATCAAGCCAATGCCCTTTCAAATTCCGCTCATGGCGCATTCCCGCAGCAGCCTGTTGCTGCAGGCGGGCTTGTTCATCTATGACAATCTGGCGACAAGCAAGCTATATAAAGGTTCGCGCCGAATCCGTTTTGATCAGCACGGGCCGCTCAACGAGTCCATCAAATCCGGTTTCGAATACTGGGATGCGCAGGTTGACGATTCCCGCCTGGTGATTCACAACGCCATGCAGGCTCGCGACCATGGGGCGCACATTCTCACCCGCAGTGAATGTGTCGATATCCAGCCGGAGAGCGGTCACTGGAAGGTGACCGTGCGTGACCATCTGCGGCAGCGGGATCTCCAGTTCAATTGCCGCGTCCTGGTCAATGCGTCCGGTCCCTGGGTCTCGTCCCTGTTCTCGCAGCTGACCCATCAGGCGCCACCGCACGAGGTCAGGCTGGTCAAGGGCAGTCACATCGTGGTGCCGAAGATCTACGACGGCAAGCATGCCTTCATGTTGCAACACCATGACGGCAGAATCATATTCGTCATCCCCTATCTCGGGCGTTATTCCCTGATCGGCACCACTGAAGAGGAATTTTCGGACGATCTCGACAACGTCAGCATCTCCAACAAGGAGATCAATTACCTGATTTCCATCACCAACCTGTATTTCAGGAAATCCATCCTGCGCTCGGACATCGTCTATACCTACGCGGGCGTGCGGCCATTGATCGAGGGCGGCTCCAAGTCCATCACGCGCGCCTCCCGCGATTACGAGATCGAACTGGTCGAGGATCCCTACCCACTCTTGTCGGTCTATGGCGGCAAGGTGACTACCTACCGGGTACTGGCGGAGACCGTGATGAACGAGCTGGGAAGTTTCTTCCCGCGCATGCGTGGTTCCTGGACCAGGCGGGCTGTGTTACCGGGTGGGAATTTCGAACTGGCGGAGGACCTGTACCGGGAACTGGCGCGCAAATACGCCTGGCTAGGACCGGACCTGATCGCCCGCTGGCAAAACAGTTACGGCACGCTCAGTTTTGATATTCTGAAGGAGACGCGCAGCCTCGGCGACATGGGCGTGCGCTTCGGGGCCAACCTCTATCAACGTGAGGTGGACTACCTGTGTACCCAGGAGTGGGCGCGCACCGCCGATGATATTCTCTGGCGCCGAAGCAAGCTCGGCTATCAGTTCAGCGACAAGGAGAAGCAGTCGCTGGCCAACTACATCCAGCAGACCTATCCGACTGACTGAACGCGGGTGGCGGGCGCTCATCGACCGGTGCAATCCGCTGAAGAGAGGCCGGCTGCGTTGCAATCGGCCGCTAATCATCAGATTATTGAACCGATGGTATTGCCCGCTTCCGAGTGGCGGCGCATTCTGATAATAACTCTTATAATTACAAGGGGAGCCCAGCCATGCGCAATCTCCGCAATTTTCTGATCTGCATCCTTTTTCTGCCTGCCAGTTTTTCGATAGCCTATTCGGAAGTGCCAGATGCCACAATAATTGGTCCGATAGAGACTGACCCTCCCGGACATCCTTCACGCAATTCGATCTACAGCGCGTCCGCCATTGCGCTGACAGAACACGGCTATGTGGAAGAGGAATACTTCATCGAGGGCACGGCCAATCGCTACACGCATCCGGAGATGGCTACGGGCGAGGTCGTCGATGGCGATCATCCCTACCGCACGCGCCTGATCGTCAGGCGACCGCTCGACCCGGCCCGCTTCAACGGCGTGGTCGTGGTGGAGTGGATCAACGTCACCGGCGGCCCGGACAAGGACATCGACTGGTGGCAGTCAGGACCGCACCTGGTGCGCAACGGCTACGCCTACGTCGCCGTGTCCGCGCAGCAGATGGGTATCGACACCATGGCCGAATGGAGCCCGGCGCGTTACGGCGAACTGGATACCACTCACGGCGGCAGGGTCACCGATGATGCGCTGTCATTCGATATCTTCTCGGCCGTGGGCAAGACCATCAACCGGGTGGGCGAGAATGCGCCCGCCGGATCGGTGGATTTTCTGGACGGCTTGCAGGCCGATTATCTGCTGGCTACGGGACATTCCCAGTCCGCCAGCCGCCTCGCCACCTATCTGAACAACGTGCACCCACTGGACCCGACATACGACGGTTTCATGGTGCATGGCGGTGGCGGGCGTATTCGCGATGACCAGCCGGTCAGGATCTTCAAGGTCATGGCGGAGACCGACATGCCGCGCCGCGCCGCGAACCCGCAGCCCGATTCCGATTTCTTCCGGCAGTGGGAAGTGGCCGGCAGCTCCCACGTGGACGAGATCTTCGAACTGGAGTACGCGAGGGTTCGCAACCTGCGCGACGGGTTGCCGATCGACAATGTGGGCCTGCGCGATTCAGACTGTGAGCTGCCGGCCTACAGTCGCGTGCCGTTTCGCGATGTCATGGACGCCGCCTTCGAACACCTCGTGGACTGGGTCGCCGAGGGTGTAGCGCCGCCGCGAGCCGAGCCGCTCCGGGTTCAGCGCATGCTGCCGACGCTGCAGTTCGCCCGGGACGCGCATGGCAATGTGTTAGGCGGTATCCGCCTGGCGGCCCACGCCGTGCCCACCGCGAAGAATACCGGGATGAACAGCGGCACGGTGAATCGCTTCTGTTTCCTCTACGGTTCCCACGAGCCGTTTTCCGAGGCAGAACTGCGTCGCCTCTATCCGAGCCATGCCGAGTATGTGAACAGGGTGCGCGAGGTCGTGGGGCGCAATCTCGAGGCCGGCTATATCCTGCCGCA
>JBBDSI010000062.1:0-10804 GCA_040905005.1 Pseudohongiellaceae bacterium
CGGCCACGTCGCGGTCATCGAGCAGGTAGGTGCCGGAAGTGTAGGTCTCCAGCAGCCCGGCGATGTTGAGGAAGGTGGTCTTGCCGCAGCCGGACGGCCCGGTGATGGTGACGAACTCGCCTTCTTCCACCGTCAGGGAGAAGTCGCGCAGGGCGTGAGTCTCCACCAGGTCGGCGCGAAAAACCTTGCTGATGTTCTGCATCTTGAGCATGGGCCTGTCCTCTTGGTCTTTGTCGTTTCTGAATCTGTTCTGGCAGTCGTTTCAATAGTTGATGAGCACGGTCTGGGAACCTTCGAAGGCTTCGGTGCTCGAAGTGATGATTGTCTCGTCCTCGGCCAGACCCTCGACGATCTCGACGCGGTTGAGACTGGTGGCGCCGGAGACGATGGGCCGGCGCGTGGCGATACCGTCTGCGACGACGTAGGCGATACGCCCGTTGCCGCTGTCGAAGAACTGGCCGCGCGGTACCATGAGCACGTCCCGCTTCTCCTCCAGCAGGATGCGTGTGGTAAGGCGCTGATTCTGGCGCAGGCTGTCTGGGACCGGGCCGTTGAAGCGCACGCGGCCGGAAACCTGGTTGTCGATGATTTCCGGCGAGACTGCCACCAGCGTCGCGTCATAACTGGCGTTAGCGGCGCGGATCTCCGCCTGCATGCCGATGGCTAGATCGTCGGCATAGCTCTCCGACACCTGCACCTCGACCTCGAAGGCGGAGAGATCGACGACACTGAGAATGGGCGCGTTCTGGGCGACGCTGGTCTTCTGGTTGACTACCAGGTTGCCGATGATGCCGCTGACCGGGGAAAGAATACTGAGCTCGTCCACCTGGCGCTGCAGGTCCTGCACCAGCAGCTGCTGCTGATCCACCGTCAGGCGCATGGTCTCAAGCTCGAATTCAAGGCGCTCGTTGTCGAGCCCGGTGTCAAGCTGGGCGTGCTTGTGCAGCAGCTCGGCGGTGGCGAGGTCGTCACGCGCCTTCTCGTAGTCCACCTCGATCATGGCGCCCTGGGCAAAGGCGCGCTCGGCGCGCGCCATCTCCCGCTGGGCGGCCTTGAGGGCGATGCTGGCCTCGTCCTCGGCCCGCTGGTTCTGCAATTTCTGTTGCCGGGTGGTGATGCCTTGACGCTCCAGTTCCACCCGCAGGGAGACCAGGCGCGACTGCTCCTGAGCGAGGCGATTATTAAGCTCCGGGCTGTCGATGCTGGCCAGCACCTGAGCGGCCGCGACCGAGTCGCCGGACTCTACGAGGAAGGTGACGACACCCGGCTGGCTGGCATACAGTGTGGGACTGACGGCCGCCACGACCCGGCCCTGGACGGAGATGTCGCGGACGAAGGTGCCCCGCTCCACCGCGCCGAAGCGCAGGCGCTCGGCGGCCACGGCCTGTTCGGCCTGCAGCCAGCGCTGCAGCGTGGGTAACGCCATCCAGGCGGCGACGGCGAGCGCCAGCAGCAGGGCGCTGCCAAGCATGAGCGGGACGCGCCGCGATTTCGGTTGAATGACCACGTCCTGGGCGGAGGTATCGGCTATCTTCATGACGGTCGGCGGTCCCCGGTTTTGTTATGCCGCGCCAGTGTTTACTCGCACCGACGGGTGCTGTTAAGGGCTTAGACGACAGTTCGGCGCGGATGGTTACGGAACGAATCGCATCGACAAGGGAATCCGCCGGCCACGCAGGCGTTGGTGTGGTCAGAACACGATCATCCTCGACCAGACGAAGGAGGACAGCATGGAAATTGAACGACACGGGCTCTCGGTGGGCCTCGAACGCACGGGCCAGGAGTTTTTCCTAACCATCACCGCCACCGGTAAACTGACGCACGCGGACTACGAGACCATCCGGCCGCTGCTGGACAATGCCCTGCAGGCCGTCGCATCACCCAGCATCAAGGCGCTGATCGATGCAACCAGATTGGAAGGCTGGGAGGCGCGCGCCGCCTGGGATGAACTGAAACTGGACCTGAAGCATGGACGCAAGTTCGAGAAGACCGCGATCATCGGTCACGCCCGCTGGCTCGAGATCGGCACCAAAGTGAGTAGCTGGTTCGTCTCGGGCGAGGTGAAGCTGTTTCACGACCGCAACGAAGCCCTGGGCTGGCTACTCGATTGAAGACAGCTTCACCATGCTGGCAATAAGGATGACACTTGACTCTTTTAGGGCGATGCCGATACAGCCGCCCGCACAACCACCCAACACGGCAGCAACGGCTCCGTGTAGTTCGTGGCGCAGCTGCGGGTGCCGGGGCTATCATCCAGGCCATCATCCATGAACCTCTTCTACTTCGCCTACGGCTCCAACATGGCCACGGTCCGGCTCCGGCAGCGCCTGCCGGCCGCACGCTGTCTCGGGCGGGCCGAGGCGCCGGGCTTTCGCGTGGTGTTTCACAAGGTCGGCTTCCGCGACGGCTCCGGCAAGTGCGGCCTGCTGCGGGCTGGCGAGAATGACCTGACCCAGGGGGGGCTGTACGCACTGAACGCGACCGACATCGACCTGTTGGATCGCATCGAGGGCGTGGGCCACGGCTATCAGCGTCTGACGCTCACGGTGCGCCTTCCCGATGCCCGGCAGATCGAAGCAGTGAGCTACCTCGCCATCCGGCTCGACCCGGCGCTGAAGCCCTTTCACTGGTACAAGCAACACCTGCTGGCGGGAGCCAGCGAACATGCCCTGCCCGAAGATTACCTGCGCCTTTTGGCTGAACTGGAATCGGTGGCCGATCCTGATAGCGCTCGCCACGCCCGGGAGATGGCCATCCATGGCCTCTCCGCCAGCGCCTGAACCGGCATAGCCTGAACCATTACAGCCCGGACCACTGCGGGCCGGCGATTGCAACCCGTCTCCGCGGTGTTACACTAGGCCTCCTCACCTGAATAAAAACAACGACAGGAGTGAGCATGGCACGCATTCCCACCTCCAAGTGGCCCGGCCTGCTGGCGGCCACCGTTCTGATGACCTACGCAGTGTCTTCCTCCGGCCCGCCAGTGCATGGCGAGGACGCCGGCAATCTCTACAACACCGAATTCGATATTCGTGTGGGCCAGCGTTATTTCGAACGCCAGTGCTCGCGCTGCCACGGCTTCGATGCCCGCGGCAACGACGAGGTCGGAGCCCCGGACCTGACCGGCACCCTGAGCAACGCCAGTTCCGATGCCGGCATCTTCAACATCATCCGCGAGGGCATTCAGGGCACGGCGATGCTGCCCGTCGCCGCCGACGTGCCGGATGCCACAATCTGGCAACTCGTTGCCTATATCAATTCGCTGCGCTACGACCCCGACTCGGTAATACTGGCCGGCAACGCTGAGGCTGGCGAGCGGCTGTTTTATGGTCAGGCTGACTGTGACAGCTGCCACATGGTGAATGGCCGCGGCGGCCGCCAGGGACCGGAACTGTCTCGCGTCGGCGAGGGACAGAGTCCGGACGAACTCATGACCGCCCTGGTGGCTCCCGATGCCGAGGTCGACCCGCGCTGGTGGACCCTGCGCGTCACCGGTCCCGATGGAGTCGTACGAGAGGGCTTCCGCATGGGCGAGGACAGCTTTGCCGTACGCATCATGGACGCAGACAACGAGCTGTGGGCCTTCGACAAGAACGAGATACGCGACTACGAGCGTAGCGAGACATCCACCATGCCCAGTTATGACCAGCGTCTTAGCGAGTCCCAACTCGACGACCTGGTCGCCTACCTCTTCTCGCTACGACGGGAGCAATAACAATGATCAAACACCTGACCCTTCTCACTACCGCGCTAGCGCTCAGCGTGCCGCTGACTGCCCAGGAAACCAGCCAGGAACAAGCGTTCAACACGGTGATCACACCCGCGTTCACGCCGGTCACCTGGGAGCGGCTGGTGAACGCGCGCAACGAGCCCGAGAACTGGATGATGTACTCCGGCACCCTGGACAGCCAGCGCTACAGCCTGCTGGATGAGATCGACACCGACAATGTCGATCAGCTCGAGATGAAGTGGGCATATCAGATTCCCGTCATCGACCGCGCCGAGACCGTGCCGCTAGTGGTGGACGGCATCATGTTCATCACCGAGGCGCCCAGCAACCTGGTGGCGGTGGATGCCGCGACCGGCCGTGAGTACTGGCGCTACGATCACGACCTGCCCGAAGACCTGCGCATCTGCTGCGGACGCAACAACCGCGGCGTCGCCATCCTCGGCGAGACCCTGTTCATGAGCACGCTGGATGCGCACCTGGTGGCCATCGATGCCCGCACCGGTAACGTGCTGTGGGACGTCGAGGTGGCACCCTACGAGGCCGGCTACAGCAAGACCGCCGCGCCGCTGATCGTCAAGGACCTAGTGGTCACCGGCATCGCTGGCGGCGAATTCGGTATCCGTGGCTTCATCGACGCCTACGACCCGGCCACCGGCGAACGGGTCTGGCGCACCTACACCATCCCCGGCCCCGGCGAGTTCGGCAACGACACCTGGTCCGGCGACTCCTGGCGCAACGGCGGCAGCCCCACCTGGATCACCGGTTCCTACGACCCGGAGCTGGAACTTATCTACTGGGGCACGGGTAATCCCGGCCCGGACTGGAACGGCGACGTGCGCCTGGGAGACAACCTCTATTCCGACTCGGTGCTGGCGCTGGACGCCGACACCGGCAACCTGGAGTGGTATTTCCAGTTCACGCCCCACGACGTGCACGACTATGACGCCATCCAGGTTCCCATCCTGGCCGACATCGAGGTGGAAGGCGAGACCATTCCCGGGATGCTCTGGGCCAATCGCAACGGCTTCTTCTACACCTTCAACCGCGCCACCGGCGAATTCATCCAGGGCAAGCCTTACGCCACGGTGACCTGGGCCTCTGGTCTGGATCCGGTGACCGGTCGACCCATCCGCGTGCCGGGCATGGCGCCCACCTATGAGGGGATTCTGGTCTCGCCGCCCATCGTCGGCGCCACCAACTGGTATTCGCCCGGTTACAGCCAGGACACCGGCCTGTTCTACGTGACCTCCTTCGACGGCGTACAGGAGTTCTTCAAGCGCGACGAGGACTTCGAGGAAGGGCAGCGCTACACCGGCGGCGGCGGCCGTTACACGCAGCCGATGGACGCCTTCCACAGCGCCATCCGGGCCATCGACCCGAACACCGCGGAGATCGTCTGGGAATTCCCCATCATGCCGCGCTCGTCCGCAGGCATCACCACCACCGCCGGTGGCCTGGTGTTCACCGGCAGCGCCGATGGCTACTTCTTCGCCCTGGACGCGGAGTCCGGCGAGGAATTGTGGAATGTCTCACTCGGCGCGCGCGTGCACGCCGCACCCATGACCTTCGCCGTGGACGGCCGTCAGTACGTGACCATCGCCTCCGGCAACGTGGTCTACACCTTCGGCCTGGATGACTGACAGTGTCTGACCTGGCGCCCCGGCCTCGTCCCGGGCGCCAGCTATCACTCTAAGGGACGCTCTACGTCCGTTTCCGCTTTCTGCTGCAGGTACGGCTGTACCAGCTCCTCGCTGACCTCCCACAGGCGCCGGGCGGACTCGTCGGTGACGAAGGCGGCGACGCCGGCCTTGTGCCGGTCCTGGAAATAATCGCCCCCGGGCTGCCGGGCCTCCTCTGCGCCAGATGCCGCCAGCCAGATCAGCGTCTCGGCACCCTTCTCCTCGCTGCGCATGAACGGGTACATCGCCAGGCCCATCAACCTGGCCAGCGTCCCGCCCTTGCGCCAGATCGCCGTGCGCACGGCGCCGGGATGGAAGGATGAGGCCACGATACCCTCCTCTGCGTGCCGACGCTGCAACTCCCGCGCCGTCAGCACGTTCATCAGCTTGGAGCGGCCGTAGGCCTTGAGGGTGGTGTAGCCCTCCTCCAGGTTGAGGTCGTTGAAATCCAGTGGGCTGTGATTGTGTCCATAGGAGGCGGTGAAGACGACACGGCTCGGCTCGTCGACGGCGGCCTGTCTCAGGGCCGGCAACAGACGGCTGGTCAGCAGGAACGCGCTCAGGTGGTTAGTGACGAAGGTACGCTCGAAGCCTTCCGCCGTTACCTGACGCGAGCCGTTGGCCCCACCGGCGTTGTTACAGAGCACATGGACGGCCGGAAAGCGTGCCAGCAGTTCGTCGGCGAGGTTGTTGACGGAGGCCAGCAGTGAGAAGTCCGCCAGCAGCAAGTGCAGCGACTGGCTACCGGTGGCGCTCTGGATGTCCTCCCGTGCGCGCTGGCCACGCTCGGCGTCGCGGCACACCATCACCAGTTCGGCCCCGCGCCGGGCAAAGTCGCGGGCGGCGACAAAGCCGATGCCGCTGTTGGCGCCGGTTACCACATAAACTTTACCCTGCAAGTCCTTGTCATTGCTCATATTTACCTTCCCCCTTGGGCGATTTGTAACGGCACGCTAGCCCGGGCTAGAGTCCCGCTAACTAACCTATCATGATCGTCGCGGACCCGGTCAGTCATTACCTTACGCAGACGCTTTCGCCGCGGTTTCGCTCAGCTCACTCACCTGGCCAACATGGCCGCCCTGCAACCCAATGCTGATCTTATCAGCCGCCGAGGAACAAAAACTTAGTTATCAACTAGTAAGCGCGCATTTTTCAGGTAATTTCGCAGCAAACCGACAGCGCCTGTTGCGCACCCCGCCATGTCCTGAAAGCGCCGCATCCTGTGCGCTTCAACCAGGATTCTTCCCACAAATCGCTTTCCCTGACCGTTACGAGTGGGTAATCTTGTTGCCATAAAAGCCCCCTACGGCACTCCATAACAATCAACGCCGGCATTTGTCATGGCCATCAAGCACTCCAATTCCCCTACCCGTGCCCAGGTGGGGCAATCCACTGTGATTCAGCCCTGCCTGGGATCGCGCCTGTACGAGGACGATCACGGCAGCATTCTGCTGGGTCAGCCGCCCGAGGTGCTCAAGGGCCTGCTACTGCACGGGGTCACCAATTTCGACACCATCGTGCTGCCAGATGTGAAGGAAAAAGGGGGCTCGCTCACCAACAGCCTCGAATTCCCACTGTATTTCTTTCTCTTCGTCAGCAAGGGGCTGGCCCAGGGCCGCCAGCTGAACCTGGTGGGTGATGCCACCGACATCTCCCACGTCCTGCGCCTCTTGCGCATCACCCTCCTCGGCCCCACCCTGAACGAGCTCGATCGCTGGCGCACCGAGCCCGAGCTGCGCGACGAGTGGCTGGCAGCCGCTAACGAACTGGCGCTGAAGGACGCAAACGGAGACATCATCCCGGTGGAGGGCTTTTTCAACACAATTCCCTTTGACGACAAGGGCATGGCCCAGGTCGGGAAGCAGCGCATCAGCCATGTCGAGAACGATGTCTTCGACATCCACTCGACCGGCCATACGACCCGCATCGACCTGAACGAGGACGGCATTGTTGAGCCACCGTACAAGGTTCAGAAGGACTATGTGCCCGGCGGCCTGGTGAAAATGGGCATCGAGGTCCTGGGCGGCGCCTCCGGCTTCACGCCGACCGAGCCCTGCACCGGCCTGGCACTGTGCTACAACGGCGAGTATCTGCTGATCGACTGCATCCCCTTCCTGGATCAGCACCTCTTTGCCCGCGGCATCTCCAAGAATCAGGTGGGGGCGGTGTTCCTGACCCACCTGCACGACGACCACTCCTCGCTGCTGCCGCTGCTGCTCATGCCGCAGCGGGTGGAGCTGATTACCACCCGCGAGATCTTCAACATGGCCATGGAGAAGATCGCCTGCGGCATCGGCTGGAAAGCGACGGCGGTGCGCGAGCATTTCCGCCTGGTGGAGGTGCGCCCGGGACAGCGCCTGAACTATTACGGTCTCACTATCGAGCCGCACCTGACGGTACACAGCATCCCCACTATCGGCGCCACTTTCTCCACCGTGCACAAGGGCATCAAGCGCGACATCTGTGTGGTGGGGGACAACCACACCATGGCGTCGGTACGCGAAATGACGCGACTCGGCCAGATCCGCCCCAGCACGACCCGTAACCTGGAGCGCCTGTATTCGGAGCGCTTCTCCCTGCTGGTGGCCGACGGCGGCGCCGGCGCGATTCACGGCGACCCGGCGGACGCCATCGATTCCAGCGCCGACCGCGTGGTGTTCGTGCACGTGGAGAAACTCGCCAACGAATTCAAGACTACCTTCTCGCTGGCCACCAGCGGCAAGCGCTACACCATCCTTGAGGGCGATCCGGCGATCTACACCTCCCAGATCCACCACTACCTCACCGAGTGGCTGGGCCGCCCCTTCCCCAACCGCTGGATGCGCAGCCTGCTGGCCGAAGAGGAAATCCGGCGCTATAACGCGGAGGACGTCATCCTGGTGCAGGATGCGACCACCCGCGGCTATGTCTATCTCATCCTCACCGGCTACTGCGAAGTAGTCCGCCACGACGGCGAGCAACTGCACATCGAGGCCAGCCTGCAGGCCGGTGACATCCTCGGCGAGATGGCGGTGATCACCGGCATCGGTACCCGCAACGCCAGCGTCATCGCCAAGTCACCGGTGACCCTGTGTGTGTTTGCCGAGGATACCTTCAAGTCCTTCATCACCTCCGAGGGTTTCCAGGACAAGCTGCTGCTGCAGTGGTCCCTGCGCCCGCTCATCGCCAGGCAGCCCCAGTTCTGCAATCTCAGTTCCACGGTGCTGGAAAAACTCTGCCGCCTGGGCGAGGTCAAGGTGCTCGAGCCCGGCGACAGCAGCGAGGTCACCGAGTACGCCTGGTGCCTGCTGGCTGAGGGCGAGGCAAAGATCAATGGCCACAACATGTTCCGCGACGACGACTACGGCTGGCGCCCCTTCGCCGAGTCCATCACCGGCCCGGTGACTACCCATGACGGCTGCAAGTTAGTGCTGTTCAACAGCCGCCAGCTCGAGCGCATGCGTCTCGAGACCCCCCAGTTCAATTACATGATGCGCAAGCTCCGCTGCCGCACCGGCAGTGCTGATAGCGACTGGCTGCTGGGGCCAGTGCCCACACTCGACTAGCCTCACCCGTCCCCGCTAACGCCACGGCTGCGGCCCGCTTCCATCCTGCGCCGGGTTTCACCGTGCCGGGTAATTCGAGTATAGTCATCCTCACTTCGCGCAGAGACCCCGGCCCGGGACCCGGATAGACGCCACCTGGGGCTCCGGAAGCATAAGAATAGCGAACAAAAAGGACCAACCCATGCCTCTAGATATTACTTTTACGCTGAGTGACCGCGACCTGGAACGGTTCAAGACAATCGCCATCAGCGCCCGCTCCCAGAAAAATGACCAGCAAAGCCATGTTGAGATAGAGAAAGCAGCCTACAAGATCGTCGACGTGGCCATGAATACGGACCTCCCGGATTTTATCGCCGACCGGCTGCTGGAGTTGAAAGTGCTGCTGGAGATGATGCGTGACGAGGAATGGGGGCTGGGTGAGAAGGATCGCCAGCGCATCATCGGTGCCCTGTCCTATTTCGCCGATCCCATCGATCTCATACCCGACCATATTCCCGGCATCGGCTTTCTCGACGACGCCATGTTCGTGGAGATCGTGATTCGTGAACTCGGCGAGGAGATCTCGGCCTACAATGAATTCTGCGACTTCCGTCGCGCCGAGGAGGCACGCCTGTCGGAGCAGGGGCAGGATCCCGACGAGAACCGCGAACAGTGGCTGGGCACCAAGCGCGAAGAGCTGCATCGGCGCATCGCCGATTCGCGGCCCCAGGAAGACGACGAGTTTACCTTCCATTTCCTGTAATTCCCCCCGGCCCCCTGCCGCCGCGGACCGCTCCCGCCGGCATGGCCCGGGCGCACGCTGCCGCCGCGACCGGGCAGATTCGCCCGACCGTGGAAGAGGCGCGCCTGAAACCGTGAAAATCACTCAATTTTTCTCTGGCCAACTGATAGGCTTGGGCTTTAAAGCATTCCCATGGTAACCATGACCGCAGTACCGACGCATATCTCACTCCCTGCCACGCTCACCGAGGCCGAGGCACTGGCCCTGGCCGACAATCCCGACACCGCCGGCCTGGTGGCCCGGGCCGGCGCTCTGCGCGATGCCGGCCACGGCGGGCTGGTCACCTATTCGCGCAAGGTGTTCGTTCCGCTGACCCAGCTTTGTCGCGATGTCTGCCATTACTGCACGTTCGCCCGCACGCCACGCCGCCTGGACCAGCCCTACCTCAGTGTCGAGGAGGTGCTCACCCTGTGTCGGCAGGGGGCGGAACTCGGCTGCCAGGAGGCCCTCTTTACCCTCGGCGAAAAGCCAGAGCTGCGCTATCGCGCGGCCCGGGAAGCACTGGCGGCGATGGGCTTCACCAGCACCCTCGAGTATGTGCGCGCGGTGGCTGAACGGGTGCTCAAGGAGACGGGCCTGTTGCCCCATATCAATGCCGGTAACATGACAGCGGACGAGATTGCCATGCTGCGGCCGGTCAGCGCCTCCATGGGCATCATGCTGGAGTCAGCATCCGCCCGGCTGTGCGAGAAGGGCATGCCCCACTATGGCTCACCCGACAAGGACCCCGCCGTGCGCCTGCAAACCATGGCGCTGGCCGGCCAGGCGCGGGTGCCCTTCACCTCAGGCATCCTCATCGGCATCGGCGAGACCCGACGCGAACGCATCGAGTCCCTCCTCGCGCTACGCCACCTCCATGAAGAATACGGCCATATTCAGGAAGTCATCGTGCAGAACTTCCGCGCCAAGCCGGACACGAAAATGGCCGCGGCCCCGGAACCGGACCTGAATGAGTTGCTGTGGACCCTGGCAGTCGCGCGTCTGATCTTCGGGCCGACGATGAATCTCCAGGCACCGCCGAATCTGAGTCCCGGTGTGCTGCCCAAGCTGGTGGCCGCCGGCATCAATG
>JBBDSI010000063.1:0-10788 GCA_040905005.1 Pseudohongiellaceae bacterium
TCTGACCGAAGCGCAACATCACGGCGCGTTCGGTCTCCTTGACCACGAACAGCGAGTTGGCGGCCACAACCACTACGAATAATACCAGTCCTATGGCGACGAAATTCTTCATTAACGGACTCCTCGGGAATTGTTCAAGCGGGAACTATTCACGCTGGATGAATTGCTCGGCGCCGGCAAATAGGGCGCGATGCGGTCGGCCAGGTCCTGTAATTCGCTCACGGAACTGGGCATGTTCCTGGTGCTCGCGGCGCCCTGCTCCATGAGCTTATCCAGCGGGAGATACATCATGTTATTGCCGTTCTCCACATCGATCATGATCTTGCTGCTGGCCGTCATGACGTCCTGCAAGCTCTCGATATACAGGCGCTGGCGTGTGACCTCCGGCGCCTTCTGATACTCGGTCAGCAGTTGGTCGAAACGAAAGGCCTCACCCTCGGCCCTGGCGATGACATTTTCCTGGTAGGCGTTGGCCTGTTCGATCTGGCGTTGCGCCTCACCGCGCGCTACGGGAATCACGCGGTTGGCGTATTGCTGCGCCTGGTTCTGCGCGCGCTGCTCATCCTCGCGGGCTCTGATCACGTCGTCGAAGGCCGGTCGCACTGCATCGGGTGGCTGTGCATTGACCACGTTGACCTGGGCAATGCGAATACCGGTATTGTAGTTGTCCATGTAACTCTGCAGCCGTTCTTCCACCGCACCGGCGAGGGCGGCGCGGCCAGTGGTGAGAATCTGGTCCATGAAGTTGCTGCCCACCTCATGACGAATCGCGGACTCGGAGGCATTGTCCAGGCTGAGCTGCGGATCCTGCACGGCGATAACGTAATCGACGGGATCCTCGATGACGTATTGCACCGTCACCACGATATCGATGATGTTCTCATCGGTCGTCAGCATGGCCTCATTGTCGTAGGTCTTGCGGTTGAGCTGGGAGATGTTGACCAGATGTACCTCGTCGACCAGCGGCGGGTTCCAGTGCAGGCCTGGCTGCACCACCTCATCCAGCACGCGGCCGAAGCGCAGCACGACACCGCGTTCCGCCTCGTCGACCATGTAAAGTCCGAAGAAGGCCCAGACCGCGACCACCACTGCTGCTACCCCGGCAATAAGTCCAGCGGACAAGCCATTGGAGCCGCCGCTGCCACCACCGCTGCCGCCGCCGGAGCGGCCACCGAACAGGTTATTGAATTTCTTGCTCAGGTTTTTGATGACCTCATCAATATCGGGTGGTCCCTGGTCGCCACCACTGCGGCCACCACCCCCCCAGGGGTCATGATCTTTGCCGTTGTTGCCAGGTTCGTTCCAAGCCATTGATTTCTCCAAAACCTCTGCTTAAGCAAGAGGGTGATTTTAGCGAATAATCCGCCGTTTCGCAGCCTTTTACGGCTGCCGTGTCAGGCGGACTGAGACTGCGAAGCGTTAAGGAGCCTCTGACTTAATCAGAGGCTCCTAAGTTACCGGCTCCGGCAGCCCGGATTCCGGCGCCGGTGTCTCCACGGACTTCTCCGCGCAGTGGACACCGGCCCGCTGCAGGCGCTCCAGAGCGGCCAGCGGCAGCCGGACCCGCAGGCGATAACAACCCTGTTCGTCCACCTCCTCGGCCTCGATGAATCCGCGCTCGTACAGTTGACTGCGCAGCCGCGCCTGCTGCGGCTCGATGATGAGGGTTGCCTCTACCAGGGAACCGGCCAGCAGTTCGGTGATGGCGGCACTCAATAACTCCATGCCCGCACCGGTTGCGGCGGATACCCAGACCCGTACCGGTATCCCCTGCTCGTCCCGCTGCAGGTGCGGCGCAACGCCCTCGAGCAGATCTATCTTGTTGAAGACCTCAAGCTGGGGCACGGCATCGGCGTTAATCTCAAGCAACACCTCGTTGACGGTAGTGATGCGTTCATCGTGATCGACATCGGCCGCATCCACCACCTGCAACAGCAGGCTGGCACTCGCGGTCTCTTCCAGGGTGGCGCGAAAGGCTTCCACCAACTGGTGCGGCAGGTGGCTGATGAAACCGACCGTGTCCGCGATCACCGCCTGGCCGAAATTGGGCAGCTCGATCCGGCGCAGAGTGGAATCCAGTGTGGCAAACAGTTGGTCCGCCGTATAGGTTCCCGCATCAGTCAGCCGATTGAAGAGTGTGGACTTGCCGGCATTGGTGTAGCCGACCAGTGACACCGTGGCGACTTCCGCGCGCTGGCGCGAGCGGCGCCCCTGTTGGCGCTGGCCGCGGACTTTCTCCAGGCTCTTGTGAATCGCCTTGATACGCTGGCGCAGCATGCGCTGGTCGAGCTCGAGCTGGGTCTCGCCGGCGCCCCGCAGTCCGATGCCACCCTTCTGCCGATCCAGGTGAGTCCAGCCGCGTTTCAGTCGTGTGCTCATGTGTTGCAATTGCGCCAGTTCCACCTGCAGCTTGCCTTCATGGCTGCGGGCGCGCTGGGCGAAGATGTCGAGGATCAAGCCTGTACGGTCCAGGACCCGGCATTGCAGGTGACGCTCGAGATTGCGTTCCTGGCTGGGCGACAGGGCGTGATTGAAAAGCACCAGCTCGGCCTTGTGGGCATGCACGGCGGCGGCGATCTCTTCCAGCTTGCCGGAACCTACGAAATGACTGGGGGAGGGCTGTTTACGCGAGCCGGTAATGAAATCTACCGGCAGCGCGCCAGCGGAGAGGGCCAGTTCTTCAAATTCAGCGGGATCTTCCTGCTCCGTCTCGGAATTCAGGTCGATGTGAACAAGAATGCATACTTCGCCAGAATCTGGCCGCTCAAAAAACAATCAATTACCTCTTTGCTTAGCCATTGCGTTTACGCATTGCCGGGCTCAGCTCCGTCTTCGGCGGCGTCACCCTGACCCTGCATGGGAATCTTCACCATCCGCGCCGGGACAACCGTCGAGATCGCATGCTTGTAGACCATCTGGCTTACGGCGTTCTTCAATAAAATCACAAACTGGTCGAATGACTCGATCTGTCCCTGCAACTTGATGCCACTGACCAGATAAATGGATACCGGAATGCGCTCCTTACGAAGTACGTTCAGGAAAGGATCTTGCAGCGTGTGTCCCTTGGACATTATTTTTCTCCTTAACTCTCTACAATCTACAATGCATAGTGCCGGGTTTGCGCGCAAATCTGGTTCGCGGACTGATCGAAAACCACTGACGGAAGGCCCCGGTTCCCTATGTGACAACAGACCGGGGCAGTAAAGTTCTATGTTGCGGTGGATTCCACGTATTTCAAGATGGTCGCGATGGATTGGGCCCTCGGACCACACAGGATCTGCAGATCTTCCCAACCTCTTAGCCAGGTCAGTTGACGCTTGGCGAGTTGCCGGGTGGCAATGATACTCCTTTCCATCATCCCATCATAGTCCAGATGGCCTTCCAGATACTGCCAAATCTGCCTGTAGCCGACTGATTTAATTGAAGGAAGTGACTCACTCAGGTCACCTCTTCGGTGCATGGCCTGCACTTCCTCCACGAATCCATCCCGTAACATCTGTTTGAATCGAACCGCAATCTTCTCATGCAATACGGTCCGGTCCGGAGGCTGGATCGCAAAGAACCCCAGCGAAAATGGCAGGCTCTTGTCACTTTCTTTCGCAGCGGGGCCCGAATCGCCATGCAGCACCGTCATGGAGCGACCGCTGAGCAGGTAGACCTCCAGTGCCCGCTGCAGACGCTGCGGGTCATTGGGGTGAATGCGCGTGGCGGCCGCCGGGTCCACCTCGGCCAGCCAGGCGTGTACAGCCGGCCAGCCGTCGGCCGCCGCACGCGCCTCGATGCGTCGCCGCACCCCGGGGTCGGCAGCGGGCATGTCGGCCAGGCCATCGCGCAAGGCCTTGAAGTAGAGCATGGTCCCGCCTACGAGCAGTGGCACCGACCCCGCGCGCTGAATGGTTGCGATCTCGCGCAGCGCATCGGCGCGGAAATCCGCGGCGGAGTAGGGGTCGGCCGGGTCACGGATGTCGATCAGGCGATGGGGGTAGCGCGCCAGGGTGGCGGCATCGGGCTTGCCGGTGCCAATATCCATGCCGCGATAGACCTGGGCGGAATCCACGCTCACCAGCTGGAAGCGGCCGCTCTCGTGGAGCGCCTGCGCCAGCGCGGTCTTGCCGACGGCGGTCGGGCCCATGAGACAGATCACGGGAGGCTTGTCGGCGCTGGCTGTCACGGCGGGCGGGCTGCTACTGGCCGCGGAGGAACAGCTTGTCGAGGGCATCCAGACTCTGATACACCCAGGTCGGCCGGCCATGATTGCACTGGCCGCTGCGCTCGGTGGCCTCCATATCCCTGAGCAGGGCATTCATCTCCGGGATGGTGAGGTGACGATTGGCCCGTACCGAACCATGACAGGCCATGGTGGAGAGCAGTTCATTCTGGTGCGCACTCAGGCGATCGCTGCGACCATATTCCAATACGTCCGACAGCACGTCGCGCACCAGTTGCTCGATGTTGGAGTCCTTGAGAATGGCCGGCACCTGGCGCACCACGATGGATTCTTCCGCCACGCGCTCGAGGGCCAGGCCGAGAGTGCGCAGCGTCTCGTCCTCCGCCTCCGCACAGTCAGCCTCGGCGCGACTCACGGCGAGCGACAGCGGCACCAGGAGCGGCTGCGTTTTTAACTCTTCGCTCGCGCAGGCCTTCTTCATGCGCTCGTAGGTAATGCGTTCATGGGCGGCATGCATATCGACGATGATCAGCCCTTCCCTGTTCTGAGCCAGGATGTAGATGCCGTGAAGTTGAGCGATGGCATAGCCCAGGGGGGGGACTTCCCCGTCGTCCGCCGTCAGCGCGGACAGGCCCGCGAGCTGGCGGGCGTAATCCGCACCGCTATCGCCACCCCCAGACGCTGAGGGTGCATGACGGAACAGCGGCTCCCGGAGCTCCAGGTGCGACTGCCCGCCGCTCAGGCCGGCAAAGGCTTGCGTGTGCGGCACTTCGTTGGCCGCAACCTCCGCAGGTGCTTCCGCCTGTGCCAGGCGCGTCTCGGGGGTCACCTCGGCAAGCGCCTTGTGCAAGGCGCTGAACAGGAAGTCATGCACCAGACGGCTGTCGCGGAAGCGCACCTCGTGTTTGGTCGGATGCACGTTGACATCCACCCCGGAGGGCGCCAGCTCGAGGTAGAGCACGTAGGCCGGGTGGCGGCCATGGAAGAGCACGTCGCGGTAAGCCTGCTTGACGGCGTGGGTGACCAGCTTGTCGCGAATGATGCGGCCGTTGACATAAAAATACTGCAGGTCCGCCTGGCTGCGGGAGAAGGTGGGCAGGCTCACCCAGCCGGACAGGCGCAGACCGGGTCCCTCCATTTCCACGCGCACGGCATTGTCCACGAACGCGGGACCGCAGACCAGGCTCACCCGGCGCCGGGTCTCCGTCTCGGACCGGGCCGGCAACAACTGGTGTACGACACGCTGGTTATGGTGAAGATTAAACTGCACGTCGAAGCGGCTGAGGGCGAGCCGCTTGACTACCTCGTCGATGCGTCCGAACTCGGTCTTCTCGGTGCGCAGGAACTTCCTGCGCGCCGGCGTGTTGAAGAACAGGTCGCGTACTTCCACGCTGGTTCCCTGCGGGTGGGCGGCGGGCTGCAGCTGCGCCTCCATGGCCTCGCCCTCGGTCTGTACCTGCCAGCCCGCACTGTCGGCTTCGCCGGCGGCGCGGGAGGTGAGCCGCAGGCGGGAGACCGAACTGATGCTGGCCAGGGCCTCGCCGCGAAAGCCGAGGCTGGCGATGTGCTCCAGGTCATCGAGGTCACTAATCTTGCTGGTGGCATGCCGGCTGAGCGCCAGGGGCAGGTCGTCGCGGTAGATGCCGCCACCGTCGTCACGCACGCGAATGAGCTTGGTACCACCCTGCTCCACGTCGATGTCGAGCCGCGTGGCGCCAGAATCGAGGCTGTTCTCCAGCAGTTCCTTGACCACGGAGGCAGGCCGCTCCACTACCTCGCCGGCAGCAATCTGGTTGGACAGGCGTTGGCTCAGGCGATTGATTCGTGACATGCGATCGGATTGGCTGGAATGGCTGGCGGAGACTGCCGTCATTGTAGCACTCTCGCCGGACGGCGACAGGCGCGCCAGCCACTGGTAGTGACTCAGTTTGAAAATAGCACTGGATTAGCCCAACTGTCACCAATCTGTATTTAAAACTGAGCCACTATCCAGTCACTGAGTGGATCGCAGTTAGAAAACATCACTGCAACGGGCAGTCCGGATAAGGCCCATCTGCTTCAGATGGTCGGAATCTTCAACACCTGACCGACCATGATGCGGTCACCGTTGAGAGCGTTTGCCCGCCGCAGGCTGGACAGGCTGACGCGATAGCGCTCGGCGATCTCCGACAGGGTCTCGCCGCGCTGAATCCTGTGCTCGGACGCCCGTATCGGTTCACCGCCCGGCAGCACCAGGGTCTGACCGACATGGATGACATTGCCATCGAGCCGGTTCAGACGCTTGATTTCGCTCAGGGTGATACCGAAGCGCTCGGCGATCTCCGAAAGACTGTCCCCGCGTTTGACGGTGTAGGTCCCCGGCGGAATGCCGTTGGCCTTCTGCCAGGCCACCAGCGTGCCCTGCGGAGGCGAGTCGTAGAAGTAGTTCATGATGCCCTGGGCCATAGCCGCCGCCATCAAGGCCTGAAAACCCGGCGAATTGAGGCGCTCGGCATCACCGGGATTACTCAGATAGCCGGTCTCGATCAGGATCGAGGGGATGTCCGGCGAATTGAGCACCTGCAGCGACGCCTGCTGCACCTTGTCCCGGCGCAGACGAGCGACACCGCCCAGTGACTGCAGGATGTGGGTGCCGGCGAACAGGCTCTGCTCCATGCTCCAGGCCATCTGTAGAGAGACCAGAGTCAGCGCCACGTCGTCGTCGAAGGTGCCGAGGGTGATGTCCCCGTCGACGCCTCCCAGCAGGTCGGAACTGTTTTCCTTCTCCGCTACCCGGCGCGAATTCTCCCGGTCTGCACGATCGCCCGAGAGGGCATAGATGGTGACGCCATTGGCCTGGGAGGAGCGATACCAGTCGGCGTGGATGGCGACGAACAGGTCGGCCCGGTGCTTGCGCGCAATGTCCGGGCGCTGGTCGAGCTGCACATAATAGTCGCCATCGCGAATCATTACCGGGTGATAGCCCGCCATGCTGTCCAGCTGATTGAAGAGTTGGCGCGAGATAGCCAGGGCGACATTCTTTTCCCTGATGCGCCCGTCGTAACCGATGGCACCCGGGTCCTCGCCGCCGTGTCCGGCGGAGATGGCGACCACGATATCCCGACGCGCCTGTTGCTCGATGACCTGCCGGGTTACGGCCGGCGCAGTCTCCTCCGGTGCCCCCAGGTCATAAAGGTCCACCACGAGGCGATCGCCGAACTCGCTATTGGGGGCCAGGGTGAAACTACTCGGCTCGACCTTCAACGCCAGGTCGAGCACGATGCGCAGCGCGTCGTTCTCGCGCCGGCCGCTGCGGATGCTGCGGATGGGACTGCCGGTGAAATCGAGGCCATCGAAATTGGCGTTGGCGTCGGCGCCGGCCACGTCGATGACGAGGCGGTCGGGGTTGGTGAGCGTGAACAGTTCATAGTCCACTGCGCCACTGAGATCGAATACCAGGCGCGTGTGATCCGGAGCCTGCCACATGCGCACGTCGTCGATGCTGGCTGCCTGCAGCGGAGCGAGCGGGCACAGGGCCATGGCCAGCCACGACAGCAGGGAGAGGGAGGCGCGAATTCTTTTTATCATGCAAGCCGGCATAAGTGTGCGAAAGCTACGATCAGCCAAACTACTCGTTGTCTATAGGTTTCGGCCTTCGGGCCACATTCTTTGGACGATGACCCGACCTTTTTTACTCAGAGCCCGGCAGGTGAGCAGGCGGCCACCGGCCTGTTCGACGAGTTCGAATGCCAGATCGGCCGGCGGTATTGCCCCCTCCCCGCGCTCTGCCCACTCCACAATACAGAGATTGGGAGGGCGAAAATAGTCCTCCGCGCCCAGATATTCCACCTCTTCCGCGCTGGCGAGTCGATACAGGTCAAAGTGGTAGATATGGCACGCATCGAATTCATACGGCTCCACAATGGTATATGTCGGGCTCTTGACGGCGCCTTCGTAGCCGAATCCCCGCAGAATGCCTCGGGTAAGCGTCGTCTTGCCGGCACCCAGGTCGCCCGTCAAATGGATGACCCCGCCCACGGTGGCATGACCGGGAGTGGCGATCGACGAAGTGGCGATTGAGGAAGTGGCGGCCGCGTCGGCCCGCGACGCCTCGTCCGATGCGTCAGGGAACGTCGCCCGCGCCAGGCCTCTGCCAAAGTCGAGGGTCGCTGCCTCGTCGGGAAGAAATAGCTGCCGGGTCAACATAACTGCGTAGACATAAGTCGAGTGAACATAAACTGATTGGCTATAAGTAAGTACTTACGACTGAACGGAATCGGGTAAATTGACCAGTTCGCGGATGTGCGGCAACAGGTCCGTGGCCAGCAGGCCGCGCTCGCCCCCCTCCGCCGCCGCCAGATCCGCAGCCTCGCCGTGTATGCACACCGCGCAGCACAGTGCCTCGGTCAGCGCCAGCCCCTGGGCCAGCAAGGCCCCGACCACCCCTGAGAGAATATCGCCCATGCCGCCCGTGCCCATACCCGGGTTACCCTCCGAACAAAGGAAGAGTGGGCGCGCTTCCCCGGGACCGGCAATCAGGCTGCCACTGCCCTTGAGCAGGCAGGCGCCACCCCATTTGGCGGCCAGCGCCGACACCGCCGCCAGGCGATCGGCCTGAATGGCGGCTGCATCGCTGCCCAGCAATACCGCAGCCTCACCCGGGTGCGGTGTCAGTATCCAGTTGTCCCGTTTTGTCGGTGCATTCGCGTCCGCGCGCTCGGCGAGCAGGTGCAGCGCGTCGGCATCAAGCACCAGGGGAATGCCGCGGGCGCGTTGTTCGGCCAGCGCCAACTGCAGCAGCTCGCGGGCCCAGGCATCGCGACCGAGTCCGGGACCGATGACGATGGCATCGGCCTTCGCCAGCAGCACGGCGGGCTGGCGATCGCTGTCCTCCGTGCCCATCACCATGAGTTCCGGGCGTCGCGCCAGCGCCGCCTCGCGATGGGCGGAACGGGTCAGCACGCTGACCAGGCCGGCACCCGCGCGCGCCGCCGCCTCGGCCGCCATGATTACCGCACCGCCATAGCGATGATCGCCCCCCAGCACCAGGACGTGTCCGTTGTCTCCCTTGTGCGAGGCGGCGCGCCGCGCCGGCAGATAGCGGGCCGTGTCATTGATGTCGATGCGCCGGGCCACCGGTCGCGGCGAGTCATCCCCGGTATGGACCCCCTCCGGGACATCGAGACTGTCGAAATACACGCGGCCGGCGAACTCGCGCGCCCGACCGGTGAGCAGGCCGAACTTCATGCCGATGAAGGTCACGGTAACCTCGGCCACCACCGCACTGCCCAGCGGCTGGCCGGTATCCGCCGCCAGCCCCGAGGGTATGTCCACGGCCAGCACCGGCCAGTCGCGCTCGTTGAGCAGCTCGATGGCGCTGGCATAGTCGCCCGCGACCTGGCGGTCCAGGCCGGTACCGAGAAGCGCATCCACCGCGACGGTGTTGGGACTGTCATGCTGGGGCGCTGCACGCAACTCCGCCAATGTCAGCATGGGCACGCCCTTGTCCACGGCCCGGGCATGCGCTTCGGCCGCGGCGCCTTGCAGGTTGTCCGTGTTGCCGACCTGGATGATACTGACCTGCAATCCGGCTTCGGCGCCCAGGCGGGCAATGATGAATCCGTCCCCGGCGTTATTGCCGCTGCCGGCAAACACGACAAGCCGCTGCACTTGGGGCCAGGTCTCCCGCAATAGGGTAAAAGCAGCCGCCCCGGCGGCCTGCATCAGAGTGAACCCGGGTATGTCGAAGCGCTCTATCGCGAGGCGGTCGAGCTCCCTGACCTGCTCCGCCAGATAGAGAGCCCGCGGCAGCCTGGTAGTGAAATCAGCCATGGCCATGGTTGTCAGTTGAATTTCTTGATGAGGCGCCGGATAAGGCGCAGGGCTGTTTCCAGCTCCTCGATGGGGATGTCCTCGGTGTTTTCGATGGCCCAGGGATCCTGGACCTCGCGCAACGTGTTGTAGACTTCCTTGCCCTTGTCGGTGAGCGTCACGAGCACCGAGCGTTTGTGCTTGGGATTGGACTGATACTGTAAGAGGTCGTCTTCCACCATGACGTCGGTGATGCGCTGCACCGCCTGGCGGGACTGACCCAGCACGCGGGCAATACCCGGCACGGTGAGACCGGCGCTGGACAGAGCGATGGCGCCGATCACCTTCCAGCGCGCGTGGGTCAGGCCGAGCTTTTCCGTCATGGCGTCGCCCTCGGCGATCAACAGACTATTGAGACGGAAAACGGACAACACCAAATCCAGAAACAGGACCCGCTTGGACGAATGCACTCGTGTCGCTCCTCGCTGTGGACGGGATGTTTATGTCAGCATGTTGTCATCGACTACGCGGATAGTCAATATTCTGTCCGCAGCGTTTGCGTGCCTGGGTCCGGCCAGCCGCCGCGCCTTGCAGATATTGATACCTACGTACTGATGCAAATACGGCGCCCGCGATCCCATTATTGGCGCTCCATGCACCGACGCTGCATACTATTAACCTAGCCATGAATGATTTGAAATCACCAGTACACAGATCCCGGGCCAGCAGGCGACTGTCCATCGTGTTCGCCTGTGTCCTGGCCGGCGCCCTCACCCCGCTGCACGCCGACCCCCTCGTCGCCGCCAACCGCCTGCTCGATGCCTCCGGCA
>JBBDSI010000064.1:0-1440 GCA_040905005.1 Pseudohongiellaceae bacterium
CTCCGGGACGAGCAGAGTTTTCAGAGATCTCCAAGCGCCCTATCCCGCGTCATCAAGCCGTTCTGCTCGATCAGGGTCTGCACCTCATCGACGTAATTGAGGCCGCGCTCTGAATAGCGGCCGAGGCCCGCGACCAGTCGCATCGAGTCGAGGGGTTCGCCGTGACGGCGCATTTCTTCGCGCAACTCCCGCAGGCCGAGATAGGACGGATGGGTGTTGATGTTGTAGAAATAAGCCGCGACAGCCTCCTCGACGGACTTGAACTCCTCGACCTCGTGCGAAGCACCCTCAAGTCTGCGCAGGGGCACGAGACCGCAACCCTCTTCATAACACCATTGCCCGAACAGATTGAACCCTTCCAGGGCGAAGCGTGACGTACCCCAGGCGGATTCGTTAGCCGCCTGGGCCAGGGCCATGGAGACAGGGATGGCATCCACACGGCGCATCAGCGTAGCGGCGATGCCGCGGTCGTTCAGCTCGGCGGCGTCGATGCGATAAGCTTCCGCCAGCTCCAGAAAGCGCTGGCGCTCGCCGCTGCTGCTGAGACCGACGCCGCTGTTGACCAGGACTGCCAGAGAAGCCACCTCATCGCGCAAGGCCAGCACGCGACGATTCTCGGCAACGACATAGTCCTGCAGGTAGTCGAAGAACTGCTGCTTCTTCACGTCGATGTCGACGATATTGGCGAAGTCCGGAAAGACGATGATCGGCTCGATTGCCGCAACCTGCGCCCTTGCCGTAGCGGCGGCCAACTGTACATAGACCACGAGGCCCGCCAGGGCTACGGTGAGCAGGAGCGCTACCGCCAATTCGGATTGTCTTTGGGAAAGTGTCACTCTCATGTGCCGGATGACGCGCTGCCAATCTCCTGTTGCGCGGGACGCCGCCGACAGCATCCCAAAACCCGTGGTCAGGATCCCTTCGGACCACCACATTGTCATAAAAATCATAATCCTATGACAGGATCACCGGGTGCGTGACAAGGCGACAACCGGCGGCAAAGCAGCATGACTATAGCAAACAATGGCCGGCGACCGCAGCGGAATCGAACCCGAATGTGACCGGCCGCACAGCCAGGCCCGGTCTGTTTCGGAGGATAACAACGCCGCCGGACAGACCAGTATAGTGGAACGATTAATCAGATATAATGGACTACCCGCCGCCGCGACAATCCGGCGAGGCGGGGGCATGTTCATTTTCTTCGACCCATTCCCCAGGCGTATACAGATGCAGCGCGAGGGCATGGACGCCATGACTTAATTCATCGGCGAGCAACTTATACAGCCGCTGGTGTCTTTGAACTCTCGACAGCGCGGCGAATTCGTCGGCGACTACTACCAGCCGGAAGTGGGATTCGGTAGCAGGCCCGCTGTGGAGCTGGCTCTCGTTTTCCACCAGCAGATGGACAGGCTGCAGGGCCTCCCTGACCTTGTCTTCGAT
>JBBDSI010000064.1:1540-8445 GCA_040905005.1 Pseudohongiellaceae bacterium
GTACACTAAAGCGACGCCCGATGACGATTTCCTGGTTTCCCGGTCACATGCACAAAGCCAGGAAGGCGTTGCGCACGCTCGCGCGCGAGACCGACCTGTGGGTCGAACTGCTGGACGCACGGGCGCCGGCGGCCAGCGCCAACCCCGAATTGCGACGGCTCTTCGGTGACATCCCGGTTATTCATGTCCTGACCAAGAGCGACCTCGCTGACGCCAGCGCCAGCGAGCGCTGGCGCGAGTATCTGCGCGCCACGGGCTCGGCGGCGGTGCTCCTGAGCAGCAAGGCCGAACCCGTCGCGGCACGGCAGTTGCTCGAGTGCGCCGCGGCCCTGGTCCCGGCCCGCGCGGCGCACCGTAACCGGGGCAGGCAACTGGTGCTGGCCGGTATCCCCAATGTCGGCAAGTCGACGCTGCTCAATCACCTGGCGGGGCGCAAGCTGTCACCCACCGGCAATGAGCCCGCCATCACCCGCGCTCAATTGCGCGTGCGGCTCGACCCGGAGTGGGTGCTGTACGACACGCCCGGCCTGATGGCGCCGCGCCTGGACGATCAGGACGCGGCCTACCTGCTGGCCATGCTCGGCAGCATCCGCCAGACTGCGGTCGATAACGAGGACGTCGCCTGGCACGCCGCCGAACTGCTGCTCGCCCGCTTCCCGGAGCGGCTCAGCGCCCGCTACGGTGAGATTCCCGAGAATGCCGGGGCCGAGGGTGTGCTGCAGGCGGTGGCTGCCAGCCAGGGCGCCTTGGCGCGGGGCGGACGGCCTGACTGGGCGCGCAGCGCCGGGTTGTTACTAAATGACCTGCGCTCAGGTAAACTAGGACGCTTGAGCCTGGAGTCTCCTCCGGCCCTCCACTCCTGATACGGCTTTGGCCCGGCCCGGTCCCTGCCGATTCGTAATCACGGCAATTACCCTTATGGCAGATGTAAGTACCACCTTCGATCACAATACCCCTACTCCCGCGCAATTCGACTCGGCCCACCCGGCTTTTGCCTGGCGCCGCAGTGAGCGCATTGACTCGCTCAACCTGGTCATGGAGGAATACGTGCACAAGGCCACCGGCGCCGTGCACTACCATCTCGCCAGCGACAACCCGGAGAACGTGTTTCTCGTCGCATTCCGGACCGTGCCGATGGACTCCACCGGTGTGGCCCACATCCTCGAGCATACGGCGCTGTGCGGCAGCAAGCGCTTCCCGGTGCGGGACCCGTTCTTCATGATGATTCGCCGCTCGCTGAACACGTTCATGAATGCGTTCACCAGCAGCGACTGGACCGCCTACCCGTTCGCCAGTCGCAACCACAAGGATTTTTACAATCTCCTGAACGTCTACCTCGACGCCGCCTTCTTTTCGCGCCTGCATCCGCTCGATTTTGCCCAGGAAGGCCACAGGCTCGAGTTCTCGGAGGCCGACAATCCCGAGTCCGAGCTGCAATACAAGGGCGTTGTCTACAACGAGATGAAAGGCGCCATGAGTTCCACAAACAGCGTACTCTGGCACACCATGTGCAACTACCTGTTCCCGAGCACCACCTACCACTACAACAGCGGCGGCGAGCCCGACCACATCCCCGATCTCAGCTACCAGCAGCTGATCGACTTCTACAAGAGCCACTACCACCCGAGTAATGCTATTTTCATGACCTTCGGCGACATCCCGGCGGCACAGCATCATGAACAGTTCGAGACGCTGGCCCTGTCACATTTTGAAAAGCTGGATACCGCCATCACCGTAGCGGATGAAAAGCGCTACCTGGCGCCTCTGCGCGTCGAAGAATACTATGCCGTCGATGAGGTACAAGCGGACAAGCATCATGTCGTGGTCGGCTGGCTGCTGGGCCATAGTACTAATCTCACCGAGCTGTTCGAGGCGCAGCTACTGACCAGCGTGCTGCTCGACCACTCCGCCAGTCCACTGTTGCGCGTGCTGGAAACCACCGGGCTGGGCGCGGCGCCCTCGCCGCTCTGCGGCCTGGAGGACTCCAACCGGGAAATGTCCTTCATGGCGGGCCTCGAGGGCTGCCGGGAAGGCAGCACGAGGGACGTCGAGGCCCTGGTGCAGGAAACCCTGCGCGAGCTGGCCGACAACGGTGTCGATCAGGATCAGGTGGAGGCCTCCCTGCATCAACTGGAATTGAGCCAGCGCGAGATCTCCGGCGACAGCTTCCCCTACGGGCTGCAGCTCATCCTCACCGGCCTCTCCACCGCCCTGCACCATGGCGATCCTATCGAGCTTCTCGACCTGGATCCGGTGATTGACCGGCTGCGTGAACGGATCAAAGACCGGCAGTTCATTCCGGAACTGATTCACCGGCTGCTGCTCGACAATCCCCACCGCGTCATCCTGACCCTGAGCCCGGATGACGGCCTGGCGCGGCGCAAGGTCGAGGCCGAGAAGCGCCGCCTGGCAGCCATCAAGGCGAATCTCTCGCCCGCAGACAGCCAGCGCCTGGTGCAGCAGGCCGCCGAGCTGACGAAACGGCAGGCGCAGGTGGACGATCCCGGCCTGTTGCCGAAAGTAGGCCTGGAAGACGTGCCGGCACAGATCATCGAGCCGCAGCGGCAACAACTCACCCTGCCCACTTCCGCGGACCCGGTCAGCTTCTATGCCCAGGGCACCAACGGCCTGTCCTATCAGCAGGTCGTGTTTCAGCTCCCCGCACTCGAGGAGGAGCTGCTGCAGGTACTGCCACTCTACAGCGCCTGTGTCGCCGAGTTCGGCGTCGGCGAACTCGATTACAGCCAGGTGCAGACCTGGCAGGCCCAGGTCAGCGGTGGCATCAACTGCTTCAGCAGCATCCGCAGCAACATCGACGACGAGCAGAAGATGGGGGCGATCATCGCCTACTCTTCCAAGTGCCTGGCGCACAATCACGAGCGCATGTCGGAGCTGTTGCAACGCACCCTCCTGGAGCTTCGCTTCGATGAGGAGCAGCGCCTTTATGAACTGGTGGAGCAGATCTTCGCGCGCAAGGAGGCCAGCATTACCGGCCAGGGCCACAGCCTGGCCATGAACCTCGCCAGCAGCCGCATGAGCCCCACCGCCCACCTGAGCCATACCTTTGGCGGCCTGGCCGGCATCAGGTGGCTGAAAGAGACGCGCGACGCCCTGAAAGACGTCTCGGCACGCGAAGCCCTGCTCGGCAAGTTCCAGCGGCTCCATGAATTGGTGACGGGCGGCGATCAGCAGTTCCTGCTGATCGGCGAGGAAGACCAGCAGGAGTCCATGCTGGCGCAACTCGACGGACTCTGGCCGGGCGCCGCCAGCGCCACCCAGGAAGCGCTGGTGCTGCCTCCGCTGCGCGAGCGCGTGCGCCAGGCCTGGACTACCGCGACCCAGGTCAGCTTCTGTGCCAAGGCCTTCCCCACGGTGCCCTCGGCCCACGCGGACAACGCGGTGCTGCATGTGCTCGCCGGCTTTCTGCGCAACGGCTTCCTGCATCGCGCCATCCGCGAGCGCGGCGGCGCCTACGGCGGTGGCGCCAGTCAGGATGGGAACTCGGCTTCGTTCCGTTTCTTCTCCTACCGCGACCCGCGCCTCCAGGACACCCTGGACGATTTCGACCGCGCCATCCGCTGGGTCGTCGAAGAGAAACATGGCGAGCACCAGGTGGAGGAAGCGATCCTGGGCGTCATAGGCACCATGGACAAGTCCACCTCGCCGGCCGGCGAAGCCAAGCAGGCCTTCTACAACAACCTGTTTGGCCGCACCCTGGACCACCGCATGGGTTTTCGTGAGCGCGTGCTGGACACGACGCTGGCCGACCTGCGGCGGGTGGCGGAGCAGTATTTCGCGCCCGAGACGGCCAGCATCGGCCTGGTTAGCAACCGGGAGTTGCTGGAAGGGTTGACCGAGACGGACGTAGAGATTATAAATTTATAATAATATCAATTAGATAGATGATATTGAGCTGGTTCTGGAAAAAAAAATTAAAATTTTTCTTCAACGCCGGAACTTTGCCACCAGAGCGCAGTCTGAATAAGTGTAGGTAGATGTCATACAAAATTGTGGGTTTTGTTTCATTTATCTCTCCCTTGATAGTAGTATGTTTGGGCCCGGCAACCTTGGTTGCCGGGCTTTTTTCTTTCCCCCTTCTCCCTAATGAGCAGTCGGCGCCCAGCGCCAGGGATTTCCCTTGTCCGCCGAACTAGCCCAGTCCAGGCATGAGTACACGCGCGTCACCCTCGTGGGCATGGCGCTGGATATCGTGCTGGGACTGGTCAAGATCTTCGGCGGTGCGCTCATCCAGTCTTTCGCCCTGGTCGCCGACGGCATTCATTCCCTGACCGATGCCGTCACCGACATCTTCGTGCTGGTGATAGCCCGCGTGGCCCAGGCCGAGCCGGATGCCAGGCACCCCTACGGCCATGGCCGCTTCGAGACCCTCGGCACGATCGGCATGGGAGTGGTTTTCTTCATCACCGCCGGCATCCTCATCTACGACGGCATCGACCGCCTGCAGTCGGCTGTCACCATCCCGGTACCCGGCGCCGCCGGCATCGCCATCGCCCTGGTCTCCATCGCCGGCAAGGAGTGGATCTACCACTACACCATGCGCGTGGCGCGCCGACTCAAGTCCTCCCTGCTCAAGGCCAATGCCTGGCACAGCCGCAGCGACGCCCTGTCATCCGTTGCGGTACTGATCGGCCTGGTAGCGGCCCGGCAGGGTTACCCGTGGATGGACGCAGTGGCGGCCATCGTCGTGGCTCTGCTTATCGCCCGGATTGGCTGGGAACTCTGCGCCGACGCCCTGCGCGAGCTGGTGGACACGGCAGTGCCGAAAGCACGCCAAAATCAGCTACGCGACTGCATCATGGAGGTCGAGGGTGTTCGTGGCATCATCAGCCTGCGCAGCCGGCTGTCCGGTGGCCAGATCATTCTCGAGGTACATCTGCTGGTTAACCCGCGCATCACTGTTTCGGAGGGGCATCAGCTCGGTGAAACGGCGCGCCGCGAGCTGATCGGACGCTTCAGCGATATTGGTGACGTGATCGTGCACATCGACCCGGAGAATCACGACCAGGAAAGGAGCATTGATCCCCGCGAACAGTTGCCGCGGCGCCAGGTAGTCCTGGAAGCGATCAGGGAGCGCTGGCGGCTGCTGCTGGATGACTCGGCCATCGAACGGGTCGCCCTGCACTATCTGGAACACGGCATCGAAGTGGAGCTGGTGCTGCAACTGGAGAAGGTGCCGCCCGATCTGACCCGGCAGCTCGAGGAAAGTATTGCCGATCTGGATTACCTGGCCGCACTCAACGTCTATCACCCGGTCTGCCGTTCACGCCTGCAACGGCCGCCCCTGTCCTGACGCCCCGTCCTGCCCCGGCGCCTACTGATGGCGGTGGGTCTGAATCAGCTCATAGGCTGACTTGATATCCTGGGTCTTCTGCTTCGCGATCTGCATCATTTCCTCCGGCAGGCCCTTGGCGACCAGCTTGTCCGGATGATGCTGGTTCATCTGCCGGCGGTAAGCCTTCTTCACTTCGGCGTCATTGGCGCCGGCGTCAATGCCCAGCAATTCATAGGCGGCCGCCAGCCGGTCCGCGACCGGTGCCTGTTCCTGAAAATGGGATTGCCCGGTGAGGCGGCTGAGGAGCTGCTGAAACTGTGCATGGGAGAAGCCAAGATCCGCGGCGAGTTCCTCGAGAATTTTCTGTTCTTTCGTGTGCAAACTACCATCGGCAAAGGCCGTGGCCACGATGATCTCCAGGAACATCTGCAGCAGGGTCTGACGGCGCTGACACTCCCGCTTGAACTGCGCCAGCACCTCGTGCACGGGAAAACCCGGTTTCTTGCCCTCGTCGAAGAGATTGATGGCCACCTTGCGCTGCTGCGGACTCAGCCGCATCTGCCGCATGACATTCTCGACCATGGAGATCTCGTCCCGGGTCACCTGGCCATCGGACTTGGCGACATAGCCCATGATGGAGAATGTGGTGGTGAAAAAGGCTGACTGCACGCGCTCGGTGACGCCGATGCCCAGCGTGCCGTCGCGTGAGAGCTGGTCCAGTCCGCTGTCGAAATAGTTGCCGAGGGCGGCGCCCAGTAGCGCCCCCAGGGGACCACCCATCATGAAGCCGAAGGCGCCCCCGGCTAGTTTTCCCCACCAACTCATGTCAGACGCGCCTCCCGATAGCGCAGTGTAAAATCCCCGCGTGCGACATTAGCTGAGCAAGCGCTGGAACCAGTTCTTATCCAGCTCCGCGCGACAGGACTGCAATTGACTGTTGAAGCGACTGGCATTGGATTGCACCCGTCCCGCCGTCTCGAGGAGCCAACGCTTCTCGCGGTGAGTGCCGCGCTGAAAACCAGTATTGCCCTCGTGATAGGCGAAATAGAGATTACCGGCGTCTTCCGGGGCAATGTCGCTGGCCCGGGTGGAAAAAGCGTTGTACCAGGCGACGAAATCGATGGCGTCGGCGAAGTTTGCCCGCGACGCGTCGAGATTGCCGGACTCCCGCTCGTACTGGAACCAGGTGCTGTTGACTGCCTGGGCATAACCGTAAGCAGACGAGGGCCTGGGGCCGGGGATGATCCAGAGAATGCGCCGTCGCTCAGGCTTGGCGCGGGCACGAAACCCCGACTCCTGGTAGATGAACGCCATGTTGACCGCTATCGGCACGTCCCAGCGCTCGCTGGACGCCCTGGCGGCCTTGTACCAGGCTCGGCGATCCTCGAAGATGCTGCACACATTGGTGATATCCTGAGGCTGAGTCGCGACACAGCCCCCCAGCAGGAGCGCCAACAGGCTGGAGATAATCATTTTCATTCGCGCTGATGCACTCTGTACCTGATAAATAAACATAGAGTCGACTGGATTCTGTTCCCCACGGTTGCTTCGCGCAGCGGCAAGAATACCCTGCAGACGCCCTAATCACCATGCCTGCACACTGCATTTACTC
>JBBDSI010000064.1:8545-10765 GCA_040905005.1 Pseudohongiellaceae bacterium
GGTAATGACTCTGAGTACTTGTTATGCTGAGTGCGTGTGATGCTGCTCTTAACCAGTTCTTGCCGGTGTATTGTCAGTCCTGGTACGGAAACGAGGACCGTAGAGTTGGGCGCCTGAACCTTGACTTAACGTACCGGCGATAGCAGCTTCCGGGGTGCTGGATGGAGCCGTCCCCGCGTGGCTAGCTTTCAGTTAGTTCAGCCACTTGCCGTAAAAATTCCCCTTCGTCGATTACCTGGATGCCGAGCTCTTCCGCCTTCGTCAGCTTCGAGCCCGCGCCGGGGCCGGCCACCAGGCAATCGGTATTCTTTGACACGCTGCCGGCCACCTTCGCGCCCAGTGCCACGAGCCGGGCCTTGGCCTCGTTGCGCGACAACTGCTCCAGCGTACCGGTCAATACCCATGTCTGACCCGCCAGTGGCCTGTCACCGCGCGCCGGTTCCACGGCAGGCCAGCTAATACCCTCCTGTTGCAGTTCCCTGACCAGCGCCACGTTGTCGCCATTGGCGAAGAAAGTCACGATGTGCTGCGCCACGATGGGCCCTATATCCGCCACCTCTTCCAGTACTTCCCCCTCAGCCGACATGATGGCGTCCAGCTCGCCAAAGTGGTTGACCAGACCCTGTGCCGTCGCCTCTCCCACCTCGCGGATCCCGAGGGCATAGAGAAAACGCGGCAGCGTGGTCCGCTTGCTCTTCTCGATGGCGGCCAGCAGGTTCTGCGCCGACTTGCTGCCCATGCGCTCTAGCCCCTCCAGTTGCGCTCCGGTCAGGCGAAAGATGTCCACCACGTTGTCCACCAGGCCGCTCTCCACCAGTTGCTCCACCAGCTTGTCCCCGAGGCCTTCGATGTCCAGCGCGGCGCGGGACGCAAAATGCTTGATGGCCTCCTTGCGCTGAGCAGGGCAGATGATGCCGGCACTGCACTTGTACAGCACTTCACCCTCCTTCTCGATGGCGGAGCCGCAGGCCGGGCAGCCGGGCGGCAGTTCCACCGGCTTCGGATCCTTCGTCTTGTCGGGATCGATCACCTTGATGATCTGGGGAATGACGTCACCGGCGCGGCGCACGATGACGGTATCGTTGATGCGCAGCCCCAGGCGTTCGACCTCGGCCATGTTGTGTAACGTGGTGTTGCTGACGGTGACGCCGCCGACGAACACGGGCTGCAACCTCGCCACAGGTGTAATGGTGCCGGTGCGTCCGACCTGGAATTCCACGTCCAGCACCCTGGTCGATTTCTCTTCTGCCGGAAACTTGTAGGCCATGGCCCAGCGTGGACTCCTGACGGTCGCTCCGAGCCGATCCTGAATGGCGAGGTCGTCCACTTTTATCACCGCCCCGTCGATCTCGTATTCGAGTGAATCGCGCTTGTCCAGAAGCGCCAGGCAGAAAGCGAAGCAGTCGTCGATTCCCTTCCTGACCGCACGTTCCGGATTCATCGGCAGGCCCCACTGTTCCAACTCGTCCAGGATCTCGCTGAGCCTGCCTGGCAGCGTGATGCCGTCGACAATGCCTACGCCGTAGCAGAACATCTGCAGCGGAATGCGCGCCGTGTTGCGTGCATCGAGTTGGCGCACGGCGCCGGCGGCCGTATTGCGCGGATTAACGAATAATTTGCGGCCCTCGTCGCTGGCCCTGGCGTTAATGCGCGCGAAGCCCGCTTTGCCGAGAAAGATCTCGCCGCGCACTTCCAGCTGCGTCGGTGGCTTGTTCAGTTTCAGTTTCAGGGGAATACTGCTGATGGTGCGCACGTTATGGGTAATGTCTTCCCCGGTAACGCCGTCACCCCGGGTGGCGCCGCGAGTCAGCTGCCCGTCTTCATAAAGCAGGCTGACGGCGACGCCGTCGATTTTGGGTTCGCAGTTGTAGGTGAGGGAGTCGTCACTGCCCAGTGCCTTGATGAGTCGCTTCTCGAAATCCCGCAGCTCCTGCTCAGTGGTGACCTTGCCCAGCGACAGCATGGGCTTTTCGTGGGTGATCTGGGTAAAGTGGGACAGCGGTTGTGCACCGACTCGCTGGGTCGGCGAATCCGGGCTGACGAGGCCGTATTCCTGCTCCAGCCGTTCCAGCCGCGCCAGTATCTCGTCGTAGTCAGCGTCGGGGATCTCCGGTGCATCGAAGGTGTAATAAAGCCGATTGTGGTGCTCTACCTGCCGGCGCAGCTCGGCGACTTCCTGCCTGATCTTTTTCGGTGCTGCCATGTCATGCGCTCTGGCCC
>JBBDSI010000065.1:0-5561 GCA_040905005.1 Pseudohongiellaceae bacterium
TCACCGCCGCCGAGCAGGCAGCCATCCTCGATGGGCGACTGCGCCGAGGTTATGAAGATTTCGATGGCTTCATCCTGGGAGAACGCGAACGCGCCCAGCGCGAGAGCAATGAGGCGGGCAGTGCCCGCATTCCTGATGGCTCGGGGGGCGGGGGCGGCGCGGTCGCCGCCAATCAGCCCCAGACCATGCCCACGGGCGATGGCGCAACTCCATCCGGCGTCATTGCGGCCAGTCAGCCCGTGCAGCAGGGCTCGGCAGCGACCGAGACATTCCCACCGCCGCAAGACATCCCCAGCGGGCGTGATGATGACGTGGTGGCCAGACAGATCCGCGAGGCTGCCATGAGTGAACCCGACCCCGAACTGCGCGAGGCGCTTTGGGAAGAATATCGCCGATATACCGGCATCGCCGAAGGTGACGAGTAATGAATACTTGGTTTTTCAGGACGGCAAGCAAGACCATCGGCATGATGAGCGTGGCGCTGTTACTGGCCGCCTGTTCTACCCATACGGTGAAGACCACCACTTTTACACCGATCGTCCAGGCCAGCGAGAATGTGCCCGAGGCACTGCTGATGGATGTCGGCGTGACCGTCTTCGATCCTGGTATCGACGAGATCAGGTCGTCCGAAGAAGAGACTGTGAACCACGAGATCCGCGTGGCCGAGTCCCGCTACGCCCCCTACCTGCTGGCAGAGACACTGCAGCGGTCCGGTAACTGGGGTATCGTGCGCGTTCTGCCCAACAACGCCAGCCCCATGGACGTGAAGGTCGACGGCACGATCCTGCAGTCCGACGGCGAGGCCATGAGCCTCCGCGTGACCGTCACGGATTCTACCGGGCGCGAGTGGTACACCCGCGAGTACGAGGAGGTCATCAGTCAATTCAGCTATGAGCCGGTGCAGCGCCAGCAGAACGATCCCTTCCAGGTGATCTACAACAACATTGCCAACGACCTGCTGGCCTATCGCGAAGCCAATATCTCCGATCAGCGCATCCGCGAGGCCCGCACGGTCTCGGAGATGCGCTTCGCCGAACGCTTCATGCCCGAGGCCTTCGCGGAGTACCTGGTGACGGATCGCAACGGCTATTACCAGGTCAGCTCCCTGCCGGCGGAAAACGATCCCGTGCTGCAGCGCATCCGTGAAATTCGCGAGCGGGACTTCATGTTCATCGATACCGTGCAGGACTACTACGCGACCTATACCCGGCAGATGCGTCTGCCTTACGACTCCTGGCGCGAGCAGAGCTATCACGAGACGGTGGAACTGCGAGAGCTGCGCCAGGCCGCGCGGCGCCGCTTCATCGCCGGTACTGCCGCCGTGATCGGCGGCCTGGCCGCGGCGACCAGTGGTGGCAACTACGCGACCCAGACCAGCGGGGCAGTGGGAGTCGGCGCCGGTGCCTACCTAATCAAGAGTGGCTTCGACAAGCGGGCGGAAGCGCGCATGCACATGGAGGCGCTGGAAGAGCTTGGCCAGTCCCTGGAGAACGAAGTAGCGCCACGTGTCATCAATCTGGAGGACCGCACCATTACTCTGACCGGTACTGTCGAGGAACAATACGCGCAGTGGCGTGAGATCCTTGCGGACATGTATGCCGCGGAGCGGGGTGAGTTGTAACCGGAACTGAGTGGGCCAAGCCCCGACCAATGGATTTATGTCAGAGAAAGATCTAGAGACGCCCCGGCATGCGCCTGGCTCCGAACAGACACAGGACGAACTCTCCGCCCGGACACTAACACCGGCTTCGCGGAACAAGCCTCCTGTCTGGATGTGGGTCGGTGTAGGCGCGTTGTTCATCGTTGCTTTGGCGGTTGTGTTCGTGCTGCCGGCGGTGGTGTCGGAGTATGAGCTTCCCCTGGAGCGACGGGTCGAGGTCGCCGCGCCCCAGTCGGGCGCACGCAGCACCCAGCCCGCCCAGACCATTTCCCCGTTCCAGGAGGCGCAGCGCGCGCGCCAGCGCAAGGAGGCCCAGGATGTGCTGGCCGTGCTGCTGGAGAATCAGAACGAGCTGGAGGCGCTCGAGGTGACGAGTTGGGCCGGCGCAGACTATGAGGCGGCCCTGGAGCAGGCCAGTATCGGCGACGACTATTACCGCAACCAGGAGTTCGCCTCCGCCACCGATTCCTACACCGGGGCGCGCGACGCGCTTGCCGCACTGCTCGAGTCCGTGCCCGAGGTGGCGACCCGCACCCTCAGCGAGGGGGAGCAGGCGCTCGCGGCGGGCGACTCGGCCCTGGCCGAGGACAGGTTCTCACTGGCCCGCCTGCTGGACCCGGACAACGAGGCGGCCCAGGTGGGGCTTGAGCGGGCGCGGGCGCTGGATGAGGTGCTCACTCTGTTCGCCGACGCCGAACAGCTGGTTGAGGATGGCGAGTTGCAGGCCGCGCGCGAGACGTACCAGCAAGTACTGAGTCTGGACAGTTACAACGAACTCGCGCGTCAGCGCATCGAGGATGTGGCCGCCCGCATTCGTGAGCAGGAATTCTCCCGGGTCATGTCGCAGGGCTATGCCCTGCTGGAGCAGGGCGAACCGGAGCAGGCTATCGCCGCGTTCCAGCGAGCCGCCAACCTGGGGATCAACGAGGCCCAGGCCAGGGCCGCGATCGAACAGACCGAAACCGAGGTCGCCAATGCCCGCATCACCCAATTGCGCGCCCGCATCTTCACCGCGGAAACCAGCGAGCGCTGGGGGGACGCCGTGGCCCTGTACGACGAGGTGCTGGCGATCGATCCCAACCTGACCTTCGCCAGCGAGGGCAGGGACTATGCCGGCAAGCGGGCGCAGCTGGATGCGCTACTGAAGAACGCCATCGCCAATCCCGAGCGCTTCGCCGATGAAGCGGTCTACCAGGAAACCATCGATGTCTATTACACCGGGCGTAACCTGGGGAATCCCGGTCCGAACCTGCAGGCACAACTGGAGGAGCTGCAGGTGCTTCTCGAGAGCGCCCGCGTTCCCATCGAGGTTACTTTCCACTCCGACAACCTGACCGCAGTCACGCTGCTGCGCCAGGGCGAGCTCGGCCTCTTCGATCAGAAGACAGTCGCCCTGACCCCGGGGCGCTACGTGGCCATCGGCAGCCGCACCGGCTATCGCGAAGTGCGCGAGGAATTCGTCGTCGGCTTCGGCCAGACTCCGGAAACCGTTGTCGTGCAGTGTGAAGAACGCGTGGTAGCGACCAGCAGGTAACCCCACCGTGGCAGCATCCGACGACAACAAGACAGTTCATGGGTCAAGTGACCCTATTGTCCCCATCGACTTCACGCCCCACGAGGAGCGCAGGCGGCGGTTCTCATACCGGTTTCGCTGGCTGCACCTCGTCATTGCAGTCTTCGTCGTGGTCGCCGCCAGTGCCGGCTGGTTCGTAATGACCGCCAAGTCGGTCTCGGTGGACGTGACGCCTATAACCGCCGAGGTCGAGATCGAGGGTGGCCCGAACGTTCGTTTGGGGCAGCGCTACCTGATCCGGCAGGGATCCTATCAGTTGCGCCTGTCCAATGAGGGGTACTACGACACCAGCACGCAACTGCTGGTCGGACCGGCGCAGGCGCAGACCCACGAATTTGAGATGCGTCGACTGCCGGGCCTGGTGACAGTCACTACCGAGACAGCGGCCGGAGCCCGGGTGCGAATCGACGGTGTGGATGTCGGCACGACGCCGCTAACCGACCTGGAAGTCGAGCCAGGTGAACACACCCTGGCGGTGACCCGCGATCGTTATCTCGATCACAGCCAGACGATCACCGTGGAGGGCAGGTCGGTCGAACAGAGCTATCACGTGGCGCTCAATCCGGCGTGGGCGGTCGTGGACCTCGCCACCGAACCGGCGGGCGCGGAAGTGCTGGTTGATGGCAATTCGCTCGGCGTGACGCCACTGGCTGCGGAGCTATTACAGGGAGAGAGGGAGATCACCCTGAAGCTGACCGGGCACAAGGCCTGGCAGGAAGACTTCGATGTTATCGCCGGCGCGGATTTCCCGGTGCCCACGGTGGTGCTGGAGCCGGCGGACGGACTGGTGTTCATCCAGACCAATCCCAACGAGGCGAGTGTCACGGTCAACGGTGAATTCCAGGGACTGACACCGCTGGAGGTGGCGCTGCCGCCCGGACAGGCGCACGAACTGACCTTCTTCAAGAATGGCTATCACGCCAACCGCACCAGTATTCGCACCGAACCCGAGCAGGAGCGTGAACTGACCGTCACCCTGGAGCCGGTGCTGGCCAGCATCGACATCATCGCCGAGCCGGCGGACGCCGAGCTCTACGTCAACGGCGATCTGCGCGGTCCGGCCAATCAGACCATCGAACTGATGGCCGCCAGCCAGCAGGTCGAGATTCGCAAGGACGGCTTCGTCCCCTATACGACGGAGTTTACTCCACGGCCGGGGCTGGACCAGCAGATCCGGGTGACACTGAAGTCCCTCGAGCAGGCGCGCCTCGAGCAGATCGAACCGTTCATCACCTCGCCCGCCGGCCAGCGCCTGAAACTGTTCTACCCCGGCGCCTTCACCATGGGTGCGTCCCGCCGCGAGGCCGGACGCCGACCCAATGAGACGCTGCGGGAGATTCAACTGGAACGACCATTCTATCTTGGCATGCGCGAGGTGACCAATGCCGAGTTCCGCTTGTTCGATCCCGAGCACAGTTCGGGCACGATACAGGGGCTGACCCTCGACAACGAGGCGCAGCCGGTCGTGCGCGTGTCCTGGACCCAGGCTGCGCGCTACTGTAATTGGCTGAGCGAGCAGGAAGGCCTGCCGCCGTTCTACCGTGTCGAAGGCGAAGAGGTGGTGGGTTTCAATCCCGAGTCCACCGGTTACCGCCTGCCGGCCGAGGCGGAGTGGGCCTGGGTGGCACGTACCGACGGCAGTGGCGCCACGCTCAAGTATCCCTGGGGCGAAGACCTGCCGCCGCCGGACAATGCCGGCAACTTCGCCGACGTGACCGCACAACAGTATCTCGGCCAGGTGATGTTCGACTATGACGACGGCTTCTTCGCCACGGCGCCGGTCGCGTCCTTCCAGCCCAACCAGCATGAGATCCACGACATGGCCGGCAACGTCGCTGAATGGGTCCATGATTTTTACGGCTCCACCGCCGGGGCGTTCGGCGCCGTGGAAGTGGACCCGCTTGGCCCCGAAGATGGGCAGTTCCACACCATTCGCGGCTCCAGCTGGGCCCACGGCACCATCACCGAGTTGCGCCTGACATTCCGCGATTTCGGTGCCGAGCCCCGGAACGACGTCGGCTTCCGTGTCGCCCGCTACCTGGAGGAATAAGACATGCCCAGACGACTGCTGCTGTTCGTAATGCTGGCATTGCTGGCGCCACCTGGCATGGCCGCCGACAATCCGGCGCCGCAGGATCCGGATCAGGCCGCGGCTGTCGCCGAAGAGCCGGCTGCCGACCAGGACAGTCAGGCGGATCGCCCGGCCGGCGGCGACCAGGCACAGGCCCAGACCGACGAGGAAGCCGAAGAGGAAGAGAGCGACGCACGCTTCATTCCCACCGAAGAGATCTCCCAGGACCTTGGTGTTTCCTTTCCGGTAGATATCTA
>JBBDSI010000065.1:5661-9026 GCA_040905005.1 Pseudohongiellaceae bacterium
GGGCCCGCGCGCTTTTTTAGGACGAGAAACACAAGGGACAGTTTATGAAGCAGGGATCGTTATACGAGACACTACTCCAGATCGGCATTCTGATATTCGTGGTGATCGTCGTGCACGCCGCCTACGTGACGGTGATCCGCCCCAACGCGGAGCTGATCCAGGAGCAGCAGAACCTGCTGCAGGAGACCGACGCGGACTTCGTTCCGGAACGATCGATCTTTATCATCCTGCGCGACTTCGAACAGGAGACCGTCATTATCCTCCTGATCTGGGCCACCTCGCTCATTGGCATGAAGGCCCAGTACACCATGCGCCAGCGCGCCCTGCTGGATCGGACTCTCATACAGGCCGGCGAAGGGGAGAGTATCCTGCCGGAGGACGCGCGAAATTATGCGCGCCCGGTGGAGGCCCTGCCGGAGAAGGAGCAGGAGTATCTGCTGCCGCGCGCATTGCTCAACGGCCTGCATCGCTTCCAGAGCACGCACAATATTCAGGACGTTTCCACCACCGTGCGCGACACTTGTGAGAACGAGGCCGATCGCATGGAATCCGAACTGACCATCGTGCGCTATATCGCCTGGGCGATCCCGAGCATCGGCTTCCTGGGCACGGTGCGCGGCATCGGCGAGGCGCTGGGGCAGGCCTATCAGGCCGTCGAAGGCGACATCGTCGGCGTGACCGTCAGCCTGGGCGTTGCCTTCAACTCCACGTTCGTCGCCCTGTTGGCGAGTATCCTGTTGATGTTTCTGTTGCACCAGCTGCAGTTGCAACAGGACCGGCTGGTGCTGGACTGCCAGCACTACTGTGACGAGAAAATGATCCGCCACCTGCAGGTGCCGGAGCGGGATGAACACACATGACATTGAAGGTCATCGAGCTCAATGACAAGGCCATCAAGGTGGGCGATGAGAGCGGCATTCTGCTGCGCAGCCCCGGCTTTGTCCTGGCCGACGGCAAGACCGTGCTATTGGGAGAGGAGGCGGAAAAACAGGCGCGCCTGAAACCCACAAGCGCCTTCAACAAGTACTGGCAGGAGCTGAGTCTCGAACCCTTCCGGCAGCATGAGAAGTTCCGCCACTACGCGGATTTCGCCCACGCGCACCTGATCCACGTCGCCGAGCAGGCGCAACTGGACCACGATGTCATATTCGCGGTACCGGGCAGCTTCACTCGGCAACAGATCGCCATTCTGCTGGGACTGGCCAGGCACAGTCCGTTGCGACCGGTCGGCGTCGTCGACTCGGCACTGGCCATGGCCGTGGCGACGGCGGCGACGGCGGAGACCATAATCCACGCGGACATCCAGCTGCATCAGGTGGTACTGACACGCCTGCGGCGAAAGGGCGATCTGTTGCAGAGCGACTCGGTGATCCAGGTGCCCGGTGTCGGCAGCCAGCATTTCATGGACCTGATGATGAAACTGGCCACCGGCCTGTTCATCCAGCAGAGCCGCTTCAATCCCCAGCACAATGCCGAATCAGAGCAGCAGCTCTACAATGCATTGCCTGGCTGGCTGGCCCAGGACGAGAAGGAGGGCAACCTGATCCTGGAGTTGAGCAGTGGCGGCTCGCTTTATACCGCGAAGTGGCCGCGCCAGAGCCTGGTCAGCAGCCTCGGCGGCCACTACCGGCGCATCGCCCTGCAGCTCGCTGCGCTGGCGGCGGCGGACCCGGCGCAACTGCTGCTGAGCGAAGAGCTGGCCGCCCTGCCCGGTCTGCAGGCGACCCTGGCCGACTACCCCAACCTGCTCGTGGTGGACAGCCAGAGCGGGCTTGCCGGTTGTCTGGAACGCTCGGACCTGATCATCAGTGGCGAGGAAGCCGTGCATCGGGTGACGGCTTTGCCGTTGGCGCCCGCGGCGCCGGCCAGGGCGGAGAGCGCGCCACTACCGACTCACGCCCTGTTCCGCGATCATGCCTTCGCGTTGCCCGGCCTCGAGATTCGCAACCAGGAATCGTTGAACGGACACAGTGACGCCGCTGCCGGCCTGGTGCTTGCGATCGCCGGGCTGCCGGACAGGTTGGGTCGAATTGAAAAGGCGGACGACGGGCTCTACTACTTCCAGGGAGAGGCCGCGCATTTCTTCGTCAACGACGAGCAATGCCAGAACCGCCAGGCATTGGCGCTCGGCGACCGGCTGCGATTTCCCGGCAGCGAGGAGTCCATACGCTTGATCAGGGTGAGTGATGAGTAGCAAGAAGACCCGAAGGAAGGCCAATCCCCTCAGCTTGTCGTTCCTCGACGTCATGTTCTGTGGCTTCGGGGCAGTAATCCTCATCTTCCTGATTCTCGATCACACCTCCACCGTGAACAACCAGGAGCCCACGCCGCAACTGGAAGCCGAGATCAGCCTGCTGGAAGAGGAAGTGGAGGACGGCCAGGAGGGATTGGTCGAGCTGCGCAACACCGTGGACGACGTCAGTCTCGAGGTGGTGACCGCCCAGGGTCTGGCCACGCGGATTCAGGATCAGGTCGACGACTTCCTGCAGGAGTTGGCGGCGCTGGAGAACAACACCGTGGCCCGGGTGGAGAGCGAGGAGGACTTGCGTGCCGACATCCAGCAACTGGAAGAGGACATGCGGCGCCTGCGCGCCCAGGCTGAACAGATGGAAGGAAACAGCGTGCGGCAATTCCTCGGTGACGGGCAGCGGCAATACCTGTCGGGCCTGTTCCTGGGTGGCCAGCGCATCCTCATCCTGGTGGATTCCTCCGCCAGCATGCTGGACAGCACCCTGGTGAATATCATCCGCACACGCAACATGTCCGATGAGCGCAAACGCGCCGCGCCAAAATGGCAGCGTGTTGTCAAAACTGTCGACTGGATCAGCACGCAGCTGCCCATCACCAGCCAGTACCAGATCTGGAATTTCAGCGAGGCTACCGAGAGCCTGACGCCGGGCGCGCCGCGTGACCTGTGGCAGGAGGTGGCGGACCGCGAGCAGCTCGATGCCACGATCGAGGAGGTACGTCAGCTCGTGCCCGATGGCGGCACCAATCTGGAGCAGGTTTTTCAGGCCGTGGCCGCCCTGTCACCGCGTCCGGACAATATTTTCCTGATTACCGACGGGCTGCCCACCCTGAACGGGCGCAACAGCAATGCCACGTTGATCACACCGAGAGACCGTCTCGAGCTGTTTGACGACGCGATTGGGGAATTACCGCAGGGAATTCCGGTCAACATTGTATTACTGCCACTGGAAGGCGACCCCAGCGCGGCGGCCGCTTACTGGCAATTGGCACAATACTCGCAAGGCTCTTTTCTGACGCCATCGAAAGACTGGCCCTGAGGAAACGATGAGACGCCGCAGAGATCGAGAGACCGACAGTTTTACCGTGTCCTTCCTGGATGTGGCCGCCTGTGGCTT
>JBBDSI010000065.1:9126-10730 GCA_040905005.1 Pseudohongiellaceae bacterium
ACGGACGAAGTGGGTCGCCTGCGCCTGGCGCGCCAGTCCCTGACCGAAGAGATGGAACGGCTGCTGGCCGATACCGTGGCGCCGGAGAACAACGCCATCGGCGGCGTGCCGGTGGACAGCGAATACATCATCTTCGTGATCGATACTTCCGGCAGCATGTTCAACAACCCGAGTTGGAACAAGATGCTGCAGGTCATCGACGACACCCTGAACGTGTATCCTGAAGTGAAAGGGATCCAGGTCATGAACGACATGGGCGACTACATGTTCGATTCCTACCGGGGCGATTGGATACCGGACACCCCGGGCCGCCGCCAGCAGATCCTCGCCACCCTGCGCAACTGGAACCCCTACAGCAACAGTAGCCCTGTAGAGGGAGTGACACGGGCGATAAATACCTTTTATTCCGCTGACAGGAAAATTAGTATCTATGTGCTCGGTGACGACTTCCAGCCGGGCGGCTCTATCCAGGACGTATTACAGACCATTGACCGCATCAACGTGGAAGACGCGGCCGGCAATCGCCTGGTGCGAATCCACGGCATTGGCTTTCCCACCATATTTGCCGGCCCTCAACGTTTCCAACAGAGCGTCTACCGATATTCCCAACTGATGCGGGAGATGACGCAACGAAATGGTGGTACATTTGTAGGGCTGAACGACTTTCGTTGAGAGCGCCCGCCCCCCATTGAACGGGCTGACGAGACGAGGAAGCATATGATCGCCAGGACAGAATTCACAATCCGCCATAACCGGGCTGGCCTGCAACGCGTCGGCCTGGCGCTGGCCCTTATTCTGCTCGCCGGCTGTGGCGTCAATAACGTCGTGGTCGAGGGACAGTTTCCGACTCCCAATATCGAAAAACTGCCGCTGACGGTGGCGGTCTACTATGACGACGCGCTGCGTGATTTCGCCTACATAGAGTATTCCGAGACCGGACAGGAGGAATACAATATCGAGAGCGGTATCTCCCATGTCCGTCTGTTCGATGCCGTCCTGCCGGCGATGTTCGAAAACGTGATTATCGTCGACAGCATGGAAGAGGCTGCGAGCGCCGGCGTGGACGCCGTCTTCACGCCGGCCATTGAAGAATTTCAACTGGCGCTTCCGGCCAAGACAAAGCTCGACGTCTATGAGGTTTGGATCAAATACAACATGCGTCTGGTCACCGCCGAGGGCGACTACATCGCCGACTGGGTGCTGACCTCTTACGGCAAGACCCCCACCGCAACCTTCGGTTCGGTCGAGGCCGGCATCAACGATGCCGCCATCGTGGCCTTGCGTGACCTGGCCTCAAGTTTCTCTCTGAGCTTCGGCCAGGTTCCGGAAGTGCGCGACTGGCTAAACGGTCGGGGAATCCAGTCTTGATTGAGGTGTGACATGACAATTCGTGTGCTCAATAGTGCATTGAAATCCGCCGCCGCTATCGCCTTTCTGACGATACTGTCCGCCTGTACCAGCACGACGGTGGACGAATTTCGCAGCGCCGCGACGGGCATCGAGAGTGGCGAGTCGGTCGTGATCCTGGGTCGGCGTCAGGCGAGTAACTACGAGACCCGCTCGGAATTCGTGGAGTGCGTAGGCGATCGCATGGCGCGCGGGGA
>JBBDSI010000066.1:0-10685 GCA_040905005.1 Pseudohongiellaceae bacterium
GGGCGTATAGGGTTATTCCTATCGAGGGTTCGAATCCCTCTCTCTCCGCCACCCATAAAAGAGCCCGGCAACGCCGGGCTTTTTTGTGGGTGGCCTCAACCAGACAATCAGACAACCGTACAAACAGACATTCAGTCGGACGATTCCTCCCCTTCCGGCACACCGCCACTCTTTTCTTTCTGGATGCGTTGATAGATCTCTTCCCGGTGCACCGCAACTTCCTTGGGTGCGTTGACACCGATTCGCACCTGATTTCCCTTCACACCCAGCACTGTCACGGTGACATCGTCGCCAATCATCAGTGTCTCGCCAATCCGACGCGTCAGAATCAACATGGTCATCCTCCTTAAGGCATTCCTTTGTAGCTCCCATCGCACTGAGAGCCCTGCAGACCAACGCTCGGGCACGGAGCCGGCTTTGCTTTAGCTCTCCAGCTCTCCAGCTCTCCAGCTCTCTCCAGTCTGCAGGCAGTGCGGTCCCACGCTGCGTGCGCCGGCGCGCCCCCGCGGGGTGCAGCGCCGGCAGGCGCCTTCGTGAGGCGAATTTCCCTTTGCAATACGGGGGCTTAACCCATTTTCAACCGTTTTGCCTGCTACATAGTATCTGCCTAAGCCGGGTAGTTGCCAACCTCTACCGGGTCGATTCGGCGAAACCATGGGCACTCAAGATCAATTACTGGTGCCGGCGTTTCCTGGATCACCCAGCTCGAAGGTGCTGTGCAGGGCACGCACCGCCAGTTCCAGGTATTTTTCCTCGATGATGACTGAGATCTTGATCTCGGAGGTAGTGATGATCTGGATGTTGATGTTCTCATCGGCCAGGGCCTTGAACATCCTGCTGGCGATGCCTGCGTGGGAACGCATGCCGACACCGACCAGCGACACCTTGCAGACCTTCGTGTCCAGGTCGACCGCGCCAGCCTTCAGGGAGGTCGCCACCTTGTCCAGGATTGCCTTGGCGCGATCGCTCTCGCCGCGCTTGACCGTGAAGGTGATGTCGTTGGCGCCGTCCGCGCCCACGTTCTGGACGATGACGTCCACCTCGATGCCGGCGTCACTCACCGGACCGATCACCTTATAGGCGATACCGGGCATGTCGGGGACGGCGCTGACTGTCAGTTTGGCCTCGTCGCGTTCGAATGCGATGCCTGCGATGGCGGGATCTTCCATTTGTGACTCTTCCTCCAGAGTAATCAGGGTGCCGGGGCCCTCTTCGAATGATGACAGCACCCGGAGCGGGACCTTGTATTTTCCTGCGAACTCCACCGAGCGAATCTGCAACACCTTGGCGCCCAGGCTCGCCAGTTCCAGCATCTCCTCGAAGGTGATGCTGGTCAACAACCGCGCGTCCGCGACGACGCGAGGATCGGTGGTGTACACACCCTTGACGTCGGTGTAGATCTGGCACTCCTCGGCATCCAGCGCCGCCGCCAGGGCCACCGCCGTGGTATCGGAACCACCGCGCCCCAGAGTGGTGATGTTGCCCATCTCGTCCACACCCTGAAATCCCGCGACCACGACGACATTGCCCTGCTCGAGCTGCGCGTGGATGCGGGTGCCGTCGATCTCGCGGATGCGCGCCCTGGTGTGGGCCTGGTCGGTCAGGATGCGGACCTGGCCGCCTGTAAACGAGCGCGCTCCATACCCCCTGGTCTCCAGTGCCATGCACAGCAGGGCGATGGTCACCTGCTCACCGGTGGAGAGCAACACGTCCAGTTCCCGCGGCGTGGGCTGCTCCATCATCTCCCTGGCCAGCGCCACCAGCCGGTTGGTCTCCCCGCTCATGGCGGAGACAACGACAACGATGTCGTGTCCCTGTTCGCGGAAGGCGATGACTTTCTCCGCCACCGCCTTGATGCGTTCGGTAGTGCCGACGGACGTGCCGCCGTATTTCTGCACGATTAGCGCCATTGGAAATCCTTGTCAGAGTCGGTCCTGCAGCCATGGTCTGACGCTCTCCAGCGCCGCCGGGATGGCGGCCGCGTCGCTGCCGCCGGCCATGGCCATGTCCGGACGCCCGCCGCCCTTGCCGCCGACCTGCAGCGCCACCATGTTGACCAGGTCGCCCGCCTTCACCCGGTCGGTGAGGTCCTTGCTGACGCCCGCCACCAGGGACACCTTGTCATCGGCGGTCGTGGCCAACACGATCACCGCGCTGCCCAGCTTGTTCTTGAGCTGATCGACGGTGTCGCGCAGTGACTTGGGATTGAAGCCTTCGACGTTGGCCACCAGCAGCCTGGCGCCGCCATCCAGGGCCACGGCCCGGTCGCTCAGGTCGTCACCGGCGCTGGCCGCGAGCCTGCCCTTGAGCTGCTCCAGCTCTTTTTCCAGGGTCCGGTTGTGCGCCGCCAGTTGCTGCACCTTGTCCACCAGTTCCTCCGGGCCCGTCCGGATGATCTCGCACACCCGCTTGAGCGTCTGCTCCTCACGCGCGATCAGGTTCAGCGCGCCGCGGCCGGTGACGGCCTCGATGCGGCGCACCCCGGCGGAGATTCCCGTCTCGCTGACAATCTTGAACAGCCCGATGTCACCGGTGCGATCGACATGGCAGCCACCGCAGAACTCGACGGAGTAGTCCCCGCCCATGGTCACCACGCGCACCTGATCGCCGTATTTCTCGCCAAACAGAGCCAGGGCGCCCATTTTCTTCGCCTGCTCGATGGGCATGACCTGCTTGGAAACGGCCGAATTGGTATGGACCTGGTCATTGACCAGGTCTTCGATCTGCGTGAGCTGGGCCGGCGTGACCGGAGAGGGGTGCGAGAAATCGAAGCGCAGGCGGTCGACCGCGACCAGGGAGCCCTTCTGCGTCACATGCTCTCCCAGTATCTGGCGCAGCGCGGAATGCATCAGGTGCGTGGCGGAATGATTCAGCGTAGTCGCCTGCCGGTCCTGATCGGCGACGATGGCCTTGACGGTATCGCCGCGCTGCAATGAGCCCTGCCTGAGCTGGCCCCGATGGAGGAGCACTTCGCCCTGCTTCTGTGTATCGATCACCTCGAAGCGGGTGTGCTCGCTTTCCAGGCTGCCATGGTCGCCTATCTGGCCACCGGATTCGGCATAGAAGGGACTCGAGTCCAGCACCACCAATACTTCCTCGTCGACGGGAGCCTCGTCCAGGCGCCGATTGTCCGGCGCATAGAGAGCGACGACCCGGCCGCTGCCCACCATGTGGTCGTAGCCGATGAACTCGGTGCTGAGACCCGGCTCGATGTCGAGCTTCTCCACGGCGTTGAACTGACTGGCGGCACGCGCCTGTGTCTTCTGCACGGCCATGGCTTTCTCGAAGCCGTCGAGGTCCAGCTGCAGTTCGTGTTCGCGGGCGACGTCGGCAGTCAGGTCCACCGGGAAACCGTAGGTATCATAGAGCCTGAATACAGTCTCGCCGGGAATGGTGTCGCCCGCCAGCTCGCGGATGGCCTTCTCGAGGATCGCCATGCCGTTGTCCAGGGTGCGGGCGAACTGCTTCTCCTCCTCCCTAAGTACCTGCTCGACGAACGCCTGGCGCTCCGCCAGTTCCGGATAGGCATCACCCATGACCTTCACCAGGGCGGGAACCAGCTTGTAGAAGAAGATATCGCTGACCCCGAGTCGATAGCCGTGACGCACGGCGCGGCGGATGATGCGACGCAGCACATAGCCGCGACCCTCGTTGGCCGGCAGTACGCCATCCACCACCAGAAAGGCACAGGAGCGGATGTGGTCGGCGATGACCCGCAGGGAGGTATTCGCCAGGTCCTGCACACCCGTCACCCCGGCGATATCGTTAAGCAGAGACTGAAACAGGTCGATCTCGTAGTTGCTGTGTACGTGCTGCAGCACCGCCGCCAGGCGCTCCAGGCCGGCGCCGGTGTCTACGGAGGGTTTTGGCAGCGGCTTCATGTTGCCATCGGCGCTGCGCTCGTATTGCATGAACACCAGATTCCAGATCTCGATGTAGCGATCGCCGTCCTCGTCGGGGCTGCCCGGCGGGCCGCCTGCGACCTCCGGGCCGTGATCATAGAAGATTTCCGAGCAGGGCCCGCAGGGACCGGTGTCGCCCATGGCCCAGAAGTTATCCTTTTCACCCAGGCGCGAGAAGCGCTCGGGGTCGATCTTCATCTCGTCCAGCCAGATGGAGGCCGCCTCGTCGTCGTCCTCATAGACCGTCACCCAGAGCTTCTCCGGAGGCAGCCCGAACTCCACGGTCAGCAGCTCCCAGGCGTACTGAATGGCCTCGCGCTTGAAATAGTCGCCAAAGGAAAAATTACCCAGCATCTCGAAGAAGGTGTGGTGGCGGGCGGTGTAACCGACGTTCTCCAGGTCGTTGTGTTTGCCGCCGGCACGCACACAGCGCTGGGAACTGGTCGCCCGTGGCCGGTTACGCTTCTCGGCGCCGAGAAACGCATCCTTGAACTGGACCATGCCGGCATTGGTAAAAAGCAGCGTGGGGTCGTTCGCGGGGACCAGCGAACTGCTGGGCACGATCTCGTGGTCGCGCGCGGCGAAAAAGTCGAGAAACTTCTGTCTGATTTCAGCACTGTTCATGAAGCGTTGCGTTCCAGGATCGATAGCCGGCCTCGGTGTACGGTCGGTTGGGGAATTCAAAAAGGCACCGGATTATAGCGTTTAATGGGTGCGGATTGCAGGGATTTAAAGTTCGGGGTCCCTGTGACCAGGGGCACCTGTAAGGAGATTTTCCTGGTGCAGTGGGATATTGATATTGAGGGTACGATCCTCGGGTACCGCCAGCCTGCCGTTGCTGGAGAGGATGATGGCGATCGGCCGGGTCTGGGGAAAGTAGCTCAGGATGATGGTAATGATGATCAGGAAGGGCACGCACAGGAACATGCCGGGCACCCCCCAGATATAGCCCCACAACGCCAGATTGAGCAGGATGACGATGGGACTCAGATTGAACCTCGAACCCATGAGCCTGGGCTCGAGGATATTGCCGACACACACCTGAAAGGTACCGATGCCGATCAGCACGATGAGAAACAGGGTATAGCCGTCCGACTGCGCCAGGGCGATCAGGGCCGGAAATATCGTGGCGACGATCGAGCCCACCGTCGGAATGAAATTGAGCAGAAAGATCAACAGCCCCCACACGCCGGCGAAGTCCACATCCACGACGCGCATGAACGTGTAGCTGAGAATGCCGGTGAGGGCGCTGGTGAACACCTTGATACCGATGTAGCGCTGGATGTCGTCGCGGATACGGTCGATGATCTGGTTGACGTCGTCCTCGCGCGTCTTGTTCGCCACCAGGGCGGAAATCTTGGAGCCGAAGTGCTTCTGCTCGAGAAACAGGAAGCCCATGTAGATCAGGATCAGGCCGCCGCTGGCGAGAATGCCGGCAAACGACGCGGCCACCGAGGTGGCGTAACTGGGAATATCTATCCACTCGGTGAGTAGCTGCATGAAGTTGCGGCCTTCGAACTGCGAGTAATCGATCAGCGGCAGGTTTTGAAAACGCTGCGTCAGGTTCTGCTGATAGATGGGCGCCACCTCGACCACCGCCTGCACCCGGCCGCTGAGGAAATTGACCAGTGCCGCCAGCAACAGAATAAAAGTGAGAAATGACGCCACCAGGCAGATCGGCATGGGGAAACTGAAACTGCCGAGGCGAATCTGTGAGAAGGCCCGCGCCAGGGTATTGATCAGGTACCAGAAGGCGATCGCGATCACCAGCGGCAGCAACAGGGCTTCCCCGACGATCAGCAGGTAGAAGACCAGAACGACGAAGATAGCGGCAGCCGTGAAATGTAATATCTTCATGACACTGTGTTGAGTGGCGATCCTTCCTGCAGACTCGCGAATGGAGACGGGACGACAGGTCTATTGCTACTTGCTTAAAACTGCTGCTTGCCTGAGAGTGTTACGTAATACTACCCGCCGGGCCGGTTTTGCGAAGAGTATCACATTTTCCCGGAGCAACCCTCATTAGTCTATCCACAGAGCCGTGGCGCTTCCGGAGGCGCCGCGCGGCTATAGCCGCAGGACTTGACCGGTTCTAATCTGACGCAGTGAATAACACGCCATGCATCTCGACGGTTACTCCAGTCTGGTCAAGATCGGCGAAGGCGGTATGGCCCAGGTCTACCGGGGCATCCAGGATTCCCTTGAGCGCCCCGTCGCCATTAAGCTCCTCATCAACGATCTTGCCATGGACCAGGAAGCGCGCCACCGATTCCAGCGCGAATCCTACATAATCGCGCGCCTCAATCACGCCAACATCATTCACGTCATCGACCGCGGCATCAACGGCGATGACATGCCCTATTTTGTCATGGAGTATATCGAGGGCATCGATCTGGGTACCGCGCGCAAGTGTCGGGTGATGAGTCATGGGGAGAAGATCGACATCATCATCCAGGTCCTGAAGGCTCTGTCCTATGCGCACAGGAACAACGTCATTCACCGTGACATCAAGCCCGACAATATCCTCATCGATGACGAAGGCACGGTCAAGATACTCGATTTCGGTATCGCCCAGTTCTACGACGAGGCAAACAATGCCGGTGACTGCACAGCCACCGGCACGATCATGGGCACCTACAACTACATGTCGCCGGAGCAGCGTGAGTCCTCCGACAACGTCACGGCCCAGAGCGACATCTACTCCGTCGGCGTGGTCATGTACAACCTCTTCACCGGGCACATGCCCAACGGGCGCTTTCCCGATCCGGCAGAGCTCAACGCGGAGATTTCGCCGGCGCTGAACGACCTGGTACTGGAATGCCTCAACCCTGACCCGGCACAGCGCCCCCTGTCCGCCGAGGACCTGAAGACACGACTGCTGGCCGCCGCCCAGGGCGCCCACATCGATAACGCGCAGAAGCAGCGCGCCGAGCAGGGCTTCACCGATTTCAAGTCCCGTTTCATGCTGCTCGATGTACTGCGCGAGGACAGGTTCGGGGGCGTCTACCTGTATCAACAAAAGCAGAAAGGCACGCTGTTCGTGGTGAAGAAGAAAATCTGTGATTCCAGCGGCTTCGAGGCCAGCAAGATACTGGCATCGCTCCAGCACAAGCACATCGTGAACACGCTCGGCTCTTTCCGGAACGATGAGTTTTTCATGCTGGTTCAGGAGTACATGAGCGGCGGCACACTGCAGGACAAGCTGTCGTTTCAACTGACCTGGCAACAGACCCTGGAAATCGCCATACAGATCTGCCGAGCCATGGTGTTTGCCCATAACAACCGCATTCTGCACGGGCACCTGAGGCCCACCAACATCCTCTTCACCAACGAGGGCGCCGTCAAGCTCACCGACTTTTCTCTCCAGGACGACACTTCCACCGTGCCCATGGCGCAGTTCTATACCCTCACCGGAGAAGAGCGCTCCGAATCGGCCGATATCTATTCGGTGGGAGTCATTCTCTATCAGTTGTTCACTGGCGCCCTGCCACGCTGCCAGGAGCAGACGGGTTTCGTGCTGCGCAAGGACTTCTCGCAGTTGCCGGACGACATTCAGGACCTGATTACCAACATGCTCTCGTCACTGCCGGAGAAGCGTAATCCGAAGAGCCTGGAACAGGCTCTGACCGTGTTCGAATGCCATCGTGAAAGAAAGCTGCGCAGGACGTTTACTGAAGCTCCTGCACGTGATAAAAACGCGGTGACGCCCCCCGGGCGCGACACGCCGACCGCGGCGGCAACGGATGAGATCACCCTCTCCCTCGCCGAGCGCGACAATAAAAGGTATAACGGCAGGCTAAACCTACTCTTCGCCATCCTCGTGGTGGTCTATGCCCAATATCTGTTTGTGTTCGATGGGCAGGAAAGGATTAACCGCAGCATGCCGATATTCTATGCTGCCGTTGCGAACGAATTAGAGGGACTTTTATCCGATGACAGAGGACCGAATTCAGTTGCGGATCGCCGGCTGTACTGACACGGGCAACCACCGCCAGGAGAATGAGGACCACATCGGCTACAACCAGGAACTCGGCATCGCCGTGCTCGCCGACGGCATGGGTGGGCATCAATCGGGCGAAATCGCCGCTCACATGGCGGTGGAAACGGTACTCGACAAGCTGCGCATGGTGGCCCGGCGGCAAAATACGAGACCGATAACCAGTTCTCAGTTATTGGAGGTTCTCTCCAATACAATTTCCCACAGTAACGACATGATTTTCCAGGCGGCAGAGGCGCTGAAGCAGCATCGGGGCATGGGCACGACCGTGGTTGCGGTCATGACCCTCGATTCCACCCTGGTGGCCGGACATGTCGGAGACTCACGCCTTTATCTATTTAGAAATCAGAAGCTTAGGCGCGTGACCAAGGATCACAGCCTGGTCCAGGACCTGATCGACAAGGGCTTCTACACGGAGGAAGAGGCGAAGGCTGCGAGTGTCGGACACATCGTCACCCGGGCCCTCGGCAGCAAAGAGTCGGTGGATGTCGATACCACGGAACTGGCGCTGGAGCAGGGCGACCTGCTGCTGCTGTGTTCCGACGGGCTCACCGACATGGTGCCCGACTGGCAGATCGAGGAGATGCTGAACGACCGTGGTGATGCGTCACTGGAACTGGCGTCCCAGGCGCTGGTCGACAGGGCCAACTGCAATGGCGGCAGGGACAATGTCTCCGTGATACTGCTGCAGGTGGACCGGGGCATGCAATAGCGAGACAAGGACATGGCCGGAAAATTGGAATTCAGTTTTAACTCCAGCAAGCTTGGCGAGTTCATTCTCGACCAGGAGGTCATGACTATCGGCCGCAAGGAAGACAACGATATTCGTATCGACAATCTCGCCGTCAGCGGTCACCACGCCAAGCTCCTGACCATCTTCGAGGATTCCTTCCTCGAAGACCTGGACAGCACCAACGGCACCTATGTCAACGGCCAGCCGATCACCAAGCATCCACTCAAGCACGGCGATGTCATTACCATCGGCAAGCATGAACTGCGCTATCTCAATGAGACGGCCCGCGCCGGTGATGATACGGAAAAGACGGTCATGATCCGGCGCAAGCCGCCGGGGCAGGAACCGGCGGCGCCCGGCACTATCGATTTCGAACCGGCGCCCACGCCGGAGATGCAGGCGCGCCTGCAGATACTGAACGGCTCCGGCGCCGGCAAGGAACTGCCGCTGCTCAAGCCCTCGGTCAAGCTCGGCAAGTCCGGCGCCGAGGTCGTGCAGATCAACAGGCGTCCCGACGGCCACTTCATCGTCAACCTCGATACCTCCAACACCTCGGTAACCCGGGTCAATGGCCAGGAAATAGGCTCCCGCGCCATCAAGCTGGAAAACCACGACGTCATCGAGATCAACAGGCTGAAGATCGAGTATTACCTGGCGAACTGACGCGCCCCACGCCCTCCCCTTCCTTTGCTCTCCCTTCGGGGTTTCCCTGACCATGAACGCGTGGACGGGCGCTACACAGCCTGCTGCCCTGCTCAGTCGCTGGTCGAGGCAGCGCTCTGCTGGCGCTGCGCCGACCACAGGACGTGCGTCTCGACCAGGTCATACAGGCGCCGCAGGTGGCCGCGGCGACTCGCCCCGGGAGCGCTGTCGGAGGTGGTTACGACCACCAGGTCCAGCTCCCGACTGACGAAGATCAACTGTCCCCCGTAACCCCAGGCCACGGGCACCTGCATGCCGGCCAGGTCGCGCAGCCACCAGCCGTAACCATAGAAGCGCCCCTGCCCCCGCGGCGAGCGCGCATGCGGGCGGTGCGAACGCTCGACCCAGTCCGTCGGCAGCACCTGCTCACCGTCGTGCCGCCCCCGGTTGCGGTAGAGTTCACCGAAGGCCAGCATCTGCCGCGGCGTCCATTCCATATCATTGCCGCCGAAATAGATGCCCTGCGGGTCCTGTGACCAGTAGGACATGGAGAAGCCGAGAGGCTGTGTCAGGTATTGTTGGGCGAAGGCCTTGCTGTCCATGCCCGTGGCACGCGAGAGAATGGCCGACAGCAGATGGGTGCTGCCGGTGCTGTAGAGCATGCGTGTACCCGGCTCCGCCACCAGTGGCTGCTCCAGCGCGAACCTGACCCAGTCATCGCTCAATACCCAGCGGCCGTAGTTGCGGTTGCTGGTGCTCTCCAGACCCGATTGCATGGTCAACAGGTCTTCGACGGTGATGTCCGCCCTGCCGCTGTCGTCTTCGTCACTGATGTACTCGGGGAAGTACTGCGCCACCGGTGTGGATACCGAGGCGATAAAACCCTCATCGATGGCAATACCGACCAGCGCCGAGATGACGCTCTTGGAGGCGGACTTCATGTTGGCCGGACGCCGGGGGTTCGTGTCGTTGAAATACTCCTCGAGCACAATCTCCCCGTCACGGCTCACGAGCAGACTCTGCAGGCGCGGCAACTCCCGGGCGGCGAGCCGGGCCGCGGCGAAATCGCCCGCGTCGCCCTGGGCGGTGGCTGTTGCGGCACTGACCGCCAGGGCGACTGCCAGTAAAATCGTGGAGAGTGTTACTGTGGGTGCTGGCATGAAAACGGCGGTAGCATTCCGTTCCTGTCTGTTATTGACCTGGCATTGTACGCTTTTTGACCTGAATCGGCGTGGCTATCGTTCCCTATTATATTGGCTCCTCTGCAAAATCTGTGGGTAGATGTTTCGCTCAGAGAGGGTTCCAAATATATGATGTACAAGGAAAAATAACGGTGGCTGAGTACATTTTTTGGGCTGATTTTTTCCGGATCAATTTTTTTTGCTCTCGCCAAGACGCGAAGACGCCAAGA
>JBBDSI010000067.1:0-1741 GCA_040905005.1 Pseudohongiellaceae bacterium
CGGGCGTCGGTGCTGGTGCCCTATCTCGGCCCCAGCTCGCTGCGTTCGGACGAGCCCTTCGAGTACGTCTCCGCCACCGACGTGCTCAACGACAACGAGGAGCCGGATGTCTTCGTCAACAGCCTGGTGCTGATCGGCACCAGCGCGCCGGGCCTGCAGGATATCCGTACCACACCGCTGGATCAGGTCTACCCCGGGGTAGAGGTGCACGCCAACATGCTGCATGCATTGCTGGAGTCACAGCCGGTGGCCGTGGTAGGCGGCGAACAATCGGATACCCGTTCCCTGTTCGCCGATTTCCAGCGCGGCGACAGCGTGAATTTTCCCTATCGGCCGGACTGGGAGCCGGGCGCGGTCCTCACCGCCATCGTCGTACTCGGCCTCGTGATGTCGCTGCTGTTCCCGCGCATGGGCGCGCCGACCATGGCGCTGACCGCGATCGTGCTCGTGGCAGTCGTCGGCTGGGGCAACTTCCAGCTCTGGTCGGTATACCGCATGGACTTCTCCCTGTTCATTTTGCTGCTGCTGGTGCTGGCCATCACGGCGGTGAACCTGGTCTACGGCTTCCTGGCCGAGAGCCAGACCCGCAAGGTGATCAAGGGCATGTTCGATCAGTATGTGCCGCCGGCCCACATCGACTCCATGCTGGAAAACCCCGACAACTACACCTTCGAGGGTGAGAGCAAGGAACTCACCGTGCTGTTCCTGGATATCCGCAGCTTCACGACTATCTCCGAGGCACTCAGCGCCACGGAGCTGAAGACACTGCTCAATGACTTCTTCACCCCCATCACCGAGATCATCTTCAAGCACAGCGGTACCATCGACAAGTATGTCGGCGACATGGTGATGGCCTTCTGGGGCGCGCCGCTCGACGATCCCCGGCATCGCGACAACGCCGTGCGCGGAGGGCTGGAGATGCTGGAGAGAGTCGAGGAGTTGAGAGAGGAGTTCGACCGGCGCGGCTATCCGGCAGTGAACATCGGCGTCGGTATCAACACCGGCATGATGAACGTCGGCGACATGGGCTCCACCTACCGGCGCTCCTACACCGTGCTGGGCGATGCCGTTAATCTCGGCTCACGCCTGGAGGGGCTGACCAAGTTTTACGGCATCAGGCTGCTGATCGGGGAGGAGACCGCCCGGGAACTGGATGGTTTCCTGCTACGCCTGATCGATCGGGTGAAGGTGAAGGGCAAGCATGAAGCCGTGGAGTGTTTCGAGCCGCTTTGCCAACTCGAGTCTGCGGGCGAGCAGTTGCAGGCGCGGGTCGGGAAATACCATGAAGCACTGGCGCATTACTTCGCCCAGGAGTGGGATCAGGCGGAGGCGTTGCTGAATGAATTGGCGGCGGCGGAACCGGGCACTTTGCTCTATCGGGTGTATCTGGAGCGTATTGCGACATTACGCGAAACGCCATTACCGGAAGACTGGGACGGGTCCTTCGAACACACCAGCAAGTGAGGCGTACGCGGCTCCCGGATGATGGGTCGGCGGCCCCAATTTACTTTGTTGACATGCCACCTTAAGTCGGTAAAATGCGCTGTCTCCTGGGACGGGTGGTTAGCTCAGCTGGGAGAGCATCGCCCTTACAAGGCGAGGGTCGCAGGTTCGATCCCTGCACCACCCACCAAGCACTGACCCGCTGAGCCACGCCGTTCAGCCCACCAGTGAGTCAAGCATGTCGCGGACCGGTAGTTCAGCTGGTTAGAATGCCGGCCTGTCACGCCGGAGGTCGCGG
>JBBDSI010000068.1:0-1716 GCA_040905005.1 Pseudohongiellaceae bacterium
CACTCCCACATCAGGACCAGATTGTGAAAATAGCCATTCTATCCAGGAACAGCAAACTCTACTCCACGCGCCGGCTGATTGAAGCGGCCGAGGCGCGTGGTCACGAGGCCCGGGTGTTGGATGTACTGCGCTGTTACATGAACATCACCTCGCACCGCCCCAGCATGCACTACAGGGGACAGGATCTGGAGCCCTTCGACGCAGTCATTCCGCGTATCGGCGCCTCGGTGACCTTCTACGGCACCGCGGTGCTGCGCCAGTTCGAGATGATGGGAGTCTATCCGTTGAACGAGTCCGTGGCCATCTCCCGCTCGCGGGACAAGCTGCGCTCCCTGCAACTGCTCTCGCGCAAGGGCATCGGCCTGCCGGTGACCGGCTTCGCCAGCAAGCCCGACGACATCCAGGATCTGATCAAGATGGTCGGCGGCGCCCCGCTGGTGATCAAGCTGCTGGAGGGCACCCAGGGCATCGGCGTGGTGCTGGCGGAAACCCGCAAGGCGGCGGAGTCGGTGATCGAATCGTTCTTCGGACTGAACATCAGTGTGCTGGTGCAGGAGTACATCAAGGAGGCCGGCGGCGCAGACATCCGCTGCCTGGTGGTGAACGACAGGGTGGTGGCGAGCATGAAGCGCCAGGCCAAGGAGGGCGAGTTCCGCTCCAACATCCATCGCGGCGGCACCGCCTCGCTGATCAAGATCACGCCCGAGGAGCGCTCCACCGCCGTGCGCGCCGCCCGCACCATGGGTTTGAATGTCTGCGGCGTCGACATCCTGCGCTCCGCCCACGGCCCACTGGTGATGGAGGTAAACTCCTCCCCTGGCCTGGAAGGCATCGAGGCCGCCACCGGCAGAGACATTGCCAGCATGATCATAGCCTTCATGGAGAAGAACGCCCGGGAGGGCAAGACCAGGACGCGCGGACATGGATAAGGCCAACGACGACGACGTCCTGCACATCAATGGGCACGAACTGATACGCGGGCAACGCGCCACCATCGAGTTGCCGCTGCCGAGCCTGTACACGCATACACAACTGGAGATGCCGGTCCAGGTGTTGCGCGGCAAGAAGAGCGGGCCCACTCTGTTCCTGTCCGCCGCCATTCACGGCGACGAGATCAACGGCGTAGAGATCATCCGCCGCGTCCTCAATCAGAAGGCCCTGGCGCGGCTCCGTGGCACCCTGATCGCGGTGCCGGTGGTCAACATCTTCGGCTTCCTCTACCAGTCGCGCTATCTGCCCGACCGTCGGGACCTGAACCGCTCCTTTCCCGGTTCGGAGGGCGGCTCCCTGGCGGCACGCATCGCCCATCTGTTTCTCAATGACATCGTCGCCCACTGCACTCACGGCATCGACCTGCACACTGCGGCCATTCATCGCGAGAATTTCCCGCACATTCGTGCCGTGCTCGACGACGAGGAGACCAAGCGCATGGCGGCGGCCTTTGCCTCGCCGGTCATCCTCAACAGCGAGATCATCGATGGGTCGCTGCGCAAGGCGGTCGAGGCCCGCGGGGTGAACATCATCGTCTACGAGGCCGGCGAGGCACTGCGCTTCAACGAATTCGCCATCCGCGCCGGCGTGCGCGGCGTGATTTCGGTGATGCGCGAGATCGGCATGCTGCCGCCGAGCAAGACGCTGAAGAAGAAGCCCTTCACCGAGGCGGCCAGCGAGAGCATGTGGATCCGTTCCCCGCAGAGCGGCATCGTGCGCCTGATC
>JBBDSI010000069.1:0-1701 GCA_040905005.1 Pseudohongiellaceae bacterium
TGACTGTCTATCGCCAGTTCAACAGCAAGGTATTTCACGGGCTGGAAGCGGTGCTGGCCAGGGGCAATGCCCTGCTGGTCGAGAATGGCGTGATGCCGAAGCTGGACATGGCCGCGCGCAGCAAGAAAGAAATTATCAACAGGCGCAGTCAGAGGAGGGAACGTGCGGATCCGAACGACAGGGCCTTCGCCGTCAACCAGGGAGGTGGTGGCGGCGGGGCGGTGCAGTCCGCGCTGCAGTTTTCCGTGATCCAGCAATTGCTGCATGCGCAGCACGGCGGCGCTCAGGGTGGGGGGGCACCTGGCGCCATGCAAGGGGGTGGCGGGGGAGTCGTATCAGCCGCCGGATTGCAGCCGGGCATGATGATCGGCGGACGCCGCGTCGAGATGGTGGGCAGTGACGCCCTGCTGCAACTGCTGGACCGGGAAGAATTGAACACGCAAGTGGATTCGGCACTGCAGGAAGGACGAGCCCTGGACCTGGGCAGCAGCATCGGTAACGTTCTGGAATCCACCACCGGCGGCAAGCAGTTGCGCGCCGTCGACAGCGCCTCGGCCGATGCCATCACCCTGGTCACGCTGCTGTTCGAGATGATCTGGGAAGACGACACCGTTCCGGGCCCGATAAAGGGTCTCATCGGGCGCACACAGATGGTGGTGTTGAAGATCGCCTTGAAGAATCCCGGATTCTTCGAGGACCCCGGGCATCCGGCGCGGCGGCTACTCAATGAAATAGCGGCATGTGGTATCAGCTGGACGGATGCCGCGAAACTGGAGGACGACCCGGTCTATCAGAAACTGCGTACGCTGGTGACTGAACTGCTGCAGAAATTCGATGGCGAGGAAGCGATGATCGAGTCCATGCTCGAGAAATTTCTTGCGTTCAAGGAGGAGCGGGCCCGGAGTGAGGAAGACACCCTGGCATCGCTGAAGGGCAGTGAGCTGCGGCGCGAGCGCCTCGACGAGGTCAAGGTCTACGCGCTGCACAAGATCAAGGAGCGTATCCTCGAGCAGAACACTCCAGCATTTGTGCGTGAATTTCTGGAACAGTATTTTCACAGTTTTCTTGTCGAGTTGATTCTCCGGGAGGGCCCGGGCGGTAATAGCTGGAAACCGGTCATGAACACGATCGACGTGTTGTTATGGACGGTGCAGCCGAGCAAGGAAGCCGATGACCGCGAACGCTTCGAGCGGGTCAACCCGCGCCTGATGATCAATCTGGATAAATCGCTGCAGGTCGCCGGTGTCGAAAGACCGGAGGCAGCGACGTTGCTGGAGCGCCTGAAGGAAATCCAGGAGAAATCATTCGCCAGAGAGGAGCCGGTGGACGGCGAGTCGTCCGAATCGCCGGCCGATTTCGAGGAATGGATGGCTGCTGCCGAGCCAGGCGAAGATACGGACACGGCTCTGCCCGAAGCGGACGAGCATCTTCGCGAGGTGAGCCGGTACCCCCTGGGCATCTGGGTGGAATTCGCGGTCGATGCCAGACATTCAGTTCGCTGTACCCTGGCCGCCCGTATCAAGTCCATCGACAAGTTCGTATTCGTGAATGGCCAGGGTGTGAAGGTGGTCGAGCGTTCGCGTATGCGTCTCGCCCGGGAACTGAAGGCGGGAACACTCAAGGTTATCAGCAATAACCCCCTCATCGATCGGGCCATGGAATCGGTGTTCAGCAGACTCAGGCAGCAGAATACGGCCTGAA
>JBBDSI010000070.1:0-3303 GCA_040905005.1 Pseudohongiellaceae bacterium
GCCCTGGCCCGTGGCTCTATCGAAACTCATGAGTTCGGTACACTGGGGGACCGCGACAATGACCGGCGGTTGTTTGATGGACTCGTGCAATTTGTTGCCATGATCGAGGCAACCGCTTGCGACGAAGACATTGTGCATTCCTACGTAGCCATTTTCCGCGGGCCGAGCGATATGACCGAGCGTCGTTTCGAGTCCTTACTGTGGTCGCAGTTGTGGCGAATCCACAAGATCGATGTATTAGCAAGCAATCATCCTGCCGACGATGTCAGCAGCGACGCAGAAAGTCCTCAATTCAGCCTGAGCATGGCTGGGCATCCGTTCTTCGTAATTGGACTGCACCCGAATTCCTCGCGACTCGCCAGGCGCTTCAGCCGTCCGGTGTTGGTGTTCAATTCTCACCGCCAGTTCGAGAAGCTGCGAGAGGACGGGCGCTACTGGAAGATTCAGGCGGCTACCCGGTCGCGTGATATTGAGTTGCAAGGATCAGTGAATCCCAATCTGGCGGATTTCGGCGAGGCGAGTGAAGCCAGGCAGTATAGTGGCCGTGAGGTCGAGGCAGACTGGCGATGCCCATTCGACTTCAGGGAACAGCCGTGAACACCGGCGTGGAGACGACGAGGATTCCGCCCTGCTCCGCACGGACAGTCGAACTTGGCACTGGTGATGAGCTGGTGATTGTCGACCCCGAAGGTCAGCAAGTGAGCGACCTGGTAGCTTTTGCGCATTCGGATAGCGAGGAGTATCTGTCTTCAGGCCGCTCTCTCGACTATGCCGCACGCCTCTGGCTCACGACGGGAGACGTACTCTATTCGAACCGCAGCCGGCCAATGTTTACTATCATGGAGGATACCTGCGGCCGGCACGACTTTACCTTGACGCCCTGTTCCAAAGACACCTTCAGGATCATCTACGGGGAGGACGAGGGGCGTCCAGGCTGCGAGGGCAATCTGGCGGCGGCACTCGCTCCTTACGCTATCGGTGTCGATCGGATACCCATCGCATTTAACGTCTTTATGCATGTGGCAATAAATGCAAAAACAGGGGAGTTCCATGTACTTCCGCCACTCAGCAAGGCAGGGGATTTCGTTCGCCTGCGGGCCGAGATGCCACTCGTGGCGGCGATGACCGCCTGTTCCGCCGGGCAGTCGAATAATTTTTCCTTCAAGCCGATAGATTTCCAGGTAGTGCGCTGCTAAAGCCACATTGAGTCGAGAGGTCAGATGGCGAGGACGCTCAGGTCTTGAATACGCGAGCCAGTCGCGAGATATAGCTATAAATTTTCGGTGTCCCTGGTTGACCGCCGGCAAAACCTGGAGCATCACTTTGTGATGCGGTCTGCGCCCACGGCCTCGATGCGCAGCAACTGGCCGGGATTGTGGTCGGTCAGCAGGTACAGTTCCCCTTCTTCGCCGACCTCGACGTCGCGGATGCGCTTCTCCAACTCGTGAAACAGACGCTGTTCGGCGATCATCCGGCCGTCTTCGAAATCGAGGCGGAACACGCCTTGCCCGGCGAGGCTGCTGACGAGAAGGTCGCCGTTGAATTCCGGAAACATAGCGCCGCGGTAGATCGTGATGCCGGACGGTGCGATCGATGGCGTCCAGTGATTGACAGGTCCCCGCACGCCTTCGAGTTCTTCGTGCGGTGAGATGTTCGTACCGGGGTAGTTGACACCCTCGGTGGCCATCGGCCAACCATAGTTCATGCCGGGCTCGATGAGGTTGACTTCGTCGCCGCCGTAGGGACCATGTTCGCTTTCGTACAGGCGCCCGGTTTCCAGATCATAGTGCAAGCCCTGGGGGTTGCGGTGGCCGTAGCTGTAGATTTCAGGCCGCTTGTCCTGCTGGCCGACGAATGGGTTGTCATGCGGCACGGAGCCGTCCATGTTCAGCCGCACCAGCTTGCCAAGGTGGTTGCCGAGTTCCTGCGCGTCCTCGCGATAATCGAAGCCGTCGCCGATGGACACGACCAGGGTGTCGTCGGGCAGGAAGACGATTCGGGAACCGAACTGCACGTCGGTGTTCTTCAGCGGTTCGGCCTGGAATATGCGCTGGAAATTTTCCAGGCGATCGCCGCGAAACTGGCCCCGACCGACGCAGACGTTGTTTTCACTCTTCGAGCCGCAGCCATAGCTCAGAAAGAGGGTTCGGTCGCGCGCGAAGTCCGGGGAGAGTTCGATGTCGAGAAGCCCGCCCTCGACGCCGACGAACACCTCGGGCACACCGTCCACGGGCTCCCAGAGCAGCGCGCCCGAGGTATCGACGATGCGCAGGGTGCCCCCACGTTCGGTAATCAGCCGTCGGCCGTCGGGCAGGCGAACCATGCCCCACGGGTGGTTAAGGCCGTCGACGACGATGGCGACGCGATAGCTCTCGACCGGGTAGTTTTCGATTTCGAATTCGCGGTCCGGACGCATCCACAGGTGCAGGCTAAACGCCGCGACCATCACCACAATCGGAAAGGCGAGGTGGGTCCACGTGAAGCCCTTCAGTGACTTGAACTCCGACTTGCCGCTGGTCTTGGCAAACACCCAGGCGCCAATGAAACCGGTGGTCAGCATCGCGATGAAGCCGAGCAGGTCGCGCGTAGCCGAGATCAGCGTCGGGATCGGCGTCACCTTGTTGGCTATGAAGAACGCCACTGCCAGTCCTGCGGCCCCCGCACTGCCAAGCAGTACGGAGCGGCCAACGGGCCATTTGCGTGCCAGCCACAAGCCCGCAGGAAACGCGAACAGGAACGCCGCCCCGACGAGCAGCGCGTAGAACGGCGCGAACGACAGCAGATCCCTGGCAATCGTCTGCAGCCAGTCGTCCCAGGTCGCGTACGACCCCATGCTCAGCAAGTTGAGGAGGTTCAGGGTGGACTGCACCAGCGAACCGAGCACGGATGTGACGAGCACCGCGAACAGCCAGGGCAGCAGGTTGTGCGCGAGCACACTCCACGAATTCTTGAACGTATCGAAATTAAGGATATTAGCCCGCATGCGGAGCCTTCTGGTCGGTTTCTGATGTGCCTTGGCGCAACGGCGATTGGCCCGCTGCCGGTCGAGGTTAAACTCCGCGGGCTTTCAGTGCTCCGGTCGCAGTTTATTCTTTTAATCTACTATCTGAGTTCGTTCATAGAAAGTATTAAAGGCAGCTTCACGGCAAAATTTGTACGCCTGGGGGAACGTCAACCCGGCGGGCTGAATTCAAGCTGCATTACTAGCAGGTAATCACTCTATTCTTGTCGGTGGAATGACCCGATAGGGGTATCGTTATCATTTCACTTTCATTTCGCTTTCATTTCACTATCATTTCACTA
>JBBDSI010000070.1:3403-10165 GCA_040905005.1 Pseudohongiellaceae bacterium
TCATTTCACTATCATTTCACTACCCGGGCCATGATCAGGCCTGACTCTCGCCATTCACTCCAGGCGATAGCCATAGCTGGTGATGATCGCCCGCGCCTGCGCGCCGCGCGCGAACGCCAGAAAATCGCGGCAGGCGCGGCAGCCGGCGGCGTTCTGTAATAACACAACGTCCTGGCGGATGGGAGAGTGCAGGTCCTGCGGCACGATCCAGCCGCTGCCGCTACTGATGCGGCCATCCTCGGCCACCTGGGACATGGCCACGAACCCCAACTCGGCGTTACCGGTGCTTACGAACTGAAAAGTCTGGGCGATGTTCTCCCCCTGTACCCACTTCGCCCGCGTGGCCGTGTCCAGATCCAGCGCCTCCAGCACTTGCACCGCGGCCTGGCCATAAGGCGCCAACCGCGGATTGGCCAGAGCCAGACGCCTGTAGTCAACGCTGGTCAGGCTCTCCGGGCCGACGACCGCCCGCGCCGAGTCGGCTGTCCACAACACCAGCGAGCCGAGGGCGTAAGTGAAACGGGTGCCCGGCACCGCCAGGCCATCCGCCTCCAGTTGCGCGGGCTTGTCCTGGTCGGCGGAGAAGAACACCTGGAACGGGGCGCCGTTGCTGATCTGGGCGTAGAAGCGCCCGGACGAGCCGAAGGCCAGCTCGACCTCGTGGCCGGTATCCTGCTCGAAGCGCTGCACCAGCTCGGTCATCGGCGCGGCGAAGTTGGAGGCGGCGGCGATCAGGATCTCCTCGGCGGCTGCTCCCTGGACGACGAGTGCAGCGAACAACAGAGCCAGCCGGCGGAAGCTGTGGCGCATGGCGATCTCCCTGAAGAATAATTCGACGTTATATAGTAGTTTATATAACGATAGCCCTCAAGATTTCCCGCCAAGGGTAGCAGGCCAAAGGAAAACTCCATGGATTGCGCAACTCAGTCCTCGGCCAGCACACCAATCAGGTAGGGGGCCATCATTTCCCAGGCAGCATCGCTGTGACTGTTGCCATAGCCCTTGGTGGTCATGCCCTCCGTTGCTTCCCGGCCACACCAGCCGGTCATGATCACTGGCGGTGCCGGATGGCTGGGCAGATACTCGGTAAAGTCATACACCCTGCCCTCGATCGCCATCCAGCAGTCCTCGGCGGTATCGTGCTCGGCGATCTCCTGCAGGGTATAGACCGTCGCCTCTTCCTGCGCCGTGGTGGCCGCAGGCATGAGAAGAGACACCGCCAGCAGGGTGGCGGCTGATGCCCAGAAGGCAATGAAGGCGGCAAAAGCAAATCGTTTCATGTAACTGTCTCCTTTGACAGCATTGACAGCTTTTTACAGCAGGACGAATTCTTCGGTCACGATGTTTCCGGAAGGCACCCCGGCACCGCTCAGTATAACGCGACTCAGCTCGATCAGCGGCAGTGGTCCACAGATATAAACCTTCCGGCTGGCGAAATCAGGACACCTCTGTTTAATATAGTCAGCACTCAAGGGGCCTTCACGGTAAAAATAGTGGGGATTGAATTGGCAACCGGCAATAGCCTCGGTCAATCCCTGCAGCTCTTCGCCAAAGACCAGACGGCCTTCATCCTGAACACAGTAGATCAGATGGGCATCCAGGGCCTCTCCCGATCGTGCGCAATGGCGCAAACGCCCCAGAAACGGTGTAATGCCGATGCCGCCGGCTATCCACAACTCCCCGCCCCCAGCGCTTCCCACCCGCGGAAAGAAGCTGCCATAGGGGCCCTCCACTGTCATCATGCTGTCAGTCTCGATGTCCTGCAGAGCCCGACTGCCATCTCCCAGATCCTTGATGGCGATACGCAGCACCGATTCTCCCGGGGCGGATGACAGTGTATAGGGATGCTCTTCATCATGACCGGACGCCAGCTCCGGCACTTTCGGCGTCAGATATACAAACTGTCCTGCCGCGTACTTCAGGTGCGTACCCACCGGCGCCAGGCTCAGCTCCACAATGTTGTTGGCCGGGTGTTCCACTTTGGAAACCAGGTAAGGATGACGCCCATACCAGCGGGAAAAAATCCAGCGATAACTGATCGCGCTCAGGGTCATGACTGCCAGCACGCCCCATACCAGGTCGCCCCAGATCCCTGGCAGTGTCCGGCTCAGCATCAGCGTATGAATCAGTGCAAACACTACCGTAATACCACTGAGTCGATGCACCCACTTCCAGCGCTGATAGTCCGGCTCACCAAAGAAATTGAAAGTAGGCGCCATGAAGGCCATCAGGGCTAGCAGCGCCACCCAACCCCATAGAACGGCTGGCCGGTCGGAAAACAGTGTCGCCACTGCCGCATTCAGGGAGACCTCGGCTGCACCGATCGCCAGCAGCAGCGGATGAGCGAGGATCATCAGAAAGCCGATCGCCCCCAGTTTATGGTGCAATTGCCAGAGCTTGGTCAGGCCACCGAAGGGAACGTCAAAGCCCGGCACCCTGCAACACAGCATGGCTGCGACCAGCATCAGGGCCAGGCCCCAGATGCCGGTCAGGCGCCCCAACATATTGAGCACCGCACCGGGACTGGCAAAATCAAACGGGGAAAGAAAGCCCAGCGCCAGCAAACCCGGGAGAGCTGCCAGTAACCAGATAATGGCTTTACTTTGACGGGGAATCAGAGCCTCCCTAGTATTTCAATACTGATAACGGTAGCTCAGGCTGACCCAGGTCGCCTTGTAGCGAGGACTGTCTTGTCCGAACAGCAGCACATTAGCCAGCGTATCAGGCTCGACGTTGTCAAATGCGAAATCGCTGCTGCGATACAGCTCCCGCTCCAGTGCAAAGCGCAGGGAAGACTGGGCTGACAAATGATACCGCGCGGCCATGGTTGCCGTGTTCAGGCGCGTGCCCAGATCCGGCAGTGGGGCATTGGTCAGGGCAGGGCCGGCTTCTGTGGCAATTTCCCCGCGCGAACGGGAATGGGCCAACTGCAGCGAAACATCGACGGAACCCGAGGCCTGCCAGTCGCCAAGACGTGGCTGCAACTGCTCCCGCTCAAGATTCAGACCCACCGTTTCAAAATGATCCGTCGCGGAGACCTGCCAGTTGCGCCCGGGATTGAAGGCATCAGCCGGAACAGAACCGCGGAAGGACCTGCCGGACTGATCATTGCGATAGCGATCACGGGAATAGAAGGCGGAGACGCTGAAGTCTTCAGCAGGTGTGTAACTGACATCAAAGGTAGCAGACAGAACCTGTGACTTGTTGAGCCCAAAATAGCCCGTGGGGTAATCATCGCGGTTCCAGGCCAGCGCGGCACCCAGGCTAAGCTGTGAGAGCGGGTACCAGTCAGCATGCAGCCGCAGCTGATCGCGGTCCCGTTCACTCAGATAGTATTTGCGCAGCAGAGGATGATTCTCGAAGTCTTCAGCATCAATAGTGCCCGGCATATGGGTCTGTATGTAGGGGCGATTGCCTATATAGTCATCGGTACGGCGCCTCTGGTGCTGATAACTCAGGGCGAGCGCCAGAGTGTCCAGTTGCGTACTACGCAGTCCCAACCTGACGCCATGCTCACGGGTGGTTTCCACTTCCGAGTAATCACGATCCGTGTCCGTAAACTCATAGCCGGCCTCAAGTCGCAATCTGGAAGAAAAGCGCCAGGTAGCCTCTAAAGAGGCCCGGGCTTCAGCGAGACTATAGGGTCGGTTAAGGCGGGCATCAGCAAAAGCCTGTTGATCGACCGCATCGCCCCGTACCCGCTGATAGGCAGCGATAGGGGTCCTGTTGTCCCGATCCCTGTAGCCAATCCGGGTGCTCAGGTTGAGGCGGGACAGGGGCCGGGAGCTCAGCCGCAGATCCAGTCGCGAGGTATTGACCCTGGCATTCAGGGACTCCCGGGGCAGCGCCGCGGTCACCGCCAACTGGGAATTGACCGTGTATGGCAGAAACTGTTCATCCTGGGACTGCCTTCCCAGTACCGCATCCAGATAAAGACGTGTCCTGCGGGTAATGGTATAGCTGCCGCTGGCACGTAGCTGATGAGCCTGGTTGTCAGGCTCGAGAGCCATCCGGTTCAAGCCATCAGGATGCCCCACACCTGCTCCCCACTGGGGGTGCGCACCAAAAGGGGTTGGCCACAGCACTGATCGGTCGCCATTGCTGAAAAATGACCCGTGGTAGCCCAGCGTCCAGCGCATCGCGTCGCCCAGATAGGCAAGGGAAAGGCCGGCCGAATGGGTTTCATAGTCCAGCGGGCCCGGCAACAGCAGTGCCCGCACATTGCCCCCGGTGGCACCGGTGGCACCAGCCAGGGTCCGGGTCCCCTGTACCGTGTCCCTGCGAAAATCGACGTCCAGTGCCCACTGCGGGCCCAGAGTCCGGCGGTAATCCAGTTCCAGTGAGCGCCGTTTCTGCCAGAGATTCACCTCATGCAGACTCTCCTGCAGGTTACTCATGCCCGCCGTGGTGGCACCCGTTGCCTGCCAGTTCTGGGGCAAGGTAAACACCGCTGTGCCGGCGCCCTGCAGCGGCGTACGCGCATCATCAAAGCGGTAACGGGGTATTTCGCGAAAATCCACTCGCAGGCGTTGACTGCCCTGCTGTCCCACTTCCAGAAAAAACCGCGGTGTCTCGAGCCCCAGACGCTCACCTTCAATACGCCAGTACGCGGTGTCACCACTGTCCGGGGCGGGCCGGTAACGCAAGTTCAGAGCCAGCCAGGGAGCAGCACCCTGTTCATTGACACCCGCCTGGTTACCGTACTGATAGGCATCGTCGTTCAAATGGCCCAGGCTTGCCGATACCGTTCCCGCGACCGGGTTTGCTGCCTGCCCACCTGCCTGGCCAGCCCCCTGCGCCAAACAGGCAGCGGCCGTCAGCGTGGTGACAAGCATGGCTAAGGCATTGATGACCAATCTGTCAGGCATGGCGCCAGTTCATACTCCCTTTCTCTTCCTTTCTCTTCCTTTCTCTCGCTTTCTCTGTCAGCGCGTCAGCCCTGAACCCGAGGGGTGATTACTGCCATGTACCTGGGTATGACAGCTCGTACAATCCCTGCCGAGAATATTGTTGGAGGCCCCCTGTGGCGGGACGCCGGCACCACTCTCAAGATTGCTGGGATGGAAGGCCGCGAGATGGCACTGCTGGCAGAGGAAGGGCGTACGGGCAGCCATCAGCCCCCTGTGCGGGGAGCCGTGTGGCGTATGGCAGCTGCTGCAGTCCTCGGCTACCGGTGCATGTTCCCACAGAAACGGCCCGCGTTTTTCGGTATGGCAATCAAGGCACTGCTCATTGAGTGTGAAGGCTGTCAGTTCAGCCGGACCGGGGCCACCGTGTGGTGCATGACAGTCAGTGCAGGTCATCTGCCCGGAACGCAATGGATGGCTGGAGGCCTGAAGAATTTCCGCTCGCTGGCGCTGATGACAGTCCGTGCACTGCTCATTGACCTGCTGGAAACTGAGCATCGCATCTGCAAGCGGATGCAAAGTATGACAACCGGTACAACTCAGATCGGCAAATTCATGCGCGCTGCCTACCCAGTAATGGCCGGTCTCGTCTTCATGACAGCTTAGACAGACCGCATCGCGTTCAGCGGCGGGCTGACGCTGGTCGAATACCACCCCTGGCAGTGGACGCACACCATCCACCATCCCCAGATGCTCACTGCTGGGCCCATGGCAGGACTGGCAGCCCAATTGTCCGGTGGCGAAGGGCGAATCAGCGTTACCAACGACGCCATGGGCACCGTGCATGATGTCATCGGCTGCCAGGGGGGTGCCGGGGCCATGGCACACCAGACACATGCGGGGGTCGTCATCCACGTAGTCGGCCTGGGCCCAGGCTGCACTGACTCCTGCCAGTATCAGGAGACACCCTATAAAAGTAACCGCGACGCTAACTCTGAACGACATTGATTTCTCCCTTGTCTGCGCTGCCCTGGGGATTGGATCTGCCTCCCGCTGGCAAACCAATAACCCCACACTTAATGTGAGTAATACTACACACATGCGCTGGTGCTGTTAAGGACTATCGGAGCCCGGGCGCTCTCAAATGAGCCCTGCTTACCTTTCAACCTTGCAGGCGCGAATCCGCACCATTCTCCCGCGGCGGGAGACGTCATCCCGTCCTGTAATTCGCTCGTTACACCAGCCAGTAACTTTTATATTTAAAGTGACTGATCTAGGCTACAGCCATGAAGAAACTGCCCAGAAATACGGCCAGGCGCTCCCCCTGCCCGGTGGCCACCACACTCGATGTCGTCGGTGACAAATGGACGCTGCTGATCGTACGCGATCTCGGCCTGTTCGGCCGCCACCGCAACAAGGATATGCAGAACGCGCGCGAAGGCATCCCCAGCAATATCCTCGCTGACCGGCTCAAGACCCTGCAGGAACTGGGGCTCGTGCGCCGACGACGTTACCAGGACCGGCCGCCGCGCTATGAATACCACCTGACGCCCGCCGGCGAGGATCTGCTGCCCATTGTCCGCGCGATGGCGCGCTGGGGCGCGGAGCACGTGGCCGGTATACGTATTCCGACGCCTACCCATCACCGACAGGAGGTCGGCTGATTCCCACGCATTGATCATCCGTCACGCAGCCGCCCTGGTCCGGGCCAGGGCCCTGCAATTTAACCAGCCTTGAGAGAAATCATAATAATGAAGAACCCACTCTGCTCCCTGCCCCTGATTAGCGTTTTCGCCTTCGCCTACGCCACCGCGTCCAATGCCCAGGAATCGGCTGGCGACGATTCCACGATCACCTTCCCGGCCGGCTACTTCGCCGAATACACGCCGTTGACGGTGAACGACATGCTCGACCG
>JBBDSI010000071.1:0-1676 GCA_040905005.1 Pseudohongiellaceae bacterium
ACCTGGTTCTTCGATGGCATGCTGAGCAACCAGGCCAATCCCAACCGCAATCCGCAGTACATGGTCACCGGCAATGGCGACCGCGAAGTAGTGCTGGAGCGCAATCGTCAGGGACATTACGTGGCCGGCGGCGCCATCAATGACGTGCCTGTTACCTTCCTGCTGGACACTGGCGCCACCGATGTCGCCATCCCGGCCGGAGTGGCCGAGGCGGCGAGACTCGACCCGGGTAATGCCTACCAGGCAGCGACCGCAAACGGCGTGGTCACGGTATACAGCACCCGGGTCGACAGCATCACCCTGGGTAACATTGAATTCACCGATATCCGCGCCAGCATCACGCCGAGCATGGGCGGTAATACGATCCTGCTGGGAATGAGTGCCCTTGGGGAAGTGGAATTCACGCAACGCGGCACCACGCTGACTCTGCGGCAGGCGTCCGGTGACTGACGCGTTCAGCCTGCCTGCGCAGGCAGACATCACGCGGGCCGTAAGCCAGGCGCTGGAAGAGGACATCGGCAGCGGTGACATCACCGCGCGACTGATCCCCGCGACCCGGATGGCCACGGCCCGCCTGGTCGCTCGCGAAGACGCGGTCCTGTGCGGCCGGGCGTGGTGCGACGAGGTGTTTCGCCAGCTCGACGACCGGGTAGAAGTAGACTGGCGTCGCGGCGAGGGCGAGGCTTTCGTCGCCGAGGAGCTGCTGGCCGTGGTCAGCGGTCCCGCCCGGGCGCTCATGACCGGCGAACGCACGGCACTGAACTTCCTGCAGACACTCTCCGGCACCGCCACACAAACTCGCGCGATGGTCGCCCTCGTCAGCCACTGCGCGGTGCGGCTACTCGATACCCGCAAGACCATTCCCGGCCTGCGGCTGGCACAGAAGTACGCGGTGCGGGTAGGTGGTGGCCACAATCACCGAATCGGGCTGTTCGATGCCTACCTGATCAAGGAAAACCATATTCTCGCCTGCGGCGGCATCGAATCCGCCATCGCCACGGCCAGGCGCCAGCACCCCGAACGCCCCGTGGAGATCGAGGTGCGGACGCGGCAGGAGATGGAGCGGGCGGCCGTTGCCGGCGCGGACAGCATCATGCTGGACAACTTCTCCGAACAGCAGATTCGTGAGGCCGTGGCGGTCAACCACGGCCGCTGCAAGCTGGAGGCATCGGGTGGCCTCGCCGGGCCGAGTCTGGCCAGGATTGCGGAAACTGGCGTAGACTGTATATCTGTCGGCGCCCTGACGAAACACTGCCGGGCCGTCGATCTGTCATTCTTGCTGGAATAGCAGGCCTGCAGGCCCTGTCATTGCAGGGATCGCACCGGCTCTTGTCCATTCACACGTCCATTCACGGCCGATCGGGAGGAAGGATGAAACCACACCTCAGTACCTGGACCATGGCGGCGTGCCTGCTGCTGGTTGCCCCCGGGGCAACACCGCACCCGGGCAGTATCGACATCAACGGCGGGCATTACTATGGCCGTTCCTACCATTGCCACATGACCGGCTGCGAGATGCCGGACACGTTCGGCCTCGAACGCATGGGCCGGGACAGCATCATGACCGACTACCGGTCACGGGAAAAGTTTTTCAATGAGGATGAATGGTCCTTCGACGAGGATTTCGACGGCGACTGTCAGACGACGCGCACGGAGATGCTGGTGCTGACCAGCCG
>JBBDSI010000072.1:0-3419 GCA_040905005.1 Pseudohongiellaceae bacterium
TGGCAACGTTTTTTCGTCAAACTGCACGGAACGGCAAACCCTGCTGAACAACTGCGCGGATTTCTCTTTCGACGAGATTCGCTATGCGGCCGGCTTCAGCCTGACTTACCTGTCTCCGTTCGGCCCCCTGACCTTCTATCTGGCGCAGCCCTTCGGCGACCAGGCAGGAGACGACACCAAGCAATTTGACTTTACTGTTGGCACCGGTCTGTAGTGGGACGCGGTGACCAGGAATTCATACTGATCCGTTGCGACAAGTGCGCCGGTTTCAAAATTTGGAGAAATATCGTGAACAAGCTGAAATCCCTCGCCCTGATTCTGAGTGTGGCTTTCATGGCTCAGGTGGCCGTCGCCCAGGATGGCATCAAGATCGGCGTGCTTAATCCCCTGCAGGCCCTGTTCAACTCCGATGCCGCCCGCGTGGTGCAGGAGGAACTGGAGCAGGAGTTCGCCGAGGATGAGGCGCGCGCCACGGAACTGGCCGATCAACTGCGCAGCCTGCAGCAGGAATTCCAGCAGAACGAGGCGGTGATGACCCAGGAGCAGATTCGCCGCATGAACACCAACGCCCAGGACCTGCAGGTGCAGTTGCAACTGATTCAGGAGCGCGTGCAGACCTCATTGCAGGAAAGAAACCAGGCGTTTCTGCAGAGCATGCAGCAGGAGTTGGCGGCGGCGGTGACTGACGTGGTCGCCGAGGGCGGTTATGACCTGATCGTCAATGCCGACTCCGCGCCTTACTTCGCTCCGGTGTTGAGTATCACTGCCCAGGTCACCGCCAAGCTGAACGAGAACGCCCAGGGCGCCGAGGACTAAGAGCCGCCGGCAACGACAACAGGTCATCGGGTTAGTGTCAGGTGGCACATAATAAAAGCTATACACTGGGTGAAGTAGCAAAAGCGCTGAAACTTGAATTAATAGGCGATGCCGAGAGCCGGGTAACGGGTCTCGGTACGCTCGGTAACGCCGACGCCAGCCAGCTCAGTTTTCTCAGCAATCCCTCCTATATCGATCAGCTCGCCTCCTGTCAGGCGGCGGCGGTTATCCTGTCACGGCGCTTCGTCGATACCTGCCCGGTAAGCGTGCTGGTGTCGGAGCAGCCCTACGTCAGCTTTGCCCACGCCAGCGCGCTGTTCGCCGAATCCAGGGCGGTGACTGCGGGCATTCACCCGGCGGCGATCGTGGAGGAGGGGGCCGAGGTCGACCCGACGGCCAGCGTGGGCGCCAACGCGGTCATCGGCACGGGCGCGGTCATCGGCGCGCGCAGTGTGATCGAGACCGGCTGTTACGTCGGCCCGGGTAGCCGCCTCGGCGCGGACTGCCACCTGCATCCCAACGTGACCCTGTATCATGGAGTAGTACTCGGCAGTCGCGTCAGCATTCACAGCGGCACGGTGATCGGCGCCGACGGCTTCGGCTATGCCTTCGATGGCAAGCGTTCCGTCAAGATTCACCAGTTGGGCGGCGTCGAGATCGGCGACGACGTGGAGATAGGCGCCGGCACTACCATAGACCGCGGCGCCATCGAGAATACGGTCATCGAACAAGGGGTGAAGATAGACAATCAGGTGCAGATCGGCCACAACTGCCGAATCGGCGCCCACTCGATTATCTGTGGCTGTTCCGCGCTGGCGGGCAGCGTCACCCTGGGCCGGGGCTGTGTCCTCGGCGGCGGCAGTGGGGTGGTCGGGCATATCAGCCTGACAGATGGTGTGCAGGTCAGCGCGATGTCGCTGGTGAGCAAGCCCATCACCAAGGCAGGCACCTACTCCTCCGGCACCGGTATAATGAATACCCGGGACTGGAAGCGCAGCATTGTCCGCTTCCAGCAGTTGGACAGTATCGCGCGCAAGTTGAAAGAATTGGAGAAAGCGACCGATAACGACTATGGATCTTCGGGCTAACGCGGGATCTTCCGACTAACGCGGGATCTTCCGGCTAACGCGAAGACGTCCGGGCCGGATCAGAGGGTCATTAGAGTAAAGCTATGCTATTGGATGTTGAAGAAATAAAGGAATACCTGCCCCAGCGCTACCCGTTCCTGCTGGTGGACCGGGTCCTGGAGATGGAGCTGGGCAAGTCCATAGTCGCCATCAAGAACGTCACGGTAAACGAGCCCTTCTTTCAGGGACACTTCCCGCATCAGCCGATCATGCCAGGGGTACTGATCATCGAGGCGCTGGCACAGGCCGCCGGGGTGCTCGGCTTCAAGAGTCAGGAGAAGAAACCCAAGGACGGCTACCTCTATTATTTTGTGGGTGCCGACGAGGTCCGGCTGCGCCGGCCGGTCGTCCCCGGTGACCAGCTACGGCTGGAGGCCGAGGTCATCACCAACCGGCGCGGCATCTACAAGTTCTCCGCCCGGGCCACGGTGGGCGAGGAGCTGGTGGGCTCCATGATCATCATCTGCGCGGAGAGAAAGGTCGAGATCAATGTCGATTGACGAAAGCGCCCGCATCCACCCCGAGGCGGAGATCGACGAGGGCGTGACCATCGGCCCCTGGTGCTGGATCGGTCCAGGCGTACAGATCGGCGCCGCCACAGTGCTCGAACCCAATGTCATCATCCGCGCCAATACCCGCATCGGTCGCAATAATCACTTCTACCAGTTCTCCTCCATCGGTGAAGACCCTGCCGACAAGAAGTTCGAGGGGGAGGAGACCTGGCTGGAGATCGGCAGCGACAATATCTTCCGCGAGGGTGTGACGGCGCATCGCGGCACCGGCGTCGGCGGCGGCGTCACGCGCATCGGCGATGACAACCTGATGATGCCCTACGTGCACATCGCCCACGACTGTCAGGTCGGCAGCCACACGGTGTTTGCCAACAACGTCGGCATCTCCGGTCATGTGCTGGTGGATGACTGGGTCATCCTCGGCGGTTACGCCGGCGTCAACCAGTTTCTGAAGATCGGCGCCCACGCGATGATAGGCGGCATGACCCACGTCTCCAACGACGTGCCCGCCTTCATGATCGTCAGCGGGCGTCCGGCCACGGTGCGCTCGATCAACGCCATCGGCCTGGAGCGGCGAGGCTACGGCAAGGACGTCATCGCCGAGATCCGCGAGGCCTTCAAGATTCTCTACAAGCGTAACTTCAGCCTCCAGGAGGCCATCGACCAGATCAAGGTGATGAGCGAATCCTGTCCGCAGCTGGAGATACTGGTGGGCTCGCTGGAATCCTCCGAGAAAGGTATTCACCGTTAGTACGGGACTCGTACTAGTACGCGCGTGCCTGCGTGGCCCTGGTGACTTCGATGGCAGCAACTGACAGGCCCCTGCGCTTCGGGATCGTCGCCGGCGAGACATCCGGCGACCGGCTCGGTGCCGGCCTCATTAGCGCCCTGCGCGAACACTTCCCCGATGCCGAGTTCATCGGCGTGGGCGGCCGCCGTATGATCGACGCCGGCTGCGAGTCCC
>JBBDSI010000072.1:3519-10011 GCA_040905005.1 Pseudohongiellaceae bacterium
GCCGAGTTCATCGGCGTGGGCGGCCGCCGTATGATCGACGCCGGCTGCGAGTCCCTGGTGCCCATGGAGCGCCTGGCGGTCATGGGCTTCGTCGAGCCGCTCGGGCGCCTGCCGGAGTTGCTGCGCAGCAAGCGCCTGCTGGAACACACCTTTCTGCAGCAGCCGCCGGCCGCCTTCATCGGCATCGACTCGCCGGACTTCAACCTGCGCGTGGCGGCGACCCTGCACCGGCAGGGCATCCCTACGGTGCACTATGTCTCCCCCAGCGTCTGGGCCTATCGCGCCAAACGCATCGTCAAGATCAAGCAGGCCGTCGATCTGATGCTGACGTTGTTTCCCTTCGAGACCGGGATCTACGAGGCCAACGACATTGCAGTACGCTGCGTTGGCCACCCCCTGGCGGACGCCATCGGTTTCGCTGATCGTCGTGCTGAACACCGCCAGGCGCTGGGGCTCGCGCCCGAGGATCAAGTGCTGACCCTGATGCCGGGCAGCCGCAGCGGCGAGATCAAGCGCCTGGGGCCGGACTTCATTGGCGCCGCCCTGGAGGCGCAGCAGTACTGCCCACGCCTGACGTTCCTCATTCCCTGTGCCGGTGACGAGGCGCGGCAGCAGATCCGCGACCTGCTGGACGCCGCCGGTGTCTTCAGCAGCAACCACTTTCGCCTGGTGGACGACTCCCACGCCGCCATCAGCGCCGCCGACCTGGTGCTGATGGCCTCCGGCACCGCCACCCTGGAGGCGCTGCTGTTGCGCCGGCCCATGATCGTCTGCTACCGGCTGGCGGCATTGACTTACTTTTTCGCCTCGCGCATGGTGAAGATCCCCCATGTGGCCCTGCCCAACCTGCTCGCGGGCAGGGAACTGGTGCCGGAGTATCTGCAGAACGACGTGAAAGTGCCCGTGTTGCGCGAAGAGATCGTCAACTTCTTCAGGCAGCCGCGGGACTGGCAGGCGACGCTGGCGGTCTTCGACGAGTTGCACCGGACGCTGCGCCGGGACGCCTCCGCGCAGGCGGCCGCGGCCATCGCCGAGCTGGCGGAACAGCGGTCTGGGCAACGATCTGGAAAACGGTCTGAAAAACAGCCTGGGCAACAGGGAGACGGTTGAGCGTGGTCCTGCAGGTGACACTCGATCTGCCCGCGGCCGAGACCGGGCTGCTCAGCGCCGGCACCGACGAGGTCGGGCGCGGCCCCCTGGCCGGTGACGTGGTGGCGGCCGCCGTCATCCTGCCGCCGGACGCGGTCATCGCCGGCCTCGACGACTCCAAGCGCGTGCCGGCCGCTCAGCGCCTGGCGTTGAGCGTGCTGATCCGTGAGCGCGCCCTGGCCTGGGCCATCGGCAGGGCCAGTGTCGCCGAGATCGATCGCCTCAATATCCTCCAGGCCAGCCTGCTGGCCATGCAGCGCGCGGTGACGGCGCTGGCCGTGCAGCCGGAAATGGTTTTTGTTGACGGCAACCGCTGTCCGCAGTGGCAGTATCGCTCCCGGGCGGTGATCGGCGGCGACGGCCTGGTGCCGTCAATCGCGGCCGCCTCTATCCTCGCCAAGGTCACCCGCGACGCGGAGATGGAGGCGCTGGACCAGCAGTATCCCGGTTACGGCTTCGCCCGGCACAAGGGCTATGGCACACCGGCGCACCTGGAGGCGCTGGCGGCACTGGGACCGTGTGCCATCCATCGCCGCTCCTTCGCGCCGGTGGCGGCAAGGCTCGGACGCGGCGTGCCGCGCAGCACGTAAACAGAGTAACGTAAACAAAGTACGCAAACTGAGAGACGCGAACTGAGACGCGCAAACTGCGTATTGAGGGATGAGCGTCAGTCAATAATAATGGAGTCCATGTCAGCCACGCCCACACCGTCCACTTTCGCCCACCTGCGCCTGCACACGGAGTATTCCATCAAGGACGGCCTGGTGACCATCGGCCCGCTGATCAGGCGCCTGAAGGAACTCAGGATGCCGGCGGTCGCCATCACCGACCTGGCCAACCTGTTCGCGCTGATCAAGTTCTACTCCGGCGCCCTCAAGGCGGGCATCAAGCCAGTCTGCGGCTGCGACGTGACGGTGGAGAATGCCGCCGGGGTGCGCACGCAACTGGTCCTGCTGGTGCAGGACCTGACCGGTTATCGCAATCTCACCACGCTCATCTCCGAGCTGTATACACGCGGCAGTAACAGCGAGACGGTGCTGCCGCTGGACTGGCTGCACGGTCGCACCGACGGGCTCATCGCCCTGTCCGGCGCCCAGCACAGCGATATCGGCAAGGCCCTGCTGGGCGACGAGACCGAGCTCGCCGCCGAGCTGCTGGCGACGTGGCAGACTCTTTTCCCCGAGCGCTTCTACCTCGAGCTGCAGCGCATCGGCAGGGACGAGGAGGAGTACTACATCACCGCCGCGGTGAAGCTGGCCCTGGCCAGCGGCTGCCCGGTGGTGGCGACCAACAACGTGCGCTTCATCGCCGAGGAAGACTTCGACGCCCACGAGGTGCGCGTGTGCATCAACGATCGGCGCACCCTGGACGACCCGCGCCGGCCGCATAACTACAGCGACCAGCAATACCTCAAGAGTGCCGAGGAGATGCTGGCGCTGTTCGCCGACATCCCCGAGGCCATCGCCAATGCCGGCGAGATCGTCAAGCGCTGCAATCTGGGCCTGACCCTGGGCCAGCCCAGCCTGCCCAACTACCCCGTGCCCGCGGGCATGCAGCTCGAGGAGTATCTGGCCAACCTGTCCTCGGCCGGCCTGCACAGACGCCTGGAGAAGAGCTTCGGCGACCGCGCCAGCGACACCGAGGTGGCGCAGCCCTATCTCGAGCGCCTGGAGAGGGAGCTCGGCATCATCAACGAGATGGGGTTCGCCGGGTACTTCCTCATCGTCATGGAGTTCATCCAGTGGGCCAAAGACAATGACATCCCGGTCGGGCCCGGTCGCGGCTCCGGCGCCGGCTCCATCGTCGCCTACGCGCTGGGTATCACCGATCTCGATCCGCTCAAGTACGACCTGCTGTTCGAGCGCTTCCTCAACCCCGAACGTATCTCCATGCCTGACTTCGACGTCGACTTCTGCATGGAGGGGCGCGACCGGGTGATCCAGCACGTGGCCGAGCTCTACGGCAACGAGGCGGTGTCCCAGATCATCACCTTCGGCACCATGGCGGCGAAGGCGGTCGTGCGCGATGTGGCGCGGGTGCAGGGCAAGCCCTACGCCCTGGCGGACAAGCTCTCCAAGCTGATTCCCTTCGAGCCGGGCATCACCCTGGCCAGGGCCTTCGAGCAGGAACCACAACTGGGTGAGTTCGTCGCCAACGACGACGACGCCCAGGAAATCATGGAGATGGCCTACAAGCTCGAGGGCATCACCCGCAACGTGGGCAAGCACGCCGGGGGCGTGGTGATCGCGCCGACGAAGCTCACCGACTTCACGCCGCTGTTCCGCGACGAATCCGGACAGGGCCTGGTCACCCAGTTTGACAAGAACGATGTGGAGACCGCCGGCCTGGTAAAGTTCGACTTCCTCGGCCTGCGCACCCTGACCATCATCGACTGGGCGGTGAAGATGATCAACGCCAAGCGCGGCGAAGACGAAGAGAGCCTCGACATCACCGATCTGCCGCTGGACGACCAGGCCGTCTACAGGCTGATGCAGCGCGGCGAGACCACGGCCGTGTTCCAGCTCGAATCCCGCGGCATGAAGGAACTGATCAAGAAGCTGATCCCCAACAGCTTCGAGGACATCATCGCGCTGGTGGCCCTGTTTCGTCCCGGGCCGCTGCAGTCGGGCATGGTGGACGACTTCATCGAGCGCAAGCACGGCCGCACCCGGGTGCAGTACCCGCACCCGGAGCTGGAACCGGTGCTGGACGAAACCTACGGGGTCATCCTCTACCAGGAACAGGTGATGAAGATCGCCCAGGTGCTGGCCAACTACACCCTCGGCGGCGCCGACATCCTGCGCAAGGCGATGGGCAAGAAGACGCCGGAGGAGATGGCCAAGCAGCGCGTCACCTTCACCGAGGGCGCCACCGCCCGCGGCATCGACCCGGGGGTGGCGGAACACATCTTCGACCTGATGGAGAAGTTCGCCGGCTACGGCTTCAACAAGTCCCACTCCGCCGCCTACGCCCTGGTGTCCTACCAGACCGCCTGGCTCAAGACCCATTACCCGGCCTATTTCATGGCGGCGGTGCTGTCGGCGGACATGCAGAACACCGACAAGATCGTCACCCTGATCGACGAGTGCCGCTCGATGGACCTGACGCTGATGCCGCCGGACGTGAACATGGGCCGTTACAATTTCACCGTCAACGACGCCGGCGAGATCGTCTATGGCCTCGGTGCCATCAAGGGCCTGGGGGAGGGGCCGGTGGAGCGCCTGCTGGCGGCGCGCGAAGAGAGCCCCTTCGAGAATCTGCTGGACCTGTGCCAGCGGGTCGACCCCCACACCGTCAACAAGCGCACCATGGAGGCCCTGGTCCGCGCCGGCGCCCTCGACAAGCTGGTGACCGGCGACCCCGATCACGCCCGCGCCCAGCTCATGGCGATGCTGCCCGGGGCCATGCAGGCGGCGGAGCAGTCGAGCCGCAACCAGGCCAGCGGGGTGGCGGACCTCTTCGGCGAGATCACCCCGACCGAGCCCGCCCCCGAGAGCGACAGCGGCGTCAGCTACCGGCCCTGGAGCGAGAGCCAACGCCTGGCCGCGGAGAAGGATACCCTGGGCCTGTACCTGTCCGGCCATCCCATCGACGAACACCTGGCGGAGCTGGACCAGATCACCGCGGCGCGCCTGGCCAGGCTGCGCCCGGAGCGGGGCAGCCAGATCGTCGCCGGGCTGCTGCACAACTTTCGCACGATGAAGAGCAAGACCGGCGACACCATCGCCTTCCTCACCCTCGACGATCGCAGCGCCCGCTTCGAGGTGTCGCTGTTCGCGAAGGAGTACGAGCAGTACCGCGACCTGATCCAGAAGGACGAGATCCTCATCGTCGAATGCACGGTCTCGGTGGATGACTACACCGGCGGGATGCGTGGCCGCGCCCGCCAGCTCCTGACCCTGGCCGAGGCGCGGCGACGCTTCGCCCGCCAGCTCTCACTGCAACTGGAGACCGAGCGGCTGCCCGGCAATTTCTGTGAGGTATTGGAGGGCATCCTGGCGCCTTACCGCCGTCAGGCCGCCCTGAGCGAGGTCCTGGAGGGCGAAGCCACGGGCACCGACGGCGCGGTCCCGGCGCTGGAGGCGAGTCAGACGGACGCCGCGGGCGCGGCTGGCTGCAAGGTGGTCCTGCACGTCCGGCGAGCCAACTCCAAAGGATGTATAATGCTCGGCGAGAACTGGCAGGTGGCTCCCAGCGATGATCTGATCCAGCGCCTGAAGAGCGAATTCGGGCGCAACAACGTCGATCTGAAGTATCAGAAAGCCACCTCCCTGAATTAAAAAACTAGTCAGGATATTGCATGGATCCGAATTACCTCGATTTCGAGCAGCCCATTGCCGAGCTGGAAGCCAAGATCAGAGAGCTCCGGCTCGTGGGCACCGACAGCGATCTGGATATCAACGAGGAGATCCAGAACCTGCAGGAAAAGAGCACGCGCCTGACCGGGAAGATCTATTCCAACCTGAGTTCCTGGCAGATATCCCAGGTGGCGCGACACCCGCTGCGCCCCTACACGCTGGACTATGTTCAGCATATCTTCGAGGACTTCGACGAGCTGCACGGCGACCGTCTGTTCGCCGACGATCTCGCCCTCGTGGGAGGCCTGGCCCGTCTCGACGACCGGCCGGTGATGGTGATCGGCCACCAGAAGGGGCGGGGCACCAAGGACAAGGTGCGGCACAATTTCGGCATGCCGAGGCCCGAAGGCTATCGCAAGGCGCGGCGTTTGGTGTTGCTGGCCGAACGCTACAATGTTCCAGTACTGTCCTTTATTGATACACCTGGCGCCTATCCGGGCATGGATTCGGAGGAGCGGGGCATCAACGAGGCCATCGCCCAGAACATGGCCATGATGTCGCGCGTGCGTACGCCGCTGATCGCTACCGTCACCGGCGAGGCCAATTCCGGCGGCGCCATCGCCATCGGCGTGGCCGACCAGCTCAACATGCTGCAATATTCCACCTACACGGTGATCACCCCCGAGGGTTGCGCCACCATCCTGTGGAAGTCTTCCGACCACGCCGCCGCGGCCGCCGAGGCCATGGGCGTGACCTCCGAACGCCTGCAAGAACTGGGCATCGTCGATGAGACCATCCCCGAACCCCTGGGCGGCGCCCATCGCGACGTCGCCGCCACCGCCGCCAACATCAAGTCGGCGCTGCTTGAACAGCTCGACCGCCTGCAGGCGATGGACCTGGACGAGCTGGTGGCGCGCCGCTACCAGCGCCTGATGAGCTACGGCATCAGCGACGAGCAGGCTTCCTAGCCCGGCGCCCTGTTATCATGTGCCGATGGATGACTTTCAGCAGCGATTACTGGCGCATCTGGCGCCTATAGCCGACG
>JBBDSI010000073.1:0-1643 GCA_040905005.1 Pseudohongiellaceae bacterium
CGCGTCATCGCCTTCAGCGTCTTCTCGTTCTTCACCATGAAATCGAGCATGCCTTCACGCAACGCCGTGGGGCTGAAACGAATCTCGGAGACGCCGTAAGCCTCCATCAGACCGGCGAGGACACACCAACCCGGCAGCAACAGGTCGCGCCGGCTCTCCTTCAATCCGGGCAGGAGCTTGCCCCTGGCAATGGCGCTGACCAGTGTTTTCTTCAGGTCATGCAACGCCTCGAGCTGAATCAACCCGGCATCGTAGCCATGCCCGGTACAGATATTGGCCAGCATCTTCATCGTCCCGGACGAGGCATAGACCTCCTGCCAGTCGCTGCGCTTGACGCCCGGTGCCACCGCGGCGAATAGTTCCCGGGAGGCGGTCAGACCCTTCTGCAACTGTTTGTCGAGCTCGCCCTTGCCCGCTTTCGGATCGGCGAAGAAGCGGTCCCGCCAGGCGACACTGCCGATGGCGAGACTCTCGGTGAGCAGACGATCGTGACCCTTGCCGATGATGATCTCGGTGCTGCCACCCCCCACGTCGATGACCAGACGGTGATTGTCCGACACCGGCAACGAGGTGATGACACCGGCGTAGATCAGCACGGCTTCCTGCACACCTGAAATGATGGAGATGTCGATGTCGACCTGTCTGTGCGCCGCGGCGACGAACTCGCCGGCATTGTCGGTCACGCGGAAGGTATTGGTGCCCAGCGCCCAATACTGCTCCAGCGGATAGGCGTTCATCAAAGCCCTGAAGCGATGCAGGCAGGCGAGGCCACGGGAGAACGCCTCGGGAGAGATTCTGCCAGTCTTCCTGACGTTTTCACCCAACTGCACTTTTTCACTAAGGCGTTCTACTATCTGGATGCGACCCTTGTCCCATTCACCGATCAGCAGGTGAAAGCTGTTGGAACCCAGGTCAATACACGCGTGCATACAGGCTTACCCAGCGGGTAACGGTGAGAGTCCGGGCTCATTGGAACATGAACCCGGAGCGTTTGAAAGCGATGGCTGGGCGTGGGGTAACGCGGGGCTAGGACACTAGATCATGGACTGCTGGTAGTTCTCGAGACCGACCTTGTCGATCAACTCCAGTTGGGTTTCCAGCCAGTCGATGTGTTCTTCCTCGCTTTCCAGGATAGCGACAAGCAATTGGCGACTGACATAGTCGCTGACGGATTCGCAGTAGGCGATGCCTTCCCGGAGATCCGGGCAGGCCTGCTGCTCCTGCTTGAGATCGCACTCGAGCATTTCCCGCACGTTCTCGCCGATGAGCAGCTTGCCGAGCTTCTGGTAATTGGGTAGCCCATCCAGCATGAGAATACGTTTGGTCAGTTCATCGGCATGCTTCATCTCGTCGATGGACTCCGCGTACTCCTTCTCCGCCAGCTTGTTGAAGCCCCAGTTCTCGTACATGCGTGAATGCAGGAAATACTGGTTGATGGCAATGAGTTCGTTGCCCAGCGCCTTGTTCAGATGCTTGATGACAGTGGCGTCCGCTTTCATGAAATCGTCCTTGGGAATGAGTTTGACAAAGCATCTAATGATGCGCGTCGGATGTCAAGAAATTGCTCTAAGTCATTGATTAAAATGAGAATAAATGAGAAACACTCGTATTTGCATTAGCAGGCGGAAGAGCCAGTCACGGAC
>JBBDSI010000074.1:0-4984 GCA_040905005.1 Pseudohongiellaceae bacterium
GAGTCATTACTCGGAGTGGGTTGTGGTTGGCGGGTCGGTTAGAATGTGCTGGTCAGGCTGGCATGGGCCTGTTCCTCCAGCAACCGTATCGGGGTATCCAGATCTTGCGCTCGAAACTTCCCAACGTCGGCACGACCATCTTCACGGTGATGTCGCGCATGGCCCAGGAGCACGGGGCCATCAACCTGTCTCAGGGGTTTCCCGACTTCGATTGTCCGCCTCGGCTCAGGGAGTTGGTCAGCCACCACCTCAACGACGGCAAGAACCAGTATCCGCCCATGACCGGCATCCCGGAACTCAGGGCGCAGATCGCGCAGAAGGTGAATGCCCTTTACCACTACGCGGCCGACCCGGAGACCGAGGTCACGGTGACCAGCGGTGCGACCGAGGCGCTGTTCGACGCCGTGCAGGCAATGGTTGGCCCGGGTGACGAGGTCATCGTGTTCGATCCCGCCTATGATTCCTACGAGCCGGCGGTGACGCTGGCCGGCGGGCGCACGGTGCACGTCCCCATGCGCGTGCCCGACTACTGCATCGACTGGGAGCGAACGCGTGATGCCATCACGCCGCGGACGCGGATGATCATCATCAATTCCCCACACAACCCCTGCGGCGGTATCCTGCAACAGGCGGATCTCGATACGCTTGCCGAGTTGATTCGCGAGCGCGAGATCGTCGTGCTCAGCGACGAGGTGTACGAGCACATGGTGTTCGATGGCAGGGTCCACGCCAGCGTGCTGGCGCATCCCGAGCTGAAGGAGCGCAGTTTCGCCGTCTTCTCCTTCGGCAAGACCTATCACGCGACCGGCTGGAAGCTGGCCTACTGCGTGGCGCCGCCGGCGCTGAGCCATGAGTTCCGCAAGGTGCACCAGTTCGTCACCTTCACCAGCACCAGTTTTCTGCAATATGCCCTTGCCGACTTCCTCGCCGAATGCCCCGAACATGCCGCCGAACTGCCTGCGTTTTATCAGGAGAAGCGCGACCGCTTCTGCACGCTGCTGGCGGACACCCGCTTTCGCTTCGCCCCGTCCGCCGGCACCTACTTCCAGCTGGTGGACTACAGCGAGATCAGCGACAAAACCGATACGGAGTTCGCCAACTGGCTGACACAAGAGAAAGGCGTCGCGGCGATTCCCCTGACGCCTTTCTACGAAGTGGCTCCGGGCACGCCGGTGGTACGCTTCTGCTTCTGCAAGGACGACGCCACGCTCACGCGCGCCGCCGAGATCCTGCGCAGCCTCTGATCCCAATGTCCCGTCTCGATCTGCAACAACTGGCCGCCGACATCAAACGTTGGGGAGAAGAACTCGGCTTCCAGGAGGTCGCCATCACCGACCTCGACCTGGCGCCGTACATCCCCTTGCTCGACGCCTGGCTGGAGCGAAACTTTCACGGCACCATGCACTACATGGCGAACCACCGCGATCTGCGCTGCGCCCCCGAGAAACTGCATCCCGGAAGCATCCGCGCCATCTGTGTGCGCATGGACTATGCCTCGACCCGACGTAACTCGCTGGCCGCCATGGGCAGGCGCCACAAGGCCTATATTGCCCGCTACGCGCGCGGCAGGGATTACCACAAACTCATGCGCAGGCGCCTGCAGGCACTGGCGGAGAGGATCGAGACGCACACCGGCCGCTTCGGCTACCGCGCCTTCGTCGACAGCGCCCCGGTACTGGAACGGGCACTGGCGGAGAAGTCCGGTCTCGGCTGGATCGGCAAGAACACGATGTTGCTGAATCGCCGCGCCGGCTCCTGGTTTTTCCTGGGCGAGCTGTTCACCGACCTGCCGCTGCCCACCGACGATCCCGGTAGTGCCCACTGCGGCAGCTGTCGTGCCTGCCTCGATGTCTGCCCGACCGATGCCTTCGTCGGTCCCCACCAGCTCGACGCCACCCGCTGCATCTCCTATCTGACGATCGAGCTGCGCGACAGTATCCCGATGGAATTCCGCAAGGCCATGGGCAATCGCGTATTCGGGTGTGACGACTGCAACCTGGTATGCCCCTGGAACAAGTTCACCGAAGTGAGCGAGGAGGAAGACTTCCAGCCCCGCCATGGCCTCGACGATGCGGATCTCGTTGCCCTGTTCAACTGGAGCGAAGCCGAGTTTCTGGAAAGGACCGCGGGCTCGCCGATACGCCGCATCGGCTATCACTGCTGGTTACGCAATCTCGCCGTGGCACTGGGCAATGCGCCGTCCACGCCTGAAACAGTCAATGCACTCGAGGCTCGGCGTCAGCACGAGTCAGCCCTGGTGCGGGAGCACGTAACATGGGCCCTGGAACAGCATCAGGTGTAACACTCAACCCGGATATTTCACCAGTGCCTCTACTCGGCTTTGGCTCCTGCGTCACTCTGACGCCTGCTTCCCTGCAGGCGTGCGGCCGCCCGAGAGTACGCCCAACGCTACGAATCACTGAGGAAAATATTGATATTAGACCCCTCCGATCAATTCGTAGGGTCACTGGATAATGGCCGCTATCTCAGCAGTCGAGAAAGTGCTCGCGGTAGTGACGCAATTCGTTGACCGAGTCCTTGATATCGTCCATCGCCAGGTGCGCGCCCTTCTTCTGGAAGTTGTCGAGTATGGCGGGCTTCCAGCGCCGCGCCAGCTCCTTGAGTGAACTGACATCCAGGTTGCGGTAATGAAAGAAGGCTTCGAGCTCGGGCATGTAATTGGCGAGGAAGCGGCGATCCTGGCAGATGCTGTTGCCGCACATGGGTGAGGCGTTCTTCTCTGAATACTGTGCAAGAAACGCGAGCGTCTGGCGCTCGGCCTCGCCCTCACTGACCCTGCTATTGCGCACCCGCTCGACAAGGCCGGAGCCGCCGTGTTGTTTCTGATTCCAGTCATCCATGCCCTCGAGCAGCGCCTCGCTCTGCTTAATAGCGAGAACTGGCCCCTCGGCGAGAATGTTCAGATCGGAATCCGTAACCAGTGTCGCGATCTCGATGATGCGATCGCTGTTCGGTCGCAGGCCGGTCATCTCCAGATCCAACCAGATCAGGTTCAGTTTCTTGTCCATGCGAATCCAAATCCATTGTTGGGGTCCCAGATTGTAACAAAGCTTCCGGAGGTCGAATATGCAATAATTCCGCGCCTTAAAGGGTTCCGGTCATGAGCAAGCGTCATCTCACCAGGCAACAGCAACAGCGCATCGCCGCGCAGCAGCAGCGCGCCCTGGACGGGCCGGTCGGCGATGCGTCCCGGGATGCTTGCAACGGGCGTATCGTCAGCCATTTTGGCAGGCAGGTGCAGGCGGAGGCCCTCGCCGGGGAAGCAGCAGGTACCCTGGTGCAGTGTCATCAGCGCGCCAACCTGCCCGACCTGGTCACCGGGGACCTGGTGGTGTACGAGACCGACGCCGACGGCAGTGGCGTGATCCTCGCCCGGGGCGAGCGGCGCAATGTGTTCTCCCGGCCCGACAACCGCGGGCGCGCGCGGCCCCTGGCGGCGAATATCGACTGTGTGCTGATCGTCATCGCCGCCGTGCCCCAGCCCTTCATGAATCTCATCGACCGCTATCTGGTGGCCGTGGAGCACCTGGGACTGGCGCCAGTGCTGGTGTTAAACAAGACAGATCTACTCGATGACAGCAACCAATTGGAGTTGGTCAATATGTTGTCAATCTATGACCGGCTTGGCTATCCGGTGTTTCGCGTCAGTGCCAGCGACGGCAGCGGCATGCAGGCGCTGGAAGAGGCGCTGGCCGGACAGACCACGATCCTGGTCGGTCAGTCGGGCGTGGGCAAGTCCTCGCTGATCAATCGTCTCGGCGGCGACGCACTGACAATAGTCGGCGACCTGTCCGAGGCCCGGGGCAAGGGCACCCATACCACGACGACCGCTCGCCTGTATCATCTGCGTCACTGCGACCTCATCGACTCACCGGGCATCCGCGAATTTCATCTCGCCCACCTCGACAGCGAGCAGGTGCTACAGGGTTTTCCGGAACTACGCGCGCTGGCCGGACAGTGTCGCTTCCGTAATTGCCGGCACCAGGGGGAGCCGGGCTGCGCCATCGAGCAGGCGCTGCACGACGGTGCCATCCATCGCCTGCGCTGGCAGAGCTACTGCCATCTGCGCGATACCCTCCCGGCGCCGGACTATTGACGCTGGCCGTTTCCCGATCGGCGCGCTACGCTGCAGCGCCTGTGGTCGAAAACGCGGCAACATCTGCAGCGCCCTATTGAGAGACATTGCCGCGCGCCACTGCAAACGGATGCCACTCAGACCAGGCAGGACTTAAACCATGACAGAAACTTCACCGGACCTGATCATCGAACCGTCAGAACTGGCGGCTTGCCTGCCGGATGATAAATTCCTGCTGGTAGCAGTTTGTCAGGCGCGCGTATTCTCGGCGCTGCATATACCCGGTTCCGTGCTGGTGGAACCGGCGGAGCTGGTCAGTGGCGGCAAGCCAGCCCCCGGCAAGTTGCCCGACAAGGCACGACTGGATGCCCTGTTCAGCCGCATCGGCTTGAGTCCCGACCGCCACGTGATCGCCTACGATGACGAGGGCGGCGGCTGGGCCGGCCGGCTGATCTGGACCCTCGACGTGATTGGTCACGCGCGCTACTCCTACCTGAACGGGGGCCTGGTGGCCTGGCGCCAGGGGGGCTTTCCCCTGAGCACCGACGCAGCCAGCGTCACGCCCACGGACTACGAGTGCGGCATCGACAGGCGGGTGCTGGCTGACAAGGAGGACGTGCTGCAGGCAATCGAGGACCCGGACGTGCTGATCTGGGACGCCCGCTCGCCGGAGGAATACACCGGTACCCGGGTTACCGCCCTGCGCAACGGTCATGTCCCTGGCGCGATCAATCTCGACTGGGTGGAGTTGATGGACCGGGACAACGACCTGCGCCTGCTGCCGCGTGACCTGCTCCGGGAAAAACTCGCGCGCCGAGGCATCGTCCCCGGCAAGCGGGTCATCACCCATTGCCTGTCCCATCACCGCTCCGGGCTGACCTATCTCGT
>JBBDSI010000074.1:5084-6478 GCA_040905005.1 Pseudohongiellaceae bacterium
CAGGAGCGGATCGAGGACTATGCGAGCTTCAATGATTTCTTCACGCGCCGCCTGAAAGCAGACGCGCGGCCGGTCGCAACCGGACCCGGCGTGGTCGTCTGCCCGGCCGATGGCAATATCAGCCAATACGGCGCCGTCCTCGAGAGTCAGCTGCTGCAGGCCAAGGGCAAGCTGTATAGCCTCGGGGATCTGCTGGGGGGCGACGAAGCGCTGGCCCGGCGCTTCCACAACGGCAGCTTCGCCACCGTCTACCTGGCGCCCAGAGACTATCACCGCGTACACATGCCGCTCACGGGCACGCTGGAGCGCACGATCTATGTGCCCGGCCGCCTGTTTTCGGTCAATCCCGTCACCACGGAAGCCGTGCCGGAGCTTTTTGCCCGCAATGAGAGACTGGTGTGCTTGTTCGACAGTGAGGCGGGGCCGCTGGCGGTAATTCTGGTAGGCGCCATGATCGTCGCGAGCATCGAGGTGGTCTGGGACGGGCAGGTCTGCCCCCGGCCGGGGCCTCGCCGGCCAGTAGTCACTGACTTTGGTGACGGCAGCGAGCCGGTGCGCCTTGAGACCGGCGCGGAGCTTGGCCTGTTCAAATTGGGCTCGACAGTGATCGTGCTTTTTGGGGCCGAGGCGATAGCATTGGACAAGTCCCTCACCGCGGGTGATAAGGTACGCATGGGACAGCGTTTGGCAGTGCGCACATCCGACAACGCGAAAAAGAGGGGGTCGAGGGAGACCAATGAATCAGGATGAGTTGAAGCAGGCAGTGGCCCGGGCGGCGTTCGATTACGTCAGGGACAAGCTGGAGAGTGGCATGGTCATCGGTGTGGGCACCGGCTCCACGACCAACTACTTCATTACCGAACTCGCTGCCATCAGGAACGACATCGAAGGCACCGTCGCGAGTTCGGAAGAATCGGCCCGGCGCCTCAAGGAGCTCGACATCCCGGTCTTCGACCTCAACGCGGTCGGCCTGGTGGACTTCTACGTGGACGGCGCCGATGAGACCAATGATCATCTGCAACTGATCAAGGGCGGTGGCGCCGCCCTCACCCGGGAGAAGGTCATCGCCGCAGCGTCCAGGGAATTCGTCTGCATCGCCGACGAGAGCAAGATGGTGAAGCTTCTGGGCAGGTTCCCATTGCCGGTGGAAATCATCCCCATGGCGCGCAGCCATGTCGGCCGCGAGATCGTCAAGCTGGGAGGAGACCCGGTATGGCGTGAAGACTGCGTCACCGACAACGGCAATCACATCCTCGATGTCCATAACCTGGAAATCATGGAACCACGCAAGCTGGAACGCGACCTGAACCAGATCGTCGGCGTTGTGACCAATGGCCTGTTCGCGGAGCGGGGAGCGGATCGCCTGTTTCTCGGCACGAGCTCGGGTGTCGAGA
>JBBDSI010000074.1:6578-9831 GCA_040905005.1 Pseudohongiellaceae bacterium
TCGTGCAGGCTCCTTCTGCCGGAACCGTTGATGGCGCTGAAGTGTACAAAAACATCCTTGCCACCTTCCTGTTCGATGAAGCCGAATCCCTTCTCATCGTTAAACCACTTAACGGTACCTTCTACTAACTCTGACATAGTGCTCTCGTGCTGATCAAAAAATGAAATCGGGTTGACACAATAATACCTACGGACAACCCGCAAGAATTAGTGTACGCCCATAGTCTGCTTGTTGAAAAGGTAATTTTGCAAAAAACCCTGATTATTCGAATCCGACTGCCGTAAAGTTCTTACAAACGGGCGCAGCCGCCTCACTCAGCCGCGCTGACGTCGATCAGTTTGCCGGGGTTGAGAATGCCATTGGGGTCGAACACGCGTTTCATCGCGCGCATGTAAGCGATCTCTTCCGCCCCCCTTGCATAGTGCAGAAACGGCTTCTTGAGCAGACCGACTCCATGCTCGGCGGAGATGCTGCCACCGTATTTCCTGACTATATCGAATACCAGGTCCGACACCTCGCCGCAGCGTTCAAAGAAAGTTTCCGGCGCCAGGTCTTCCGGCTTGAGAATATTCAGGTGCACATTGCCGTCGCCGATGTGCCCGAACCAGATGATTTCGAAATCCGGATAGGCGGCTGTTACCAGTTCGTCCACCTCGGCCAGGAAATCGGGCACGGCGGAGACTTTGACGGAGATGTCATTCTTATAGGGCGTGAAGCGGGCGATAGTCTCCGAGATGTCTTCCCGCAGTCGCCACAGGCTCTCGGCCTGGGTGAGACTCTGGCTGATGGTGCCGTCACTGATCCAGCCCTGCTCGAGGCAGTGTTCGAACAGTGACATGGCGGCGTCCATGTCCTGTTCGGAGCGGTTCTCGAACTCGATCAGGGCATAGAACGCTGTTTCGGATTCGAAGGGTCGCGGCAGGCCCTTTTCCGCGACCACGTGCGCCAGGGCCTTGTTGGAGAAGAACTCGAAGGCGGTCAGGCTGAGCTTGTTCTGGAACGCCTCCAGCACTGGCATGGTATCTTCCATGCGCTCCACGCCCAACAGCAGTACCGAGGGGTCCACCGGCGGGCTGCAGAGACTGACGGTGAGCTCGACAATCAGGCCGAGCGTGCCCTCTGAGCCAATGAACAGGTGCCGCAGGTCGTAGCCGGTCGCGTTCTTGGTCAGTCCGCGGTTCAGGTTCAGCACATCACCCTTGCCGGTGACGACTTTCATGCCGGCGATCCAGTTGCGCGTCATGCCATAGCGAATCACCTTGATGCCACCGGCATTGGTGGCGACGTTGCCACCGATCTGACTCGACCCCGCGGAGGCGAAATCTACCGGATAGTGAAGCCCCTTGTCTTCTGCGAACTGTTGCAACTGCTCGGTGATGACGCCGGCCTGACAGATGACCTGCCGATCGGTGGCGTTGAAATCGAGGATCCGGTTCATGCGGTCGAAGGCCACCACGACTTCGCCCTGACTGGCCACGGCCCCGCCGCTAAGACCGGTGCGCCCGCCAGACGGCACGAGGGCGAGTCGCTCCTCGTTGGCGAGTCGCACGAGCCGCTGCACCTCTTCGATGGACGCGGGCAAGACGACCGCGGCAGGGGCTGCCTCGTGCTGGCGCGTCCAGTCCCTGCCATAGTGTTGCTTGTCTTCCGGGTCGCTCTTCACCCATTCAGAGCCGACGATGTCGGCCAGGGCGTCCTGTAATTCTGTGCTGTTCATTGTGTGCCTGTGTAACGAGAGTAATTCGCCCCTACCGCCACTGCTGGCCAGGCCAGCGACTATAGCGGCAATCAATTCGAGGGCGGAGTATGTTACCATGCGCCACGGTTGCCAGGCACCGGAACCGACAAGCACCACCAACTAACACCACCGACCACCGCCCACTTACACTACCGACTAACGCGAAAGACCTACCGCATGCACCCGATTTCCCTGGAAAAAAGAAAGATTCATTTCCTGTTACTGGAAGGCGTGCACCAGAGTGCGCTGGAAACATTGACCAAAGCCGGTTACGAAAACGTCGAGTATATCAAGACGTCGCTGGACGCCGACGAGCTCAAGGAGAAAGTGGCCAGTGCACACTTCTTGGGCATCCGTTCCCGCACCCAGCTTACCGAGGATGTCTTCGCCGCGGCGAACAAGTTGCTGGCCGTCGGCTGCTTCTGCATCGGTACCAACCAGGTGGATCTGCAGGCGGCACTGGTACGCGGCATCCCCGTGTTCAATGCTCCCTTCTCCAATACGCGCAGCGTCGCCGAGCTAGTCATCGGCCAGGCGATTCTGCTACTGCGCGGCACGCCGGAAAAGAATGCGGCGTTGCACCGCGGCATCTGGAACAAGGCCGCCAAGGGCTCCTTCGAGGTGCGCGGCAAGAAGCTGGGCATCGTCGGCTACGGCAACATCGGCTCGCAACTCAGTGTACTGGCCGAGGGCATGGGCATGGAGGTGCTGCTCTACGACGTGGTCACCAAGCTGCCCCTGGGCAATGCCACCCAGGTGGAATCGCTGGAAGCCCTGATTCGCGAGAGCGACGTGGTGAGCCTGCATGTACCGGAGACGCCGGAGACACAGAATATGATCGGGGCCAAGGAGTTGGCCTGGATGCGGCCCGAGGCCGTGCTGATCAACGCCTCGCGCGGTACCGTCGTGGACATAGACGCGCTGGCGGCCGCACTGCGCGAACGGCGGATCGCCGGCGCGGCCATCGATGTATTCCCGGTAGAACCGAAATCCAATGACGAGGAATTCGTCTCGCCGCTGCGGGATTTCGACAACTGCATCCTCACGCCACACGTCGGCGGCAGCACCATGGAGGCACAGGAGAACATCGGTGTCGAGGTCAGCGAGAAACTCGTGCGCTACAGCGACAACGGCTCCACTCACACTGCGGTAAACTTCCCCGAGGTGAGCCTGCCGGCCCACCCGGACCATCACCGGCTGTTACACATACACAAAAACGTGCCAGGTGTCCTTAGCGAGATCAACAGCATATTCTCCGATATCGGCATCAACATCGCCTCGCAATACCTGCAGACCAATAACAAGGTGGGCTACGTGGTGATGGACATCGATCAGCAGTACAGCGAACTGGCGCTGGCGAGGCTGAACGAGGTGAATGGCACGATCCGCTGCAGGGTGCTCTTTTAACCTGCTTTTAACCTACTGGGTCTGAAAATTCATCCCTGAATTTTCCGACCCGCGCCCGCCGCTCAGCGGCGCAGAAGCGTCGTTCTGCTTGTGAGCGGCGGGCTCGCG